>UQOS01000004.1 GCA_900542735.1 uncultured Mycoplasmatota bacterium | reverse complement strand
TAATAATACTAAAAAATAAATCTTCTTACCCTTACTCATAAATAACTCCTATCTTAGTTTCTAAGTATGTAACTTAGAGTACATTAAAATAGGTGTTTTAACTAGTAAAATAAAGGTATTTTGCAAATTAAATAAAAAGATATTTTTAAACTTTTTTGAAATTCTAAATATTCAAAATAGTCATATAATAAAAGGACAATAATTAAATACATATCGTCCCTAAGTTACATACTTAAAATCTATTCTTTTATAACTAAATTATATAATATTCTCTTTTGGTAAACAAGATAGCTTTTAATTATTTTCGTTTTTTATAATCAATTATAATTTCTCGTCTTAGTCTTAGTAAAGAATACATATTAATAATTGCTAGAATTGCTACTAAAATATCTACTATATTCCAAAGTAGGGTTGGACTAGTAATACTTCCTATTACTAGTAATAAGACGGTTACTGTTTTTAGAAGATTAATTTGAAATGGTGTTACATTTTTTCGAAGGTATTTTAGACTACTTTCTCCGTAATAGTAACCAGCTATAATTGTAGAATAAGCTAAAAATATTAAAGAAATGATTAAAACTAAGATGCCTACTTTTCCTAAGTGGTAATTAAGTGCATATTGAGTTAATTCTATTCCATTCATATTCTCAAATGTTAATTTCGTATAGTCTGATGTTAGAATGATTAGTGCAGTAGATGTACAAACAATAAATACTGTAAAATAAATACCTAATATTTGAATAAGACCTAGTCCTATTTTATTTTTAGAATGAGAACAAGAAGAGGCAATTGAACCTGTTCCTAGTCCTGCTTCAGTTGAAAATACACCTCTTTGAATTCCAATGATAAAAGTAGATATTACTCCTGATGTTACAGATTTTAAATTAAAACTACTCATTATAATCGTCATAATAGTAGCTGGTAGTTTCTGTATATTTAGAATAATTACTATAATACTTAATAAAATATAACCTAATCCCATTAAAGGAACTAATTTACTCGTAATATTTACAATACTATTTAATCCTTTCATAATAGATATAAAAGAAATAATAGCTAGAATAATCCCTATTATTATAGGCTCAAAATTATAATATTCGTGTAGTGAAGTTGCAATTGTGTTAGCTTGTATCGTCATAAAGCCAACAATATACGCTATGATAATTAAAATAGAATAAATAACTGCTAACTTTTTACTATGTAAGCCTTTTTCAATATAAAAAGAAGGTCCTCCTTGATAAGAACTACCATCTTTTACTTGGTATTTAGCACCCATATAGCTTTCACAAAAAGCATTAATAGAAGTGATGATGCCTGTTACCCATATCCAAAAAATGGTACCTGGACCTCCTATATAAATAGCTAATGCAATTCCTGCTAAAGAACCAACTCCTACTCTAGCAGCAAGTGACATAGTTAGACTTTTAAATGGTGATACATTTGTCTTATCATCAGTTTTGAATCCACTAAATAAAGGCCTTAACTTTAATTGTGGAAAACCTAGTTTGATACTAAAATATAGTCCACCACCTAGTAAAAAAACAATAGCGATACTCCATAAAATATCGGTTACAATTTTTAACATATCATCACCTATACCTATCATAGATAAATGATATTAAAAATATTGTCGGTTTATTACTTTTTTAAATGATTCGTAATATCTGTAATCGCTCTATCTGGATCCATTAAGAATTTTTCATAGAGTGTACTGTCTTTCTTTAAAGCATCTATGATTTTAATATCTTCATCAGATAAACTCACAATACGATTTTTTGCTTTTGGAAATTCTAATTCCATACCAATTAACCATAGGAAATCTACTTCTAAAAAATTGGCTATTTTAATTAATACATCTATAGGTGGTGTTCTTTTACCACTTTCATATAGACATACTTCTTGCTTACTTACATAGATAGCTTTTCCTAATTCTTCTTGTGTTAATTCTCTATCTTTTCTTGTTTCTTTTAATCTTTTTTGAAATACTAACATAAAATCCCCTTACCTTAAGATAAGTTAATTATATGTAAATTTTTTGATTTTATGTTAAAAGTTAACCTATTGCATACAAAAAAGACCGAATGGTCTTTTAAATATTTTCTTCTCTAATTGCTTCTAAGATATTTTCATGTCTTATTTTTCTTGTTGCATAGACGGTAGAAATTAATATGATAATAAATACTCCAATTACAGCTATTAAAATACTCTTATATGGAATTAGGATTCTATCATAATCTGTCATATTCGTAAATGATAAGTATAATAAGTAGATAATACCTAGACTAACTGGTAGAGAATATAATAATGATTTTAATCCAAAGAATAGGCTTTCAAATAATAAAATTTTATTAAATCCATGACTAGACAAACCTACACTTCTTAACATAGCAAATTCTTTTCTTCTTAAGTGAATACTTGTGTTAATGGTATTAAAGACACTTGTTACACCTATTAGAGTTACTAATACTACGAAACCATATACTAATAATTTTACACAGAATATAAGATTTCTAGTTAATTTAAAATTTTCTTTTAGATTATTATAGTTGTAAGAAATACCATATTTCTGTTCTAATTCATCTAAATTACTCTGTAAGTTTTTATCATCATCTAATTTAAACAAGTTACCTGTTTCTTCTCCATCATTAAAATCTGTTAAATCACTGAAATAATTATAGGGTACTATTACTATTAATGAATTGTTATCATTAATTAAATCGTTTCCAAAGAAATCAATATCTGCTATATAATAGTTATTTAATTTATACTTACAGTCTTTGTATATTTCGTCATCACTAACATATTTTGTTTCACACAAATTGATACTTTCTTTCAAGTTAGAAGTATATTTATTGATACTATAACTTTTTCTTTTATTATTAGCATAAGTTATTTTTTCATAATGGTTATAAATGATTGGTTTTATTTCTTTCTTATTAATTGCTTTTAACATATTCTGATAGGTCTTATCATTTACCTGTAGTAATAACACATTGTCCATTCTAGCAATAGAAGTCTGTTCTAATTCATAGAATTTATCATTATAGTATTCTTTTTTATTTAAATTGGTATCGGTAACTAAATGATAAATATGATATTGAAATAGCTTTTTAATATCCGTGTTTTTAGCTATTTCTTCTAAGTAATCTTTTTCACTTATTCTATTTTCACTCGTTAAATAGTAACTTAAAATGGCATCATAATTTGGTAATTCTGTATAACTATCTATTCCTGATAAAGCATATTTCATATACCCAGAGAAAACAATAAATAAAACAATACTTACGAATAATGAAAGAATCGTAATACGATATTTTTTCTTATTTCGTTTCATATTTTTTAGGGCAATTTCTCCCTCCATACCGAATAGTTTACGAATGATTTTAGGAGTTTTTAACTTTTTTCCTTTTATTTTAATATCATCATTTAATCGAATTGCTTGAATTGGCGTGATTTTACTAGCACTTTTGGCAGGAATGAATGCAGATATTAAAATCGTAATTATCATGAATATAATAGGTATAATAATAAAGAGTGGATAAGTAACCAATTTTAACTCGCAACCATTTCCAAAAACTCCTGGCAATAATTTATTAATGATTAATAATACGACACCAATTCCAATATAGGCACCAATGATACCTAAGATAATTCCAATTAGGCCTACTACAAAGGCTTCAAAGAAAACGGTTTTTCGGATTTGTTTTTTTGTTGCTCCAATACTAGAAAGTAAGCCAAATTGTTTCTTTCTTTCCATAACGCTAATTGCAAAAGAATTATAAATTACGATAGCACACCCAATTGATAGAATTACTAAAATAATTATCATTGTATTTAATAATGATGATACTAAATTAGAGTAACGACTAGAACCATATAGGTTTAAAAGGGATTCATTAATCGCTACATTTTCATCTTCTAAATGAAGTTTGTCAGTAATTTCTTCTATATTTTTTCTAGCATCTTTTACATTTTTAAAAAGAATGTTAGCAGTAATAGAATCTGTTTTCATACTATCTTGATAAGTATAAAAATAAATACCATAATCTGAATATAATTGATTAATGTCATTATCGATAATACCTACTACTTGATAAGTTTTTGTTTCCTGTTTTTCAAAAGTAATTGGAGTTTCTTCTAATAAATCGTCTACAATATTTTCTTCTTCTGAAATTATTTTTCCTAATTCTAGGGTAATGGTATCTCCTAGTTTTACATTTAAATTACTATTTAGTCTTTTGATAATAATTTCTTTATCATTTACTGGTAATCTACCTTCACTTAGGGTAATTGTATCTAAATAGTTTTTATCGGCACCAATTACTTTAATATAAGAGTAAGCGTATTCTATAGAATTATTTAATTCAGCATACCCTATTTCTTCTGCTAATTCTATTTTTTGAATTTCTTTTTCTTGAGTTAACTTATGATATTCATTTTGATTCATATCATAGATAGTCATATGTCTATTTCCATTTTCTGCTATTACCATATCTATCATATTTTCACGCATAGTTGATAGAAGTAAACCGATTCCTACCATTAATGAAGTAGATAAGATAATACCAATAATAGTAACTATCGTTCTTCTTTTATTTAGTTTTAAATGCTTTAGTGTTAATTTATTTAAAATATTCATATTACTTTACCTTCTCATCAGAAATAATCTTTCCATCATCTATCGTAATAATACGGTTGGCATTTAAAGCTAAATTATAGTCGTGAGTAATCATAATAATTGTTTGTTTATATTTTTCATTTGACATTTTTAATAATTCCATAATATCATGACTAGCTTTAGAATCTAGGTTACCAGTTGGTTCATCAGCTAGAAGTAAAGCTGGTCTATTCATAAGTGCTCTACCAATCGATACTCTTTGTTGCTGTCCTCCTGATAATTCATTTGGTAAATGATTGATTCTATTTTTTAAGCCTAAAATATCTATTAACTCTTTTAGATAAGCTTTATCTGGCGTTCTACCGTCTAATAAAATAGGTAAGGTAATATTTTCTTCTACATTTAAAATAGGAATTAAATTATAAAATTGATAGATTAATCCTACTTGTCTTCTTCTAAAAATAGCTAAGTTATTTTCATTTAATTTATAAATATTTTCACCATCTATAATAATTTCCCCACTTGTTGGATGATCCACTCCTCCTAATAGATGTAATAAGGTACTTTTTCCACTTCCTGATGCTCCAACAATTGCTACAAATTCTCCTTTTTCTACACTAAAACTAATGTTGTCTAAGGCTTTTACTAAAGTATTTCCCTTTCCATAGTTTTTACATAAATTTTTTACTTTTAAAATTTCCATTTTTTCCTCCTTACAACTACCATTATAGTTAGAATATATTACTAAATAGTGACTTTTCTTCTTACAATTTTGTCACTAAATAATTTGCTTATAGAATTTAATATTAAAAGTTGTGCCATTAGAATTAGAAATTACTTTAATATCGCCTTTTTCTAAATTAATGATTTTTTTAGCCATGTTAAGTCCTATTCCAATACTTTCTTTATTTGTCTTTCCTTTATAAAAGCGTTCAAAAATATGTGGTAAATCAGTAGTAGAAATTCCTTCTCCTGTATCTATGATTTCTATTTCGGTATAAATGACAGTATCTTTTACTTTTATTTGAATCGTACCGTTTTCTTTGGTATGTTCGTGGGCATTTTTTAAAATATTAATTAGAGCTTCTGTAGTCCAATTAAGATCAATATTTAATTTGATATTCTTATCATAATCTAATATTAGGTGTTGATTTTTTAGTTCAATAGGGATTTCTAGTGGCGTTACTGTTTTTCTAATTAAATCATCAAGTTTTGTTTCCTTAGGTATAATTTTTTCACTACCACTATCTAGACGAGACATTTTTAAAAGTGAAGTTACCAACCATTCAATTCTTTCTAATTCTTTTCTGTTTTTTATTAAGAATTCTTGTTTTTTGGAATCATCTATCTTTTTATCAGATAATAAAACATCATTAATTACATACATACTAGTAAGTGGTGTTTTTAACTGATGTGAAATATCTGATAATACTTCTTCTAAATATTTCTTTTCTTTTTGACTTAAATCACTCTGTTCTTTTAGTTTTACTGTCATTTTATAGATATCATTTTTTAAATTACTTAAATTTCCTTCTTCATAATCTCTAATATCTAGTGAATAATTATTGTTTAAGATATTATTCATATAAGTAGATAGATTTTTTATTTTTTTATTTTTCTTATATAAATGGTACCAAGTAATGATAATCGTGATTAGATAGAATATGGTTACCAGTAAGATTATATTTAGTTCTATTTTTAATGTAATTAAAGAAAAGATTAGTAATAACAGAATGATACTATGAAACAGTAATAGTTTTTTATTTTCTTTATCTCTTAGCATTTTCTTCTCCTAATTTATAACCAATTCCTCTTACGGTTACAATAATTTTAGGATTAGTTGGATCTTTTTCTAATTTTTCTCTTATTCTTTTAATGTATACCGTTAGAGTATTATCGTTTACATATTCTTCATTAACATCCCAAATATCTGCTAGTATTTTTTCTCTCGTAAAAATAACATTAGGGTTTAAAAAGAATGTTAAAACAATTTTATACTCTAGTGCTGTTAGGAAAACATCTTTATTATCTTTTAAAACTCTAGCGCCATTTAAGTCTACAGTAATATTTTTAAAATGAATTATATTAGTAGTTCCTTGCCTTTTTTTTCTTAATGCATTATGAATTCTTGAAATTAACTCTCGTGCTCTAAATGGTTTGGTAACATAATCATCTGCTCCCATATCTAATCCCATTACGATTGAAGTTTCTAAATCATTGGCTGTTAAAAAGATAATTGGGATATCTTTTATTTCTTTTAGCTTTTTAAATAAATCAAAACCATTTATATCGGGTAAATTCACATCTAATAGACAAATAGAAATCTCTTCATCTGTTAATATTTTTAAACTATCTTTTCCATTATCTGTTTCTATTACTTCAAAGTTTTCTTGTTCTAAATAGTATTTTAATCCCGTACGAATAGCTTCGTCATCTTCTATCATTAGTATTTTCATAATTAGGTTCCTTTCTTTTTTATTATACACTATTCCTTTTCTTTTCTAGTGACTATTTGGTCATATTCAGAAAATAAAAGATATTATTTTTTAGTTTATGTGGTATAATACAGGAAATTATTTGAAAGGGAGAATTTTTATGGAGTACAGATGGAGTGTTTCTCTGTTTGATAAACATATTGAGGAATATAAGAAATTACATAAACAAATTAGTATTTTTAATTCTAGTGAAAAAAATGAATGTGAATATCGCATTTATCAGCTGGAAAATATGAAAAATTATCTGTTAGATAAAAATAAATTAGAATCTCCTTCTCCTACTTTTATTTTCTACAAAGATAAAAATAGATTTTTACCAACTAAAATATATAAAAGTTATTTAAATATTCCTAAATATATTACGGAAACATTACTAAGTGCTACATTAGAGTTTCGTAATTTAAAACCATACGAAGATGAAAATATATTACCTATTATAGGATTAACTGATGATGAGATTGTAGAGATGAGCTATGATTTTTTTAAATGGCTACCAAATAAAAAATATTTAAGTTTATTTGAAGAATATATTTTAAAAAGAAAGAACTTACTTCATTTTAGTTATGAGGATTATTCTCTTGCTGGAGAAACAATTCCCTTTAGATATCCTATTTATACTCCTTATATTCATATTTTAAAAAACAATACTATAAATGATTTTATTTCCTTAATTCATGAAATGGGGCATGCCATTATGCTTAAAAATGATGATATTAATAGTTTAATAAGCAATCATTATTATTTAATGGAATTAGAGGGATTTTTCTTTGAATATTTAGCTAGAAGATATTTAAAAGAGAATTTTGATGATGAAAGTATTGATTTATTAGAATTTATCGACTTTGAAAATATTTATAATGACTTTCTTGATTTCTTTATTCTAGATACAGGTGTTAGTCTGGTTGATCATAGAAAAGCTATCGATATTCAATATATTCAAGAAAAGATATTAAAAGAAGAATTACCATTTGATATTGATGAAACGATTTTGATAAATAGTTTACAATCTGATCCTGTTGTTAGTATTAAATATTTATTTTCTTTTCTAACTAGTCTAGATTTAGAGTTAGAAGCAGATAGTGATATAGAAAAAGCTATTTATAGACTTGAAAAAATTCGTAATAATAAAGATAATGTATTTCAAAATCTTACTGATAATCATATTAGTTTTATAGGTAAAGATGAAAACTATGTTCCTTTACAGAAAAAAATTGAAAGAATCAATACTTATTTAAAATAAAAATACCACTATTTATGGTATTTTTCGTTGTTTAAAATTTTATAACTTCTAAATAACTGTTCTAATAACAGAATACGAAATAATTGATGAGGAAATGTCATCTTAGAAAAAGATAATTTATAGTTTGACATTTCTTTAATACTTGGGTGTATTCCATAAGAGCCACCTATTAAAAAGGTAATATCACTAGAAGTTATCAAGGTTTTATCAATTTTATCAGCAAATGCTAGTGATGATAACTGATTTCCTTCTATTTCTAAGGTTACTAGATATTCTTTTGGTTTTATATACTTTAGTATTTGATTCTTTTCTTTTTCTAACGCTATTTTTTCATCATCTATATTAGAATCTGGTAATTCAATTAATTCTATTTGTGTATATTTTTTTAATCTTTTTAAATACTCTTGTTCGGCATCTTTTAAATAATTTTCTTTTAATTTACCAATACATATTATTTTAATCATTTTATACCTCTATTTCTTCTAAAGATTCATATTGCCTTGCTACCACAATATCTTTATAAATACCATGTTCTTCTAATAGATTTTTGGTTGTGGAAATAGCTAATTCTTCGGTATTATTTTTTTCACTAATATGTGCTAACACTATTTTTTTGGTATTTGTTCCAGTTATTTCTAGTAAATATTCTGCTACTGTGTTATTAGAAAGATGGCCTTTATCACTAATTACTCTTTGTTTTAAAATATAGGGGTATGGACCTTCCATTAACATTTTTTCATCATGGTTGCTTTCTATAATATAGACATCTTTATTGGTCATGAGAGGTAAATATCTTCTATTGATATAACCGGTATCTGTGATATAGACTAGAGAATGATTACGATGCTCAATAATAAATCCTACTCCTTCTACATCATGAGAAATTCTGATAATATTAATTTTTAAATCTCCTATTTCGAAAGGATTTTCATAAATAAAAATGTTATCAAGAGGAATCTTTTTTGATAATTCCTCTAACATTTCTTCTAAGGCATATACTCTTAGATTTGTCTTTTTTACTAATACCTGTAATCCTTTTATGTGGTCACTATGTGTATGAGTAATTAAGATAGCATCTAAATCATTTGGCGTTAGGTTTAGTTTTTCTAACTCTGAAGCTAGAGTCTGATAATTAATTCCAATATCAATTAAGACTTTTACTTCACTGGTTCTAATTAATGTACTATTTCCTTTAGAACCACTTGCTAATACTTTTACTTTCATTATTGATATAAGTTTAGCGGATTTATCGCTACTCCTCCTCTAAATGGATAACCATTATATAAACCAAAGTGTAAGTGAACACCATATGCAAAACCAGTATTTCCCATTGTACCTATTTGATCACCTGCCATGACTATATCTCCAACTTGTTTATATCTTGCTGCCATATGGGCATACATAGTGTAATAACCATTTTGATGAGCTATTATAATATAATTACCATTGGTTGAAGTATAACCTGACTGAACGATAATACCATTGTTGGCTGCTTTTATTGGAGAGCCATAACCACTACCAGTAATATCAACAGCATCGTGATGTTTACCCCAACGCCATGAGAAATAACTTGATATTGTATATGGCGAATTAGTAGGCCATACCCAACTACCAATACCAACAGGAACATCAACATTCGGACCTAAGCTGCTAGATGAATAACGCTTAGTACCTCTGACTACAATTTTATTAATTGATGGTGATAAGATAACACTATTTGCTTGAACAGTATCTTGAATTTCACCATTTACTAATTGAATCTTTTCAGTAACAAGTGCTAGTCCATCTTTACCATCCTGCTCTACTTTTTCATAACCTACATACTGGGTATCATCATCTTTATAGATAGTCTCCATTTTAATTGGTTTTTGAGATACAACATGTTCTACTTCTACTAAATCAAATTTTGGGGAGATTAATCCTAACTTTACTTCTTGACCTGGGTATAATAAATCTTGGGCTGTTTTAAAGTTAGTATTGGCTATTAAAAATTCTTCTGTTGATAGTTTATTATTATTCGATATTTCTTCAATGGTATCTCCTGCTTTTACAATATAAGTTTCTTGTTCATCAGTTGTACCAAATAGTAAAAATTTACTTAATTCTTCTTCTGTTTCATATATTTTATCTCCAGCTGGTATACGATCTTTTTTAATCGTAATCGTATTTTGAATATATAAATTTTCAATAATGGTTCCAGTATCGTTACCTTCTATCTTTTTTTGATTATCATTCAAATAAGCTTCATAAGTATCATTATCAATAAAAGCAGTGATAGTTTTTGTAACAGAATTGGTAAAAATATCTTTATCTAGAACATATAGTGTTACATCATCTGTTGTGGTAGTAGTTCCATCTTCATTCTTCTTTTCTATTCCTTTAATATAAATTTTATAACCATCAATCGTAAAAGAAGAAGCTCCTTTAATATTTTCTATTTTCTTATAGATTTCTTCTACTGTTGAAATCTTATTATCATAAGTAATTTCTTTCACAATATCTAAATCATTAGGAGCATATACTTTATCTACATGATATTTATTTTTTAATTCCTGTTGTTTTTCATCAATATAGTTTTCTAAATCCTCTTTTGATTCTATGATGCCAATTGATTTTCCTGCTAAATAAACATTATATAGTTGTCTAGGACTTTCTATTTTAGATTCTAATCCAAGTATTTTAGCAGATAAAGTATTAGGATTACTACCTATTACTAATAGAAGACAAGATAGTAAGAAGACAATTATTACTATTAATATATTTTTCTTATCCATTTTCTTCACCCTTGTTATCTTTTATAAAATTTAAGAATGTACTGGTACTTTTTCTAAATAATAAATCAATTTTTCCAGTTGGACCGTTACGATGTTTTCCGATAATTAATTCACTTAAACTTGGATCAGGAGCTTCTCCTAATTCTTTTGCAGTTTGATAATAATCATCACGATATAATAAAGCAACAATATCGGCATCTTGTTCAATGGAACCTGATTCACGCAAGTCACTCATTTTGGGTCTTTTATCTTCTCTTTGTTCAACACCACGAGATAACTGAGCTAAGGCAATTACAGGGATTTTTAATTCCATAGCCATTTTCTTTAAACTTCTTGAAATATCAGTAATTTCAGCTTGACGATTATTTCCATAGTTGCCGCCCATATTTAATAGCTGTAAGTGGTCGATGATTACTAAATCTAGACCATCTTCACTAGTTGCTAGGCGACGACATTTTGATTTAATATCACCAACTGTTACACCAGCATCATCAGAAATATAAAGTTTTGCGTGTGATAATTGACTTTTTGCTTCTGTGATTCTTTTCCAGTCATCATTTACTAAATTACCACTTGTTAGTTTGGTTCCTTCTATTTGTCCTAAAGAAGAAATAATACGGTTTGCTAACTGCTCTGCACCCATTTCTAGTGAAAAGATAGCTACTGTTTTATCTGTATTAATTGCTACATTAGTTGCTAAGTTTAAGGCAAAGGCAGTTTTTCCCATAGCAGGACGGGCCGCTAAAATAATTAATTGATTTTCATGTAGACCTGATGTTAACTTATCAAGTTCATACCAACCAGTTGGGATTCCGGTAACATCACCTTTAGAAGAAGCTAATTTTTCTAAATTCACTTGTACTTCATTTAAAACTTCTTGAATAGACTTAAATTCTGAAGAACGACGATTTCTAATAATACCAACAATTTTACTTTCAACTTGGTCTAAAATATCAGATACTTCACCATTATGCTCATAGGCTAAGGTTGCAATGTCAGTAGAAGTATCAATTACACTTCTTAGCATATAATTATCTTCTACGATTTGAATATAGTATTCTACATTGGCAGCAGTTGGTACTGTATTCATTAACTCAGTTAAATATTCAATACCACCTACTTCATTAAATTTATTAGTTTGTGTTAGTTCTGATGTGATTGTAGTTAGATCAATTGGAATTTTTTTATCATGTAAATTTACAATAGCTTGAAAAATAATACCATGTTTTTCTAAATAAAAGGATTTAGCAAATAATTTATCGGTTGCTTTTTCAATAGCTAAGGGAGATAAAAACATTGCTCCTAATACAGACTGTTCTGCTACAATATCATTGGGAATTGTCTTAATTGCCATGTTACCACCTACTTTACTTTGCTAATTGGACCTTTATTTCTGCTTTAATATCTTTATATAAAATAATAGATACTTTATGATAGCCTAATGACTGTAATTGGCTTGTTAATTCTATTTGTTTTTTATCAGTCTTATAGCCTTTTTTTAATAATTCTTCTTTGATTTGTTTAGCACTTATACTACCAAAAACTTTATCATGGTCACCAGTTTTTACTTTAAATACTAAAGTTAGTTTTTCTAATTCTTCCTTTAGTTTTTTAGCTTCTACTGTTTTTTCTTGTTCTTCCTGTTTTTTCATGTCATTCTCTTTTTTTACTTGAACCATATTTTTTTCTGTTACTTGAATGGCATACCCATTTTTAATTAGATAGTTTTCAGCATAACCATCTTTTACTTCTTTAATATCACCTTTTTTTGCTTGTTTTTTTAAGTCTTTTATAAATATAACTTTCATGATATTCCTCCTATTTTAGTAAATCTATTAATTCTAATGATACTTCTGTTAAAGTCTTGCCATTATTAATTTGAGCTGCAGCATCATGATTATCTCCACCACCGCCTAAATTTTCAGCAATTTCTCCTACATTGATACTTCCTTCACTTCTAGCACTTAAACCTATGCCACCATCTATACGGTTTCCTAAAACAAATGATGCTTCTATATTTTTAAATCTTAATAGAGTATCGGCAATTTTAGCTAATTCTTCTCTTTTATACTGTTGTTTTTCAGGAGCTACTATTAGGGCATATTTGTCATGAATCACTTTTACTTTAGAAATTACTTTTTGTCTTTCTAAATATTCTTTGATATCTTGTTTAAAATATGACTGCACTTTTTTAGGATTAGCACCTTGTTTAGTTAGGTAATATGCTGATAAATATGTTTCTTGTGTAGTTTTTACAATAAAATTATTAGTATCTAATACAATTCCTGCTAATATATGAGTAGCCGTTGTTGGAGTTAACTTTACTTGATATTTTTCAATTAAACCGGTTACTATCTCACAAGCACTTGATGCTTTTTCATTAATGATTTGAATGGTATTTGGAATGGTTTGATCTGATTCTTGATGATGATCTAGAATAATAATATGATTAAAATAATGAATAATTTGATCATTTTGAAGTAAGTGAGCTTTGTTGGTATCAACGATTATTAAAATACTATCTTTATAATGATATTTAGGAATGTCTTTGCTTTTTATTAGAATTGTTTTATCATCAAGTTCCGTTAATAGTTTCGCAACACCTAATTCATTTTTTTCATCATCTATAATGATATAACTATTTTTATTAAAATGTGTAGCTATTTGACTAACACCAATACAAGCACCTATTGCATCTAAATCTAGATTTTTATGACCTACAACAAATACATTTTTACTTTTTTTAATGATTTTTTTTATTTTATTTTCAATTTGCATACTAACTCCAATCTATGCTAGTATTATACTACAAAATATAGTATCTGTCATTTTTTTATTTAGAAGATATGTATTTTTATAACCTATCTATTTGGTAGTTTCTTTTAAAAACAAAAGAAAAAAGATGACGATAGCCATCTTATTTTGTATAAGGTAATAAAGCAATTGCACGAGCACGTTTAATTTGTTCTGCTATATGTCTTTGATGTTTAGCACAAGCTCCTGTAACTCTTCTTGGTAAAATTTTACCTTTATCGTTAGTATATCTTTTTAAAGTTTCTACATCTTTATAATTGATATCTTTTCCAGTACACATGTAACAAACTTTTTTCTTTTTCTTATAGAATTCTGCCATGTTCTTTCCTCCTTCTTTAGAATGGTAATTCATCATCACTTATCTCAATAGAAGAACCGAAATCTGCAAATGGGTCATTAGATACATCAGTTGTATTTTGTGCTGGAGCTTTTGTAGATGCAAAATCATAAGGAGTAGCATTATCATTGAATGCTGGTTGTGAATTTGTATCCATATTATTAGCTCTTGTTCCTAAAAATTGAACATTGTCAGCCACAACTTCAGTGACATATCTCTTTTGTCCATCTTGACCGTCATAACTTCTTGTTTGAATACGACCATCAATTGCTACTTGACTACCTTTTGTTAAATAGTTTTTACAATTTTCAGCTTGTTTTCTCCAAACAACGATATTAATAAAGTCTGCTTCTCTTTCTCCATTTTGATTGGTGAAATTTCTATCAACAGCTAAACTAAATGATGCTGTTGCGATATTACTACTAGTATATCTTAATTCTGGGTCTCTTGTTAATCTTCCGATTAAAATTACTTTGTTCATATATTACCTCTCTTAGTCTTCTACTTTTACTATTAAATGACGAAGAATGTTTTCATTGATTAATGATAAACGATCAAATTCTTTAGTAGCATTTAAATTTTCAGTTTCAATAGTAAATAAGAAGTAATAACCTGTTTTATATTTATTGATTTCGTAAGCTAAGTCACGTTGACCCATTTCTTTTAATTCTAATACTTTAGCATTATTGTTTTCTAAAACACTTTTCATATCTTGAGCAACTTGTTTGATAGCTGTTTCTTCTAAATCAGGTTTTACGATAAACATAATTTCATACTTTCTCATTTTCTACACCTCCTTTTGGTCTTTTGGCTATTGCTAGCAAGGAGTACATTTCATACTCGCTAGTAATATAACAAAAAAAAGCATTGTTGTAAATGCTTTTTTCTATTTTTTACCAAGATTTTTGTGATTTAGTCGTCAGAATTTCCAAAAATTCTTAATAAGTCAATAAAGATATTAATAAAATCTAAATATAATTCAAATGCACCCATAACTGCTAAATTATCTTCTAGCATAAAACCGTTTAAATATTTTATTTTTTGAACATCATAAGCAACAAAACCTAAGAATGCAACTATACAAATAATAGATAATATTAAATCAAAAGTGGAATTCTGTAAAAATATATTTACTATCGTACAGATTATTACACCAATTAATATCATTAATAGGAAAGTTCCTATTTTACTTAAATCTATTTTCGTAAAGTAACCAATAATGGCGAAGATTAAAAATAAAACTGATGTGATAGCAAATACTAAAATAATAGATTCTAATTTATAAGTTATAAATATAGATGAAAATGTTAACCCACTAAAGAAGGTATATAGTAAATAACTAATTTTAGCAGTAGTTGGCTGCATTTTATGTATTCTAGCAGATAGGAATATTGCAAGACCTAATTCTATTAAAAGAAATATCCAGTAAAAACCTTGTGTAAAGATTACTGCTAGTGCATCTTTATTGGTAGCTGTATAAATTCCTGTCAAGAAAGTTACTAATAAACCAATAAATAACCAAAAATAAACTTTTGAATATACTTTATTTTCCATTTTTTCTCTCCTTTTTATCTGTGAAATGATTTTATTTCTTCCTCATAGTCAATATTCTTCATATTTAAGTTTTCAATTACCCTTTTTATTATATCATAATCAGTAGAAACACGAGCACTAAAATCTACACTAGTAGCTATATCGTCTTGATCATCATTTCTATTAAAAGTTGGCTTTATTCCAGTTAATGTTGATAGATAATCAGATATTTGAGCTAACACATTATTATGATCATTTTGAATTGTTTTGATAGAATCTGTTAATTGATCTTTTTTAGAGAATGTTTCAATCATTATTGTTTGAGAAAAAGGTTCTTTTTGGGAATAATAACTGGGGTCTTTTTCAACTGTTTTTAATAAACTATCTAAATCTACTTTATCAAAATCAATGTCTTCAAAATCAATTAACTCTTTTTCTATTTGAATTATTCCTAATGGTTCTTGATTATTTGAAACAAACATAGTTAATGTTTCCCCATCAAAATTTTTTTCATATTTTATATTGTGTAATCCTAATTCCATACTTAGCTTATACATTAAATCTAAAATGGCAAATATCACCATCTTGCATAATGTAATCCTTTCCTTCTAATCTAGCACGACCTGCTTCTTTTACTTTTAATTCACTTCCACATTTTATTAAGTCCTCATAAGACATTACTTCTGCTCTAATGAAACCTTTTTCAAAGTCAGAGTGAATAATACCAGCACATTCTTTTGCATTCATGCCCTTTTTAAAAGTCCATGCTCTTACTTCATCAGTTCCTACTGTAAAATAAGTAGCTAATCCAAGTAAATCATAGGTTGCTTTAATTAATTGATCCAAACCACTCATTTCAATTCCTAAAGCTAATAGCATTTCTTTGCGATCATTATCATCTAATTGACTTAACTCTTCTTCAATTTTAGCACATACTTTTATTACTTTAGCATTTTCTAAAGCAGCATATTCTTTTACTTTTTTTACATATTCATTATCTTCAGTTGATACTTCTTCTTCATTGATATTAGTCATATAGATAATTGGCTTTAATGTTAAAAAGTTATAAGACTTTATCGCTAATTTTTCTTCTTTCGTAAAGTCAACCATTCTTAGTGACTGATTTTTCTCAAGTGCTGATTTTGCTTTCTTTAAAGCCTCTAATTCGACTAAGTCATCTTTATCTTTTCCAGCTTTTGCTTTCTTTTCAATTTTTTCTATTCGATTACCAATACTTTCTAAATCAGCAAGTATTAATTCTAAATTAATAATTTCAATATCACGAATTGGATCTACTTTTCCCTCTACATGAATAATATCACTGTTTTCAAAGCATCTTACTACTTCAACAATAGCATCTGTTTCTCTAATATGTGATAAAAATTTATTACCTAATCCTTCTCCTTGACTAGCTCCTTTTACTAAGCCCGCAATGTCTGTAAACTCAAATGCTGTTGGTATTAATCTAGCAGGTTGATACATATCATTTAAGATATCTAATCTCTCATCTGGTACAGTAACTACTCCAACATTTGGTTCGATAGTTGCGAAAGGATAATTGGCAGCTAAGATATTTTTTTTGGTAATTGCATTAAATAATGTCGATTTTCCTACATTTGGTAGTCCAACGATTCCAGCCGTTAATCCCATAATAATCTCCTCTCAATTAATTTTATGTTTTATATTTTAGCACTTTTCATAGAAAAAGACAACAACTGTTGCCTTTATAGTGTTGGGTATATATGAGTGCCAATTGGTAAACCTGTTACATACCATAATAAGATAATAGCTAGCCAAACTAGACTAATAATTATACAGTATGGTGTAATTAATTTAAGTGCTCTACCTATAGTAATTGGTCTTCTTTTATTAGAATTATAAATATTTAAATACCCTACAAAAATAACGAAATAAGTTAAAAGTGGCGTAATACCTTTGGTCATAGAATCTGTTGCTCTTAATATAAATTGACTGAATTCTGGAGAAATATTAGCTTGCATTAATTTAGGGACTACAATTGGAGCTAATATGGTCCATTTAGCAGTTGGCGTTGTATTAAATAAGTTAACTAAAGCAAAGATTATCACTACCATAATAATTAATGGAATTCCCGAAAAGTTCAAACTATTAATCAGGTTAGCAGACCATGCGGTTAAAATTGTCGCAATATTCGTTTTTCTAAAAACTGCTATAAATTGAGTAGCAAAGAATACCATTGGTATTAGAGCTGTAACTTCTACCATATATTTACTAGAATCTACTAATAACTCTTTATCATTTTTTATGGTCTTAGCACCTATTCCATAAGCAATTCCTGTTGCAATAAAGAATAGAGATACCATATAAGTAAATCCATCTTGGAAATAAGAATTGGCACCAAATACTTGATCTAGATAGGTATACTCAGTCATATCTAGTAACATTCCCGAAAATGGTAAATTTGGAATTAAAGAATAAATAAAGAATAAAGCAAAGATGATAGATGTTATCATTGCATATTTAATGCCTTTTTTTTCATGAATTTCTTCTGCTAGTTTTCTTTGTTCTGCTTCTTCAACACTTTCAATTATTTCTATTTCATGAGTTCGTGCCAAATCGTTTGTATCTTTATATCTACCTAATTTAGGAATAATTATTTTTTCTATAATGATTGTACCAACAATTGATAAAATAATAGAAGTTACTATAATAATAATTAAATTTGATGTTAAGGCTACATGGTAAGATTTATCTATTAATCTTGCCGCTATTTCAGTAGTAGAAACCAAATTTACTTCCATAGAGCCAACAAAAACGGTTACTCCATAACCAAATGCTACTCCACAAAAGGCAGCTATTATACCAGCAATTGGGTTTCTATTATTTTTTAGAAATACTAGGGCCGCAATTGGTATTAAAATTACATAACCAACATCATTGATTAAACTAGAAATAGTTGCTAGGAAAATGATTATAAAGGTTATTTTTTTATTATCAATTTTTACTAATACTCTTTTAATAAAAGTATCTATTAATCCAGTTGCTTGCGCAATTCCTAGGCCTATTAATGATATTAACAAGGTACTTAATGTTGTAAAACTTATAAAATTTTTAGCAGCATTACTTATGATATATTTTAAACCATTAAATCCAAATAAATTTTCTACTGTAACTAATGTTTTTTCTAATTCACCAGTAGTGGGATTTAAAGTCGAATAAGTAGCTTGCATTTGAAATAAAGAACAAATTCCACTTAGTATCATTACTAAAAAAGTTAATAAAATAAAGGTAGTTACTGGATGTAAGTAAAACTTTTTCAGCTTTAATTTTTTCTTCTCTCTCATAGACTAAATTTCACTACTTTCTACTTTTTTTAATTTTCGATTAAATTCGATTCTTGGTATCATAACGATTCTTCCACAATTTAGACATTTTATTTTTATATCTACACCTAGTCTTACAATTTCCCAAAGATTAGCACCACATGGGTGCCCTTTTTTCATGATAACTTTATCACCTAGTTTGTATTCTTTAATTTCCATGGTGCACCTCTAATTGTGGATATGGAATTTTAATATTTTCTTTATCCAATCTTTCTTTTACTTCTTTTCTGATTTTTCTTTCTATTTCAAAATGTTCCATTGAAACTGTAGGAGCAATCATACGATATTTCACAGAGCTAGATGCTAATTCTTGAATACCTAATAATTCTACTTTACCTTTTAGTTTAGGCAAAGTTTTCGTTAATTCTGTTGCAAGTTCTGTTAATACTTTTTCTACTTTTTCATTATCTTCTTCATAGCTTACATCAATATCAACAATTGCTAAAGAGTTTTCCATACTATAATTAATTACTTCAGTAGCGTTACGATTAGCAACTATTTTTACTTGGCCTTCATAATTTTTAATTTTTGTGGTTTTTAATCCTAGAAAAATAACTTCTCCTTTAAAGCCATTAATAGAAATTGTATCACCAATAGCATATTGATTTTCAAAAATAATACTAAATCCAGCAATAATATCTTTTGCTAAATCCTGTAAAGCTAATCCTAAAACAACTCCTACAATTCCTAATCCTGTTAATACGGATGTAACATCAACACCGTATACTGTCAAGATTGCTAGAATTAAAAATATAATAATAGTATATTTTGTGATATTTTTTAATAGCACTTTAAAAGTTTCTGATTTTTTATAGGCGTAGCTATTTTTGGAAAAGTTTTCTTGTTTTTTGGCAACTACTTTTTCTACAATATTAACTAAGATACCATTGATTAAAATAGCTACACATATATATATGATTGGTAAATATACCTGAGGAATTAAAAATTTTTCTAACATTAGTTATCTAGTCCTATAATTTCTAAGATTCTATTTAAATCGTTAGAATTAGCAAAATATAGTTCCATTTTATTATTTTTAATTTTTACTTTTGTTCCTAATTTCTCAGATAATTCTTCCTCTATTACCTTATACTCATTACGATTCGTATCATGTCTTACTTGTGTATTTTTCTTTTCAATCGTTGTATCTGTATGTGATAAATCTTCTATTTCACGAACACTTAGGCCATCTACTATGATTTTATCAGCTAATTCTTTTATTTTCTCATTGTTGTCTATTTTACTTAGGACACGGGCATGACTCATAGAAATTTTTCCGTCCATAATCATATCTTTTACTTCTTCTGGTAATGTTAATAATCCTAACATATTTGTGATATGACTTCTACTTTTTCCTAATCTTTCAGCAAGAGATTCTTGAGTTAAATGTAATTCATCTAATAACTTTTTATAAGCCATTGCTTCTTCTAAAGCATTTAGATTTTCTCTTTGTAAGTTCTCTAAAAGAGCTATTTCCATCATATCTTGATCTGAAAAATCACGAATAATAGCAGGTATCGTAGTTTTTCCGGCTAGAATAGATGCTTTTACGCGTCGTTCACCAGCTATTATTTCATAGCCTTTGATACTTTTTTTAGCAATAATTGGTTGAAATACACCATGTTCTTTAATAGAATTTGCTAATTCTTGTAGAGCATTATCATCAAAGTTTTTTCTAGGCTGATAAGGATTACTTCTTAATTCTGATAAAGGAATTTCTACAATTTCTTCATTGTTAGCTGTCTCTACTATTTTTTCTTCTATTTTTTCATAATCCATTGGTTCATTATTGAATAATTCTTCTAGGCCTCTACCTAGAGCTTTTCTTCTAGATGTCTCCATTTCTTGCAATCACTTCCTTTGCTAAATTTATATAAGCTTCTGTTGCCCTATGTTTTGGGTCATAAGCTAATATTGGTTTTCCATGTGAAGGAGCTTCTGTTAACTTTATTAATCTTGGAATGATAGTGTTGTATACTCTTTCTTTAAAGAATCTTCTTATATCTTCTACAACTTCTAACCCTAATAAAGTTCTTGAATCTAACATTGTTAGTAAAACACCTTCAATATCAAGGTTTGGATTTAAATTTTTCTGTGCTAACATAATAGTATTTAACAATTGAGTAATACCTTCTAGAGCGAAGAATTCACATTGAACAGGAATAATTACAGAATCTGATGCTGTTAGAGCATTGGTTGTAATTAGTCCTAGTGATGGTGGGCAATCAATAATAATGTAATTAAATAAGTCTTTAATAGGATCTAAGTAAGTTTTTAACTGTGCATTTTTGGCAAATCCTTGACTTGATTTACTCTTTTCTATTAATTCCATATCTAATCCAGCTAAGTTAATTGTTGCTGGTAAAACATAAAGATTTTTGTATTTAGTTTTAATAATTGCCTCTGTTATTTCACATTTACCAGTTAATACCTCATGTACACTATTTGTAATATCGCCTTTATTAATACCTACCCCTGTCGTTGTATTACCCTGTGGGTCAAGGTCTATTAATAATACCTTTTTTCCTAAATATGCCAGTGATGCAGAAAGATTAATACTTGTTGTTGTTTTTCCTACTCCACCTTTTTGATTTACTAATGAAATTATCTTCCCCATACTACCACCTTTTCTTTTGTACCATTCTATTTTAACAAATAATAGTTAATTATGAAATGTTTTTCGAAAAAAAAAGTAGAACTTCTACTTTTTATTTATCTTTTTCAATATTAATGATGACTTGATAATTGTTTTCGAAGTCTTTTTCTTCTAAATTTAAATGGAATCCTTTTTTATTAAACTTCTCTGCTACATTCTTTAATTCATGAACGATATCTTCTAAACTATATGTCTTAGTAGATTTTAATAGTTCATCTATCATTTTAAAATCTGACTCAGGTTGTTTTGGTCTTTCTACATTCACAATCTTAACTGGTTCTTCTTCTATTTCATCTTCCTCTAAACTTTCAATAGGGTTAGGAGGTGGTAATGGTATATTAAACCAATCATCATCATTTTCTTCTTCTTTAGGTTCACTAATAATAGGATTTATGTCTGGTTTACTAACTTCTACTTTAGGACCACTTTCTTCAACAATTGCAATATTATCTTGTGCCATAACAGATGGACTAGTAACTTCTCCTTTTATATTTCTAATTTCATTATCAAGTTCTCTTACAGTCATACGGTTTGAAATAATTTTTCTTAACATTGTGATTTGTTCTTCACTAGTATCTAGATTTAATAAACTTCTAGCATGGCGTTCTGATATTTTATCTTGTAATAATGCTTCTTGTACTTCATCTGGTAAAGATAATAAACGCATTTTATTGGCAATAGCTGCTTGAGATTTTCCCATAGTACGACCTAATTCTTCTTGTGTCATAGAGTCTAATTCTAGAATTTTTTGATATGTTCTTGCTTCTTCTATTGCTGATAAGTCTTTTCTTTGTAAGTTTTCTAGTAATGCTACTTTAGAAGCCTCTTTATCATCTAAATTTCTAATAATTGCAGGAATTTTAGTTAATCCAGCCATAGTAGATGCTTTATATCTTCTTTCTCCAGCTATAATTTCATATTTATCGCCAATTTTTCTAACAATAATTGGTTGAATTACTCCATGTTCTTTAATAGAAGCTGATAGTTCTCTCAATGCTTCTTCATTAAAAACTTCACGTGGTTGAAAACGGTTAGGAATAATATCATCTAGGTATAAGTCTACAACTTCTCTATCCATAATTACCCTCTTTTCATTCTTTCTACTCTTTTATTCTATAAACATTATATCATAATTTTACACTCTTACAAGAAAAAAAGTCAAATTTAGGCTTTTTGACTCCTTATTATTTTTATTTTTATTTCATTTTTTCTATTCTTCTTGGATACAAATTATTAGTTGGTTTTTGTTTTTGAATCATAATAATATTACGAATACTATTTTCAATTGGTAAATAGAAGGTTTCTATTTTTTCTATTTTACTATCTAATTTTTTTATTATTTCCGTACTATTTTCAATTTCTTCTTCAATATTTGCTTTCATTGCAATAAATAAACCATTTACTTTTACCATTGGAATACATAATTCTGATAATATTTTAAGATTAGCTACTGCTCTTGCTGTTACAATATCAAACTTTTCACGATTTTGTTTGGCATAATCTTCTGCTCTAGTATGAATAGCTTCTATTTTTTTTAAATCCAATTTTTTTATTATTTCATTTAAGTAATTTACTCTTTTTTGAAGAGAGTCTAGTAAAGTTATTTTTAAATTAGGAAAACAAATTTTTAAAACAATTCCTGGAAATCCAGCACCACTACCAACATCACATAAAGTTAAGTCTTGTTTTAAATCTATTACTTTACTAAGTGTTAGACTATCATAAAAATGTTTTAAGTAAACATCTTCTTTTTCTATTATTCTAGTTAGATTCATTTTTTGATTCCATGAAATTAATAATTCATAAAATTGATTTAATTTTTCTAACTGTTGACTGGTTAATTCTATGCCTAATTTTTTTGTTTCTTCTATAAATAAATCTAAATTCATATTCTTTTTTCCTTTTTTAAATAAACCATTAATATAGAAATATCAGCAGGATTAACACCACTAATACGAGAAGCTTGTGCGATAGTAGTTGGTCTTACTTGGGTTAATTTTTGTCTTGCTTCACTAGCTAGGTTATGAACATTATCATAGTTTATATCTTCTGGTATTTTTAATTTTTCTAAGTCTAACATTTTTTCTGCTTCTCTATTTGCTTTTACAATGTAACCTTCATACTTATCCATTATTTCAACTTGTTCTACTACTTCATCACTATAGTTAATATCTATAAAGTGTTTTATGTTAGTAAATGTTATTTCTGGTCTTTTTAATAATTCATATAATGTAATACCATCTAATAACTTAGTTGAATTAATACTAGTTAAATACTCATTGGTAGCTTTTGTAGGAGTGATTTTATTTTCTTTTAATAAATTAATTAATTCTTGAATTTGTGTTTTCTTTTCTAAAAACTTTTGATATCTTTCTTCTGTTATTAAACCTATTTCGTGACCATATTCTCTTAATCTTAAATCAGCATTATCATGACGAAGTAATAGACGATATTCAGCACGAGATGTTAACATACGATATGGCTCCTTGGTGCCTTTTGTTACTAAATCATCAATTAATACACCAATATAGGCTTCATTTCTTTTAAGAATTAATGGTTCTTGGTTATGAATCTTGCGAGATGCATTGATACCAGCTATTAATCCTTGCCCTGCTGCTTCTTCGTAACCACTTGTACCGTTTATTTGTCCGGCTGTAAATAGATTTTCAAGTACTTTTGTTTCAAGTGACTGCTTTAATTGTAGAGGGTCTATAGCATCATATTCAATAGCATAGGCATATTTTAATATTTTGGCATGTTCTAAACCTGGCAAACTATGAACCATTAAATCTTGAATTTCTTCTGGCATACTAGTTGAAAAACCTTGAATGTAAATATCATCATAATACAAGCTTTCTGGTTCTAGGAATAGTTGATGTCTTTCTTTATCTTTAAAACGAACTACTTTATCTTCTATAGAAGGACAATATCTAGGACCAATTCCTTCTACATAACCACCATACATACTTGATTTTTCTAGATTATCCATAATAATTTTATGTGTTTCTTTCGTTGTATAGATTAGATGACATGGTACTTGGTCTTCTACTTTATAAAGTGGTGTGTTATCAAATGAGAAAGTATGTGGAATGCTATCACCCGGTTCTAGACTGGTTTTTGAATAATCAATACTATTTTTATCTATTCTTTGAGGAGTTCCTGTTTTTAATCTTTGAATCGTAAATCCATACTCTCTTAGTTTATCACTTAAAAATTTAGATGGTCTTTCACCGTGTGGACCACTAACTGTTTTTTTAGCTCCTCTTAGAATAACTGCTTTTAAGTATGTTCCTGTTGTTAGAACTACTGCTTTGGCATAAATCTTTTCTCCGTTTTCTAAAACTACACCTTTTACTTTATTATCTTCTACGATTAAGTCTTCTACTAGTGACTCTTTAATCTCTAGATTTTCTTGATTTTTCATAGTTTCTAGCATAGCTTTTGGATAAGTAATTTTATCACCTTGTGCCCGTAATGCTCTTACAGCTGGGCCTTTTTTTGTATTTAACATTTTAACTTGTAGACAGCTATGATCAATATTATTAGCCATTTCACCACCTAAGGCATCTATTTCTCTTACAATAATTCCTTTTGCGGGTCCACCTATTGATGGATTGCATGGCATATCAGCTATATTTTTTATATTTCCTGTTACTAATAAAGTTTTATTATGTAGACGAGCTGATGATAGTGATGCTTCACAACCAGCATGACCTCCACCTACAACGATAATATCATATTCCATTTTGATACACTTCCTCTTTTTTCTGGAATTATTATACACTATATTTCTAATTTTTTTAGTAGAAATAGAAAAAAATTATTTCCCGGGAAATAATTTTTGACCTTAAATTATGATTTTTGTATTTATATAACATTTTTTATAATTTTATTTACCTAAACAGAACTGACTAAATAGTTGGTCTATTAATTCTTCTGTGTAAGTTTCACCTATTATTTCACCAAGCTTTTCCCAAGCACGCTTAATATCAATTTCTATCATATCGACTGGAACTTCATTTTTTATGCCATTATCTACTTCTTCTAAAATTTGATATGCATCTTTTGCTAGTGAAATTTGTCTTACATTATTTAGATAAGTATAATCTTGTTGTTCAAGCTCATTTAAATTAAATAATTCTACTATTTTTTCTTTTAAAGAATTGATACCATTTAAATCAATTGTATTTGTATAAACAATATTTTGATATTTAATATCATCTAAATTTATTTTTCTTTCTAAATCACTTTTATTAATAACAACAATTACCTTTTTATCTTTGCAAGCAGTTAGTATTTTCTTATCTTCTTCTGTTAATTCTTCATTATTATTTAAAACAATAACAATTAAATCAGCTTCATTAATTAAACTTAAACTCTTTTCTACCCCTATTTTTTCTACAATATCTTCTGTTTCACGAATACCAGCTGTATCGATAATATTTAAAGATACTCCATTAATCGTAATAGAACCTTCAACTGTATCACGAGTTGTTCCTTCAATATCAGTAACAATTGCTTTTTCTTCATCTAATAATCTATTTAAAATGCTACTTTTTCCTACATTTGGTTTTCCAATAATGATAGTTTTAATACCACTAGTTAGAATCTTACCGTTTTCAGATTCATTAATAATTTTAGTTAATTTTTCTTTTATTACAGTAATCTTTGGCTTTACGATATCATTAGTCATCACAATTGCATCTTCATATTCTGGGTAATCAATATTTACTTCAATTGATGCAAGTAACTCTAGTATTTCTTGTCTTAAATTTCTAATAATATTACTAACATAACCATTTAAACCTTTGATGGCTACTTTTCTTTTAGATTCATTCTTAGAATTAATTAAATCCATTATAGATTCTGCTTGAGTTAAATCTATTCTACCATTTAAAAAAGCTCTTTTTGTAAATTCACCAGGTTCTGCTAGTCTTGCACCATTATTTAATACAAGTTCCAAAACTTTATTGGTAGTAGAAATACCTCCATGGCAATTAATTTCTACGACATCTTCTGTTGTGAAAGTTTTAGGAGATTTCATAACTGATACTAATACTTCATCTATTATTTCATCTTTATCTACAATATGTCCATAGTTAATGGTATGCGTTTCTACTTTTTCTAAATTTTTACCTTTAAATATCTTATTTACTATTTTTATGGCATCATTTCCACTTACTCTAATAATAGAAATAGCACCTACTCCTAAAGTAGTTGAAATAGCGGCAATTGTATCATTCATAGTAACACCTCTTTTATATAGCATATACTACCATTTTTTTTATAAAAAGAAAAGAAGATTATTCATCTTCCTTTGGTTTAATAACTACATAGCGATTAGGTTCTTCGCCTTCACTTTCTGTAATTACTTTTTTATTATCTGCTAAAGCAGTATGAATAATTCTTCTTTCATAAGAATTCATTGGATCTAGTTTTGCTTCTACTTTTGAAATAGCTACTTCTCTAGCAGTACGCTTAGCAAGAGATTCTAATTTATGTTCACGCTCTACTTTATATTCTCCAATGTCTAGATTAAATGGAAAATACTCTCCTATTTCATTAAATAATACTTGTTTTAATAATTGATTTAAAGCATTTAATGTTCTACCATTTTTACCAATTAAAATAGAATTATTATCAGAAATTACTGTAATGTTTACTCCATTTTCTCTCTTTTTTACTTCTAAGTTACAAGTAAGACCCATGTTTTTTATTAATTCTTTTAAATATTCCTTAATATATTCTATTACATCGTCATGTCTAATAACTTCTATTTCTACTTTCTTATTAAAAAGGCTATTTTTTACTTCTATTTCTTTAATGTATAAATCTTTTTCTAATTCTTGCAAAGCAATTTTTGCATTGTTTATTGCTTCTTCTTTAGTTTTACCACTATATCTATTTCTTACTAACATCATTCTTACTCCTTTTTACAATTAAATTTTGGGCTACTGTAAATAAGTTAGTTGTAATCCAATAAATACATAAAGCTGCTGGCATAAAGAAGCCCATTACTAAGATCATAATTGTCATCATTGTAGTCATATTTTTCATAGGATCATTTTCAGACTGAGCTGTTGTTTTATTTAAACTAAATGAAAAATATGTTGTTAATCCAACTAATAAAATTAAAATAATATATAAGAAGTTTCCTTGATTTAATAAACCAATTGATGGGGTTGTACCAAGTTGTAATCCTAAGAAAGTTTCTTCAAATAAAGCTGGCACACGGTTAATTGCTTCTAAGAAGGCAATAAATAATGGGAGTTGAATAAATCCATATATACAACCTGAGATTGGATTTATATTATACTTTTTATAAATCATAGTCATTTCTTGACTTTTTCTCATAATAGATTCTTGATCTGTTTTATTTGCATATTTTTTTTCAAGTCTTTCTAATTCTGGTTGAGCTTTTTTTAATAACTCTGACTGCATAGCTGTTTTTTTCGTGATTGGGTAAGCAATTAAACGAATAATAATACTTGTGATAATTAATGCTAATGCTGCACTATTTACATATTTATTAAACCATAAAATTACAAAAGCAAGTGGTTTTACAAAAATACTATCCCATAAACCTTCATAGCCACCACTAGTGATTTTAAATTCACTACATTTTGGATATTTTGATAAATCTACTCCATTTTCTTCATAAGTTTTAATCGTTTGTTTGTTTTCTGGTTGGCATAAAATATTTTCTGTTAAACTCTGTCCTGTTTCAGGATTAGTTACTACCTTTTTATTTGCATCTTTTAATGTTTTTGTACAACCTGTTGTTAATGTTAGTAATAATAGAAAAACTATTAATATCTTTCCTTTTTTTGATTTCATTTAATTCTCCTTTACTGTTATTTTCTTCATTATTTCAAGAAAGCTGCTTTCTAGTTCTTGATAGCTTTTGTCTAAACAACTTCTTTTCATTATTATAATATAATCTTTATGATTTTGATATAAATTTTGATATTTATCAATAATATTTTTTAATCTTCGTTTCAATTTATTTCTAATAACAGCTTTGTTTGAAATCTTTTTACCCACTGATATTCCAAAGCGATAATTATTATAATCGTTATCAATTACATATATAATATATAAATTATTTTTATAAAATTTACCTCTTTTAATTGCTTTTTCAAAATCTTTACTTTCTTTTACAATATTATTTTTTTTCATTTTTTCACCTATTTCTTTAAAAAGCAAAAAAAACCACTATTCGTGGTATTTTTATTTAGATAATCTTTTACGGCCTTTTGCTCTTCTTTTCTTTAATACATTACCTTTAACTCTTGAAAAAAATCCATGGGCTTTTTTCATTTTACGATTATTTGGTTGATAAGTTCTTTTCATTCATTCCACCTCCAGACATAAAATCTCCATTATTATAATAAGATTTTGATAGTTTTGTCAATTATTTCCGGAAAATTATTTAAAATTGGTCCATTTTCATAGTTTTCAACATTTTCCACATCATTGTTTAAAACTTTTTTCACACTGTGAATTTAATTTTTTTTAAAATGTGGAAAAGTTTGTATTTATCTTATTCTATATGTATTTTAGTTGTGGAAAAAGTTGTGGATTAATTGTGAATTAGAAAAAATACAAAAATACCTATTTATTTTTCCACAGTTTTAAGTTAAAATAAGACTTGCAATTTTGAATTAACTGGAGTCAGGGGTGATAATAGGTGAATGTAAAAATAATATGGTCTAATTTTTTAAACAGCATAAAAACCGAAATGAATCCTCTGTCTTTTGAAACTTGGTTTAAAAATACTGAACTTTATGAATATAGTAATGGTGTTTGTAAAATTATTGTTCCAATGGCAATGTATAAAAAGCATTTAACTACTAAATATTATGATTTAATCGTTAATAATCTTAGTAATGTAGTAGGAGATAATGTTGATATTGAGTTTTATACACAGGAAGAAATAGATGATTTAAAGAATAATCAAGAAGATAATAGTCCTATCAGTCCTATGTATACTCAAAATAATAAAGAAACTAATACCACTCATCATTTTGAAAATACTAATTTTTGTTCTAATTTAAATAAGAAATTTACTTTTGAAAACTTTATTGTTGGTAATACTAATAAATTTGCTCAGGCTGCTGCTTTAGAAGTAGCTGAAAATCCTGGAGTACTATATAATCCTTTATTTATATATGGAAATAGTGGATTAGGAAAAACACATTTAATGCACGCAATTGGTAATTATATTACAGAACATTCTAGTAAAAAAGTTTTATATGTGACAAGTGACCAATTCATTACAGACTTTTTAGGAATTAATAAAAAAGATGAATACGGTAAAAATTTTGATTATGTATCTTATTTTAAAAATAAATATAGAAGTGTTGATGTACTTATCGTTGATGATATTCAATTTTTTCAAAGTGCGCCACAAACACAAAACGAATTCTTTAATACTTTTACTAAGTTATATGATGAAAATAAACAAATTATTATTTCATCAGACCGATCGCCAGATGATTTAAAATCTTTGGAAGACCGTTTAAGGACTAGATTTTGTTGGGGATTAACAGCTGATATTTTTCCACCAGACTTCGAATTAAGAGTAGCTATTATTAAGAAAAAGATAATAGGGGAGTCTATTAATAAAAATATTCCTGATGATGTCATTGAATATATTGCTTCTAATGTAGGAAGTGATGTACGACACCTTGAGGGTTCTATTACGAGGCTACTTGCTTATTCCACAATTATGGGTGGTGCTGAAATTACACTAGATTTAGCAGTTGATGTATTAAAAGACTTTGTAAACAAAGGATATAGTGAAAAAAATAGTGTTAATAGAATTCAAAGAATTGTAGCAGAATATTTTCAAGTATCAGTTGAAGATTTAAAATCAAAAAAAAGAAGCTCAAATCTAGCATTTCCAAGACAAGTAGCTATGTATTTATGTAGAAAACTTACTAATGAATCATTTCCTAAAATAGGAATAGACTTTGGTGGAAAAGATCATTCGACAGTAATGCACTCTGTAGAAAAGATTGAAAAAGAAGTTTTAACAAATAAAGAATTAGCTAATATTATTGAAAAATTAAAGAAAGAAATAGTATGATGTGGATAAAGTTTAAAAAATCAAAAAGTTTTCCACAACCTATTTTTTAAAAATATGTGTTAAAATAAAGTAAATATGAAGTTTTCCACATTTTCCACAGTAATAATAATAATAGATAATAAGAAAGAAGGAATTAAATATGAAATTAAAAATTAAAAAGGAAATATTATTAGATGGACTTAATAAAGTATCTAAAGCTTTATCTACTAAAAATTTAGTACCAGTACTTGCTGGAATTAAATTTGATTTAACAGAAAAAGGATTAATGTTAACAGCTAGTGATAATGATATTACCATTCAAGTATTTATTGACAAAACAGAAGAAATGGAAATTGAAAAAGAGGGTAGTATTATTATTCAAGGAAAGTACATTCTCGATATCGTTAGAAAATTACCAGATGAATTTATCAATATAGAAGTAATAGATGAACTAAAAATTACTATTTATACTGATAATAGTGAATTTAATTTAAATGGTATTGATAAAAATGAATATCCTGCTATTAATTTAGAATTAAGTAAAAATCCTTTAATTTTAGCTGGTCGTGATTTTAGAGGTATTATTTCTCAAACATCATTTGCATCTTCTACAGATGAATCTAGACCAATCTTAACTGGTATTAACTTTAAAATAGTAGGTAATACCATGGAATGTAATTCTACAGATAGTTATCGTTTAGCTAGAAAGTTATTAACATTAAGTAATGCTGTAGAAGAAAATTATAATATCGTTATCCCTAGTAAGAACTTATTAGAATTTATTAAGATTATGGACGATAGTGAAGATAATATTGAATTACATATCTTTAATAATAAAGTATTAATTAAATATCAAAATATTTTATTTCAATCTAGATTAATTAATGGAACTTATCCTAATACAGCTAATTTATTACCTGATGAATTTATGTTATCTATTAAAGTAAATGTAAATGAATTATATAATGTAATCGATCGTGCTAGTATTTTAACTAGTGATAAAGAAAAAAATATTGTTACTTTTGAAATTAATGGTAATAAACTATTTGTTAGAAGTAGTTCTGCTGAAATAGGTAGAGTAGAAGAAAAAATGAATATAGAAAAAGATAACAGTGAAAATTTAAAAATATCATTTGTAGCTAAATATATGATGGAAGCTTTAAAATCATTTGATGATGAACAAGTAGAAATTTCTTTTGTTGGAGAAGTAAAACCTATTATTTTAAAATCTAAAAAAGACGAAGGTTTAACACAATTAGTATTACCAATTAGAACATATTAATCATAAATTATTATTTTTTCCTTCTTTCTACTTTTTTCGACATAGTTATCTGTTATAGTAAGCCTCACAATTTTATTAGAAATTGTAGGGGGAGATTATTATGGAAAATTACGAAGTAAATGAAGATACTGCTGCTGTTATGGGAGTAAATAAGAATGCAACTAGAGTTATTGAAACAGAAAATGAATATTTTATTAATGATTCTGCTTATGAAGTAATGGATTATTCTTGTAGATATTTTGGTAGTAGTTATACGGGAAGAGTAGATGGAAGTAAAAAAATATTAGGGGCTAATTATAAGGTGCCTGTAATTGTCGAAGAAAGCTCAGATTTAATTTTTTTTCCGATTGCTTCACCAGAAGATAAACACTGTGTATGGTTATCTTTAAAGTGGATAAAAGATGTTTATGAAAAAAATGGTACTACATATGTGGAATTTAAAAATGGTAAAAGAATTATCTGTAAATGTTCTGTTGCTTCTATAAAAAATCAGATTATGCGTGCTTCTAGATTAAATACTCTTTTGAATGAACGAAAAAAGGTAAAAAATAGTTAAAAAAAAGAAGAAAAACTTCTTTTTTTTATGTTTTTAGCCTTGTATTATGGTATAATGTATATGTAGGTATAGGAGTACAAAAAAGATATAAAAGGTGATAATATGAGTTTTTTTGGGGTTTTATATGTATTTATCAAAAATTGAAGTTACTAATTTTAGAAATTATCAAAGTGAAAAAGTTAAACTATGTGATAAAATCAATATTTTTATAGGAAATAATGCTCAAGGAAAAACAAATATTTTAGAAAGTATTTATATACTTGCACTTACTAAATCGCACAGAATGGGATTAGAAAACAATATTATTAAAAATCAAGCTAATTTTTGTAGAATTCAAGGAATACTTCGTGATGAAAATTTTTTAAAAGAATTAAAAATTGAGTTAACAGAAGATAAAAAGAGAGTATTCATTAACAAAAATGAAATTAAGAAAATAGCTTCTTATATTTCTAATATGAATGTTATTATGTTTTCTCCTAGTGATTTAGATATTATTAAAGGTTCTCCTCAGATTAGAAGAAATTTATTAAATATTCAAATTAGTCAATTATATCCTTTTTATGTTAATTATTTAAATGAGTATAATAAACTTTTAAAAAACAGAAATGAATATTTAAAACAACTTAGTGTTAATGGTTTTTCAGATACTAGATATTTAGATATTATCAATGAAAAATTAGTAGATAGAGGAGTACAAATATACTTATATCGTAAAAAATATTTAGATTATATTAATACGAAGATTGAAAATATTTTCTTTGAGATTGCTGGTGTTCGTAATTTAAATATTGTTTATGAAAATAATCTTGATTTAGTAGAATTTAATAGTGAAAATATTAAAGAAAAATACTTATCAAAATTAAAAAATAATATAAAGAGAGAAATAGCTCAAGGAATGACTTTATATGGGCCACATAGAGATGATTTTTCCTTTTATATAAATAATGAAAATATGAAGTATTATGCTTCACAAGGTCAGCAACGATTAGCAATTATTGCCTTTAAATTAGTAGAAGTTTCTTTTTTTAGGTTAGAGAAGGGGACTAGTCCTATTCTTTTACTCGATGATATATTTAGTGAACTAGATATTACAAAAAGAAATAAATTAATAGAATTTATACCAAAAGATGTACAAACTATTATTACAACAACTGATTTAAAAAATATTCAAAAAAGAGTTATTAATCGGGCTAAAGTTTTTATTGTTGACCACGGTAAAATAACAGAAAAGGTGGAATAATATATGAATACAGAAGAAAAAGTAACAAATCATTATGATGCTTCGGATATTCAAGTCTTAGAGGGACTAGAAGCAGTTAGAAAAAGACCAGGTATGTATATTGGTACAACTGATGTAAAAGGTCTTCATCATTTAGTATGGGAGATTGTGGATAACGCAATTGATGAAGCATTAGCTGGATACTGTCATAATATTGAAGTAGTTATTAATAGAGATAATTCAATTACTGTAAAAGATGATGGTCGTGGAATACCAGTTGATATTCACCCTAAGACAGGAATTTCTACAGTTGAAACTGTTTATACGGTTTTACATGCTGGTGGAAAATTTGGCGGTGGAGGTTATAAAGTATCTGGTGGACTTCACGGAGTTGGTGCCAGTGTAGTAAATGCTCTTAGTAAATGGGTAGAAGTTACTGTATATAAAAATGGTAAAATCCATAAAATTCGTTTTGAAAATGGTGGGCATACTGTTGAATCTCTTCATGTAATTGGCGAATGTAATCCAGATAGAACAGGAACAACTGTTACTTTTAAACCAGATCCTGAAATATTTGATACAGATATTTATGATTATGAGACTTTAAAAGTAAGAGTGCGTGAATTAGCTTTCTTAAATAGAGGATTATCTATTAATATCAGGGATGATCGTGATTTAGAAGATACTACTGGGGAAACTTTCCTTTATGAAGGTGGTATTAGTGAATATGTTAGATTCATTAATCAGGAAAAGACACCTATTCATCAAGATATTATTCATTTAAGTGGTGAAAAAGATGGTGTATTCTTTGAAGTAGCTATGCAATATAATACTTCTTATAATACTAATATTTATTCTTTTGTGAATAATATTAATACTCATGATGGTGGAACACATGAAGATGGCGTTAAAAGAGCTTTATCAAGAGTGATTAATAATTATGCTAGAAAAAACAATATGTTAAAAGAAAAGGACGAAAATCTAAAAGAAGACGATGTTAAAGAGGGACTTACTATGATTATTTCTTGTAAGCACCCAAATCCTCAATTTGAGGGACAAACTAAGGGAAGACTTGGTAACTCTGAAGTTAGAAGTTTAGCTGATAGTGTTTTCTATGAAGGATTTGAAAGATTTTTATTAGAAAACCCAGAAGATGCTAAGATTATCGTTAATAAGGCATTACTAGCTAGGAATGCTAGAATGGCTGCTAAAAGAGCAAGAGAAGCTACTAGAAAGAGTGATTTAGCTGTCACAAACTTCTTTGGTAAGTTATCTGACTGTAAGAGTAAAGATCCTAGTGTTTCTGAAATATTTATAGTCGAAGGAGATAGTGCTGGGGGTTCTGCTAAAAAGGGTAGAGATTCTATGACACAAGCAATTTTACCACTTAGAGGAAAAATATTAAATGTTGAAAAAGCAAGACTTGATAAAGCACTAGGAAATGAAGAAATTAAAACGATTATTACTGCTTTTGGTACTGGTATTGGTGAATATTTTGATTTATCTAAACTTAGATACGATAAAATTATTATTATGACTGATGCCGATGTTGATGGTTCTCATATTAGAGTTTTACTTTTAACTTTATTTTATCGCTTTTTTAAGCCAATTGTAGAAGCTGGTCATGTGTATGCAGCGCAACCTCCTCTTTATAGAATTATGCATGGTAAAACTAGAAAATACGTATTAAATGATGATGAACTTGCAGATTATCTTAACACACTTCCTGAGAATGTGCGTTCTAAAGCTGAAATTGCTCGTATGAAAGGTTTAGGGGAAATGGATGCTGAAGAATTAAATGAAACTACTATGGATATTGAAAAAAGAGTATTAAGAAAGATTACAGTAGATGATTGTTTAGCAGCTGATGCAATATTCGAAAAATTAATGGGTGATGAAGTAGACCCTAGAAGAAAGTTTATAGAAGAAAATGCCGGTTATGTGCAAAATCTTGATATTTAGGGAGGCGTAGTATGGACAATAAAGATGATTTAAATGAATTATTAGCTAGATCTAGTGAAGATAATAGTAATAATGATACTGATAATAGTTCTGATATTACTGTTAATGATAATAATTCTCAAGAAGATGCTGATAAGATAAAGTCAAATAGTAATTTTAGTGGTTATTTTCATGAAAGAGATAGATTAGACCACAATAATATAGTGGATGAAGTTAAGACTTCTTTTATGGAATATTCTATGAGTGTTATTAAATCTCGTGCTTTACCTGACCTTAGAGATGGTTTAAAGCCTGTTCATAGACGAATTTTATGGTCTATGTATGAATCAGGTTATACACCAGATAAACCTCATAAGAAGAGCGCTAAAACGGTCGGAGAAGTTATGGGTAATTATCACCCACATGGAGATAGTTCTATTTATGAAGCTATGGTACGTTTAGCACAGGACTTTAATCAAAGATATATGTTAATTGATGGACATGGTAATTTTGGTAATATTGAGGGTGATGGCGCTGCAGCTATGCGTTATACTGAATCAAGACTTGCTAAAATATCACTAGAGTTATTAAGAGATATTAATAAAGATACAGTTGATATGGAAGATAACTTTGATGCAACGAGAAAGGAACCTGTTGTTTTACCTTCTAGATTTCCTAATGTACTTGTAAATGGTTCTATGGGAATTGCTGTTGGTATGGCTACTAATATTCCCCCTCATAATTTAAGTGAAGTTATTGATGGTTGTGTTGCTTACATTGATAATCCTGATATTGATACTATGGGATTGATGGAATATATTAAAGGACCTGATTTTCCAACTGGTGGTATCATTCTTGGTAATTCAGGTATTAAGAAAGCTTATGAAACTGGTAGGGGTTCTATTACGATTCGTAGTAAAGCTACTATTGAAGAACATGGTAATCATAGTTGTATCATTATTGATGAGGTACCTTATGGTGTTAATACTATGGAACTTAAAAATAAGGTTGCAGAGTTAGTTCATAACAAAACAATAGAAGGTATTACAGATTATCATACTGATTTAAAAGATGGTATTAAGATTACGATTACTTTAAAGAAAGATGCAAATGCTCAAGTAATTTTAAATCAGTTGTATAAACATACTAATTTTCAAATTTCTTATGGTATTATTTTCTTAGTATTAGATGGTCAAACACCTAGAACTTTAGGCATCAAAGATATTATTTCTAAGTATATTGATTATCAAAAAGAAGTAATTATTAGAAGAACTAGATATGATTTAGGAAAAGCAGAAGAAAGAGTACATATTTTAGAGGGATTACGCATTGCTCTTGATAATATTGATGAAGTTGTGCATATTATTAGAGCAGCTGAGAGTGATGACGAGGCTAGAAATAATTTAATGTCTAGATTTAGTTTAGATGAGATTCAAGCTAACAGTATTCTTGAAATGAGATTACGCCGTTTGACTGGTTTAGAGCGTGGAAAAGTAGAGGCTGAACTTAATGATTTACTAGTTAAAATAGCTGATTATAAGTCAATTTTAGCTTCTGAAGAGAGAGTATTAAGTATTATTAAAGAAGAAATGCTTGAAATTAAGCGTAAATATGGTGATGATAGAAGATCGAAAATTGATATGACGGCAATAGATTATATTGAAGATGAATCACTTATTCCTGTTGAAAACACTTTAATTACATTAACTAATAGAGGTTATATTAAACGTATGTTAGTAGATGAATATCGTACTCAAAATCGTGGTGGAGTAGGTATTAAGGGTATGTCTACTAATGAAGAGGATTTTGTTGAAAAAATGCTTAATATGGAGACACATGATTATATTTTATTCTTTAGTAATAAAGGAAAAGTATATAGAATGAAGGGTTATGAGGTTCCAGAATTTAGCAGACAAAGCAAAGGTTTGCCAATAGTTAACTTACTACCTGTGGAAAAAGATGAAAAGATTAATTCAATTATTTCACTTACTGCCAAGGAACATGATTATAATTATTTATTCTTTATTACGAAGAATGGTATTGTTAAGAGAACTGATTTATCTGAATTTGATAATATTAGAAGTAGTGGAAAGATAGCTATTAGTTTAAAAGATGATGATGAATTGATAGCTGTTCGTAAAACAACTGGGGAAAATGAGATTATTATTGGTGCTTCTAATGGTAGAATGGTTAGATTTGTGGAAAACGAAGTTCGTATTATGGGTCGTACAGCTTCTGGAGTTCGTGGTATCGACCTTGGTGATGCTAAAGTTATTGGTGGAGAAGTAATTGTTGATAACGAACAAGTGTTGATCGTTACTGAAAAAGGTTATGGTAAGAAGACACCAATTGATGAATATCGTTTAACTCATAGGGGTAGCAAGGGTGTTAAGGCATTAAATGTTACTGAAAAGAATGGTATGTTAGTATCATTAAAAGCTGTTACTGGTGAGGAAGATCTTGTAATTATTACTGACAGTGGTATTATTATGAGAATGTCTATGGAACAAATTTCTACTTTAGGTAGAGCAACGCAGGGTGTTAGACTTATCAAGTTGAAAGATGATCAAAAGGTGGCTACTGTTTCTACTATTATTAAAGACGAAGAGGAAAATTTGGAAGCAGATTCAGTAAATGATGAAGTTAATAATGAGAATGTATCTGATTAGGTACATTCTTTTATGTTTCACGTGAAACTATTGCATTGTGGATAACTAAAAACAAAGCTATTGAAAAATTATACATATATTTATATGTATTTTTTTTTAAATTATTTCCCGGGAAATAATTTTCCACAATGTTTCACGTGAAACATAGATATTTATGTATCTTTTTAAATTTATTTAGTGTTTATTACTACAATGTTCAAATAGTATTTATTTTAAATAATACTATTCAAACAAATACTAAATATATTTTTTTATTTTATTTGATTATTATTTAAAAATTTAGATATTATTAATTAATGTTTTAATTAATGATAGTGATTATTTTTAATCTAATAAATCATAAATTTTATTAAAAAAATAATAAATATGCATTAAAATTATTTCCTGGAAAATAATTTTCCACATGTTTCACGTGAAACATATATAATATTTATTAAAATATTAAATCAAGAAATGTCATAATCAATATAATTACTAATACTTATAATGTATTTAATGATAATTATGTAAATATATTAATAAATTAATAGTTGGAATTGCATATTTATTTTTATATAATCTTAATTTTAATAAGTAATTAAAATATTTATGCTTAATAATTAATTATATTAATAAAGCAAATAATATAATTTGTTTATGTTTAGAAAATGAATTAATATCAATAGCTTATTTTTATTAATTTTTTAGGAAGTTATCAACATTGTACCAAAAATTATTTCCCGGGAAATAATTTTCCACAATGTTTCACGTGAAACATAGATAATTTATGTACCTTTTTTAATAGTTTAATTTGTTACTTACAATATTAAATAATATTTATTTCAAAAGACATTATTTAAATAAAAATTAAATATATATTTGATTTTATTTATTATAATTAAAAACAAATAATTATTTTTTTAATTAATTATCAATATTTTCAAATATTATAATCATATTTTAAAATGAAATAAGTTATTTTAAATTTTGATCTGTAATCGAAGTACTATTTAATATATAATTATAACTAATATATTATTCAATTATTAAAGATTAGTTATGCACATGTTTCACGTGAAACATAGATAATATTGATTTGATTTTTATCAAAATTTTAAATATAAAAATGTAATAATCAATATTTATGATATATTTAATAATTATTATATTTATTTGCTGATAAGCTAATAGTTGGGAGTGGTGTAATGTTAATTATTTTATATAATTTTAATATTTAATAATTTATTCTACTAATAATGAAACTAACTTCATTTATGTTTAAAAAAAATTAATTAGTATTTAACAGTTATTTTTATTCACACTTTTATGAAAAAATATGAATAATATACTAAAAATTATTTCCCGGTAAATAATTTTCCACAATGTTTCACGTGAAACATACAAAATATTCAAATATTTAATGTTTTTTTGACTTAAAATTTAAAAAAATTACTTTTTGATACATAAAAAACTTAATTTAAGTAAAAATTTACAATGTTTCACGTGAAACATTGTTTTTTTTGAAAAAATATATTATTATATATACGTGCAATAAATATTGATGGAACCAGGTCAGGATTGGAAGATAGCAGCCTTAACATTTTATATTTATGTGCACTTTTTTTATTGTTAGGTGATTTATATGAATGATGATATAAAATTTATGAAGATAGCATTAGAAGAAGCTCAAAAAGCATTTAAAAAAGGTGAAATACCAGTAGGAGCTGTTATTGTTAAAGATGGAATCATAGTTTCTAAAGCTCATAATTTAAAAGAAACTAAAAATAATGCTATTAAGCACGCTGAAATTATAGCTATTGAAAAAGCCTGTGCAAAACTTCATAATTGGAGATTAATTGATTGTGATATATATGTTACTTTATTTCCTTGCCCAATGTGTGCTAGTGCTATTAATCAGTCTAGAATTAAGAAAATTGTATATGGCACTATACCTTATTATGTTGAAAAAGGTACTATTGATAGTATTTTGTGTGATAAAAATTATGGATTACCTGTGGAAATCATGGGTGGGATATTATCGGAATCTTGTACTAAAATTTTAAAGGAATTTTTTATAGAAAAAAGGCAATAATTGTTCTAATTGTTGCTTTTTTAATGTTATAATATACTTGTATGTTTTGGAGGTGTAATTATGTCCTATCAAGCTTTATATCGTAAATATAGACCGTCTACATTGAATGATGTAATTGGCCAAAATGTAGTAATACAAATTTTGAAAAACGCTTTATTAAACAATAAAGTTTGTCATGCATATATGTTTTCTGGACCAAGAGGAATTGGAAAAACCTCAATTGCTAAACTTTTAGCTAAAGCTGTAAATTGTACAAATTTGGAAGATGGAGATGCCTGTGGAAAATGTGAAAATTGTGTTTCTATTAATGAAGGATCTTGTCCAGATATTATTGAAATAGATGCTGCTTCTAATAATGGAGTAGATGAAATTCGTGAAATAAAAAATAAGGTTAACTTAGTTCCAAATCAACTAAAATATAAAGTTTATATTATTGATGAAGTACATATGTTATCTATTGGAGCATTTAACGCTTTATTAAAAACACTTGAGGAACCACCAGAGCATGTAATATTTATTTTAGCTACTACTGATTTACATAAGGTTCCTACTACAATTATTTCAAGATGTCAGTGTTTTGAATTTCATAGAATTAGTAATGTAAATATTGTTAACAGATTAAAATATATTTGTGAAGCTGAAAATATTAGGATTGAAGATAATGTATTAGAAATGATAGCTAATTTGTCTGATGGTGGACTTAGAGATGCTGTTGGTATGTTAGATAAATTAAATGCATATTCTAACTCTAGTATTACTATTGATGATTTTGAAAAAGTAAATGGTATTGTTTCCAAAGAACAAAAAATTCAGTTTTTGAATTATATTCAAGCAAGTGATATTTCTAACACGATTAATTTTCTTGATTCTATATATGATAATGGAAAAGATTTTGTTTTATTTGTTCAAGACTTATTATATTTGTGTAAAGACCTAATAATAAATTATTATATTAATAATGATTCTCAATATGATTCTAATTTTTTAATTTCTTTTTCTATTCTTTTAAATGATTTATTAAAAGAAATTAAGTTTAGCTCTGATATTAAAACAATTGTGGAAATTTATTTTTTAAATTATATGAATAAGAATGCTAATATACAAAATAATGAAAAAATAGAAGCTAAAAGTGATATATCTATTCCTAAGAGTAGTGAAGATACAAAAAATACAGAAAAAATAGATATTAATGATAATAATTCTCATTTAGAAAGTAAAATTATTTCCCGGGAAATAATTTCTGATGATAATTTGGTACAAAATGGTAAAATAAATGATATGATTGTTAATAATTGTTTTGCCAGAGCTGATAAAAATGAGAAAAGAATGTTTGAATCTAAATGGAATTCCTTAAATGATTATGCATTAGATAGTGAATATGGGGCTGCTGCTTGTTTTATATCTGATGGTAAGATAAGAGCAGTTGGATTGGGAGAAGTTATTTTATCTTTTAATTATGAATCCATGATTAATAGGGGATTTTCTATGATTTTAAAAATTCAGAAATTATTAGAAAAAATTTATCAGAAACATTATGACGTTGCTTTATTAACTGATGATGAGTGGAATCAAGAAAAAGAAAAATATATTCAAAATATGAATAATCATGTTCTTTATCAATATGTTACAATTGATAGGGATAGTGATAAAGATACATTACCAGTACGAAATAGTAATAGTGGTGATATCAAATCACAGGCTATTAAGTTATTTGGTGAAGATATGGTATCAATTAATTAAGAAAAGAGGAGATAAATATGAATATACAAGCTTTAATGAAACAAGCACAAACTTTACAAAAAGATATGATGAAGACAAAAGAAGAAATTGACAATATGACTTTTACAGGAACTAGCTCATTTGTTAGTGTTACTGTAAAGGGAAACAAAGAGGTAGCAAAAGTTACTATTGATAATGATGATATTACTAGTGATGATAAAGAAATGATAGAAGATATGTTAGTAGTTGCTTTAAATGATGCTTTTAAACAAATTGATAAAGTAACAGAACAAAAAATGGGAAAATATAGTAGTATGATGCCTGGTGGCCTATTTTAGGAGTAATTATGTATCCTAATAGTCTACAACAATTAATAGAATCTTTTAAGTATTTACCTGGAGTAGGAGAAAAAACAGCAGAACGATTTGCTTTTGCTATTATGGATATGGACGACGAACAAGTTGAATTTTTTTCTTCTTGTTTATCTAATATAAAAAACAAAATTCATAAATGTCCTATTTGTAATGGTATTACTGATTTAGATGTTTGTCCTATTTGTAATGATAAATCTCGTGGTGATGATACTCTTTGTGTTGTTGAAGATCCTAAATCTGTTTTTCTTTTTGAAAAATTAGGGCTATACAAAGGAAAATATCATGTTTTAAAAGGGTTAATTTCTCCACTAGATGGAATAAATCCTGAAGATATTGAGTTAGAAAAGCTAATTGATAGAGTTAAAAACGAATCTTTTAAAGAAATTATATTAGCTTTTAAACCTAGTATTGAGGGAGAAACTACTTCTTTATATATTAAAAGAATTCTAGGTGATATGAATATTTCTATTACTAAAATAGCTAGTGGTATTCCAATTGGGGCTGATATGGAATATATTGATGCTATGACATTAGAAAGAGCATTGGTTGATAGAAAAAATGTAGAATAAGTATTTAATTATGTCATACTTTTTAATAGGTGATAATAATATGTTTAAAAAAATATTTTACTTATTAAGACGAGTGTTTTTTAGTTTTGTTATTCTATATGGATTTAATACAATTGGTAGTAATTTTAATCTTGTGATACCTATTAATATTATTACATTAACTTCTATTACTTTGCTTGGTTTTCCAGCTTTATTATCATTAATTTTATTATTGGTGATTGCTTTTTGAGGTGATAAATATGTTAGATAATTATAAAGAAGAACAACCTTTATTTTATGAACAAGTTATGCATAGTATTAAGAATCATAAACTTAGTCATGCTTTTTTAATAGAGACAAATCAATATGAGAAGAAAGATGATTTAATTCTTTCTTTTATTAAAACTCTATTTTGTACAAGCCATTATACTAATTATGATAGTTGTAATGAATGTAATATATGTCATTTAATTGATAATCATTCGTTATCTGATTTTTTAGTAATATCACCAGATGGTAGTTGGATTAAAAAAGATCAAATATTAGAAATAAAGGAAAAATTTAAAACTACTTCTTTTCAAAATAGACCTCGTATTTATTTAATTAAACAAGCTGATAAATTAAATAAGCAAGCAGCCAATTCTTTATTAAAGTTTTTGGAAGAACCAGATGGTAATGTTATTGCTATTCTTGAAGTTGATAACCGTTATAAAGTATTAGAAACAATTAGAAGTAGATGTCAGATTTATACTTTCATTAATAAAAATCACCAGAAAACTTCAGAAAATTTTGATAAAGCTTGTGAGATTATTAAAACCTTAGAACAAAGAAAACTACATTCTATTAGTTATTTGCCTATTGTACTTGAAAATGATTATAGAAATAGAGAATTTTGGAATGATGTTTTTTATGATATGATTCAAGTATATGATAATGCTATCAGAAAATATAAAAATTTAAATTATTATAATTTTGGTGAGATATTAGATATTATTATAAATTCTAATTCTTTTGAAAATATAATTTCTAAGATTGAAGTTTTGTTTACTTGTATTAAGCGTTTAGATTATAATTTAAATATGCCAATGATGTTAGACCAATTTATTATTGAATTTAATAGGGGGTGATTATAGTGTATAAAGTTTCCGGAATTGCTTTAAATGGAAAAGGAAAAACTTATTTTTTTAATAGTCAAAATTTTGATTTGAAGAAGAAAATGAATGTTATTGTAGAGACAGAAAAAGGTCTTCAATATGGACAAGTTGTTGTTAGTACTTATGAAGTAGCAGATGAGGATATTGGTTTTTCATTAAAAAATGTCATTCGTATTGCAACTAAAGAAGATGAAAAAAAGTATTTAAAGAATCAAAAAGATGCTAATAATGCTGTTTCAAAAGCTAGAGAAATTGCTAGTCAAATGTCTTTAAATATGAATATTATTGATGCTACTTATAATTTTGATCGAACACAATTATTATTTAATTTCTTAGCAGATGCTAGAGTTGATTTTAGAGAATATGCAAAGAAGTTAGCACAAATTTATAAGACTAGAATTGAATTAAGACAAATAGGTGTTCGTGATAAAGCAAAAGAAATTGGTGGTATTGGTCCTTGTGGTAGATTTTTATGCTGTAGTACCTTTTTAACAGATTTTAATAGCGTATCTATTAATATGGCAAAAAATCAAATGTTAGCACTAAATCCAAGTAAAATTAATGGTGTTTGTGGTAGATTATTATGTTGTCTTAATTATGAAGATCAAACTTACTCAGAGTTAAAAAAAGACTTTCCTCGTGTTGGACAGCTATATCATGAAAATGGCATTGATGGAAAAGTAGTATCTTTGAATGTTTTTAGGAGAAAGATTACGGTTGAAACGAAAAATAAAACATTAGTTGAGGTTGATGTATAACATGGAAGTTTTAAATGACTTAGTTGGTTATAAAAATCTGAAAATTTATCAGAATTCTGACTGGTTTACTTTTTCTTTAGATTCGGTTTTACTAGCTAATTTTGTTACAATTAATCCAAAAACGAAAAAAATTCTCGATTTAGGTTGTGGCAATGCTCCCATTCCTTTAATTCTTTCTACTAAAACAAAAGCTTTTATTGTTGGGGTTGAAATTCAAAAAGATAGTTATGATTTAGCTACAAAGAGTGTTTTATATAATCATCTTGAAAATCAAATTCAACTTTATAATATCGATATGAAAAAATTAAAAGATATTTATGAAGGTGACTCTTTTGATGTAATTTTGTGTAATCCTCCTTATTTTAAATATCGTGAGAGTAGTTATTTAAATGATGATATTCATAAAATAATAGCTAGACATGAAAAAATGATAGAGTTAGATGATATTTTATCGTTAGTTAAATATTTATTAAAAAATAATGGCGTTTTTGCTATGGTTCACCGTACTGAGCGTTTAATTGAAATTATTGAAAAATTTAAAAAATATGGAATCGAAATTAAAAAAATTCAATTTATTTACCCAAAAGAAAATAGTGAATCTAATTTAATGCTTATTGAAGGTAGAAAAATGGGAAATAGTAGTTTAAAAATGTTACCACCATTATATATTCATAAACAGAATGGTGATTATACCGATGAAGTATTAAAAATGTTTGAATAAGATAGAGGTGATTTTTTATGAGACAAAATAGTTATGATAATAGTCCTAGTTTATATTTAATTCCAACTCCTGTTGGTAATATGGAAGATATTACGCTTAGAGCTATTCATACATTAGAAATGGTTGATTTTTTACTATGTGAAGATACTAGAGTTACTAGTGAACTGTTGCATAAATTAAATATAAAGAAAAAACTTATTCATTCTGATGATCATAATGAAGATTCTTTAAAAGAAATGGTATTATCAAAACTACAAGAAGGAAATAATATTGGTCTTGTGACAGATAGAGGTACTCCTATTATTAGTGACCCAGGGTATAAGATAGTAGAGTATGTTACTAGTCATGGCTTTAATGTAATTAGTTTGCCAGGACCAACGGCTTTTGTTCCAGCTTTGACTATGTCTGGTATTAATCCTGCTCCTTTTTTATTTTATGGTTTTTTAAATAGTAAGGATTTAAAAAGAAAAAAAGAGCTTGAAACTTTGAAAAAACTACCTTATACTATCATCTTGTATGAAGCACCACATAGAATTCAAGATATGCTTACTTCTTTACTTGAGGTATTTGGAAATCGTAAGATTGCTTTATGTAGAGAAATCAGTAAAAAATATGAAGAAGCTATTCGTGGTACTATTACTGATGTACTAGAGGTAGTGGATTCTATAAAAGGGGAAATGGTAGTCGTTGTTGAGGGTAATTTGGAACAAGAAGATTATTCTAGTATGACCATTTTAGAACATATTCGTCTTTATTTAGAAGATGGTATGAGTGAAAAAGAGGCTATTAAGAAAGTGGCTGTTGAAAGAGATATTCCAAAATCGGTTGTTTATAAGGAATATCATATGGAAAAGCACTAAGATTATTTCCCGGGAAATAATTTTTAATAAAAAATGATAGTTTTATTCGTAAGTAGGTGATAATGTGAAATTAATAGTTGGTTTAGGTAATCCTGGTCATGAATATGAAAATACTCGTCATAATGTTGGCTTTAAAACAATAGATAAATATGCAAGTATCTTAGGAGTTTCTATTACAAAGTCAAAATTTAATGGACTTTATGTAGAAACTATGACTCAAAATGAGAAAATAATTTTATTAAAACCACAGTCTTATATTAATTTAAGTGGAGAAGTTATTCGCAAATTTGTAGATTTCTATAAAATTTCAGTAGATGATATTTTAATTATTCATGATGACTTAGATTTAGCAATTGGGACTTTTAAATTAAAGAAAAAAGGTTCTAGTGGTGGTCATAATGGACTTAAGAATATTGAATTGCATTTAGGTACTCAAATGTATAAAAGAATAAAAATTGGTATATCTAATAATAAGAGTATAGATACAAAAGATTATGTTTTAGGTAAAATGTCTAGAGAAGATGAAAGTAAACTAGATACAGTTATTGATACTGTTATGGCTATTTTAGATGACTATTTTCAGTTACCATTTGATGCTTTAATGTCTAAATATAATCATAAGTAAGATAGGTGATATTATGAATTTTTTTCCTTCTAATGTTCCAGTTAAAAATATTAGAAATGTAGCTTTATCAGGCCTTACTGATGAAGTTTTTTGTCGTTATATTGATACCGTATATCAAAAAAATGATCGTTCTATTTTAATTGTTACTAGTAGTTTATTTGAAGCAAATCGATTATTTGATTTCTTGTCTAATTACCAGTCTAAGGTGTATTTATTTCCAATGGACGATTTTTTAACGAGTGAAGCAATTGCTACTAGCCCTGATTTAATGGTAAATCGATTAGAAACTATCACTTCCATTTTAGAAAATGATAAAGTAATAGTTATTACTAATTTAATGGGGTATTTACGCTTTTTACCTACAATTACTACCTATCAAGAAAATATTAAAACCTTTCAAGTGAATCAAGATTTTGATCAATTAGAATTAGCAAAATATTTAACGAATATTGGTTATAAGAGAGAATCTTTGGTTACTAAGACTGGAGAATTTGCTGTTAGGGGATTTATTATTGATGTTTTTCCTATTAATGCCAACCACCCAATACGATTTGAATTTTTTGGAGATACCATTGAATCTATTCGTGAATTTGATGAGGATAATCAAAAATCTATTTCTAATATTTCAACTATCACTATTCGTCCTTATAGTGAATTTATTCTTGATGATGATATTGATGTTTTAGAAAGAAAACAAAAGTATTTACCTCAATACTCTAAGACTTCTTCTATTTTAGAATATTTAAATAATCCTATTACTTTTTATAAAGATCCTCATCAATTAGATATTACTTATCAATCTATTTTAAAAGAAGTAATGGAATATCATACTGAAAAAGATAATTCTTATCAAGGAACATATATGCATGACTTTACTTATTTTGCTCCTGGTTCTTTAAATTATTATTTAACAGTTGATAATTTATTAAATGATAAAGATTTTACGGTTTATCAGTTCGACTGCAAAGAAATTCCATCTTTTCACGAAAATATTGAAGCTATTAATCATTTTTTATCAGAACAGTTATATTTAAATAAACTCATTATTGTTTATATAAAAGAAATACAGGTTAAAAATTTTAGTAAAGTGTTAAAAGTTTCTTCTATTATTACTGATGAAGAAAATCTTGAAAAGGGAAAAGTAAATATCATTTTGAAAGAAATGAATCAGGGATTTATGTATGAGGACAAAGTGGTACTTACTTCTAAGGAGTTATTTTCTTATCAGTCAGTTCGAAAGAAATATAAAACTCGTTTTAAATATGCTTCTAAAATCAAAGATTTGAATAAACTAGAAGTTGGTGACTATATAGTCCATGCAGTTAATGGTATAGGAATTTATAATGGTATTAAAACTTTAAATCATGGCAATTTGATCAAGGATTATATAGAGGTTGTTTATGCTGGTAATGATAAACTTTATATTCCAGTTGAAAAAATTGATTTAATTAGTAAATATTCTGGAAATGAAGGCGTAATGCCAAAGATTAATAAATTAGGTGGTTCTGATTGGAATAAGATTAAGGCTCGTGTTAAGAGTAAAATTCATGATATTGCTGATAAATTATTGAAACTTTATGCTGAACGAGAAATGCGTGAAGGGTATGCTTTTTCTAAAGATACAGAGTTACAGAAACAGTTTGATGCTAGTTTTGAATATACAGAAACTAAAGATCAGTTACTGGCAATAGAACAAATAAAAAATGATATGGAATCTAGACAGCCAATGGACCGTTTATTGTGTGGAGATGTTGGCTATGGAAAGACAGAGGTAGCTTTTCGAGCAGTATTTAAGGCTATAATGGATTCTAAACAAGTTTTATATTTGTGTCCTACAACTATTCTTTCTAATCAACAGTATCAAAATGCGTTGGTACGATTTAAAGATTTTCCTGTTAATATTGGACTTTTAAATCGTTTTACTTCTCCTAAAGAGAAAAAAAGAATTTTATCAGAGCTTGAAAATGGTACTATTGATTTTGTGATTGGTACTCATAGATTACTTAGTAATGATATTAAACCTAAAGATTTAGGGTTATTAATTATTGATGAAGAACAGAGATTTGGGGTCACTCATAAGGAAAAAATAAAGGAGTATAAAAGCAATGTTGATGTTTTAACTTTAACGGCTACTCCTATTCCTAGAACTTTGCAAATGTCTATGATTGGTATCAGAAGTTTGTCTTTAATTGAGACACCTCCTGTTGATAGGTATCCTGTTCAAACTTATGTAATTGAAGAAAATAAACAGATTATTAAAGACGCTATTTATAAAGAAATGTCTAGAAATGGGCAAGTATTTTTACTATATAATCATGTTGATAGTATCGAACGTAAAGTTTCTGAAATTCAAAATTTGGTACCAGAAGCTAGAATTATTTTTGCACATGGTAGATTAACTAAGGAAGAACTTGAGGATAGAATGATAGCTTTTATTAATCATGAGTATGATATTTTAATATGTACTACTATTATTGAAACGGGAATTGATATTCCGAATGCTAATACCTTAATTATTTTAGATGCAGATCATTTTGGACTTAGTCAACTATATCAGATACGAGGTAGAGTTGGTAGAAGTAATAAGATTGCTTATGCTTATTTAATGTATTCGCCATCTAAAATGTTAAATGAAGTTGCTATTAAACGATTAAATGCTATTAAAGATTTTACAGAACTTGGTAGTGGTTTTTCGATTGCTACTCGTGATTTATCGATTCGTGGAGCTGGAGATATTCTAGGTAGTGAACAGGCTGGATTTATTGATACAGTAGGAATTGATTTATATTTAAAAATGTTACAAGATGAAATTAGTAGATTAAAAGGAATTACTCCAAAAGAAGAAATTATTCAGAATGAGAAACCATTATTAAATGTATCTACACATATTTCTAATAATTATACTGATGATGATCAGTTAAAGATATCTATTCATAAAGAAATTAATACGATTGATTCTTTAGACAAATTGAAGGAAGTACAGTTGGATTTAGAAGATCGTTTTGGTAAACTTGATGAAGATGTTATTATTTATATGTATCAAGAATGGTTTGAAAAAATGGCAAAAGAGTTGGGCATTGAAAAGGTAAATTATACGAAAAACTCATTAGAGTTAGTGGTAAGTGAAGAAGCTACTACTAAAATTGATGGTGAGAAGTTATTTGTTGATGCTTTTCATATCACTCCAATGTTCCGTTTTAAAATGCTTTCTAATCAATTGATCATTATTTTAGATACTGTAAAACTTGAAAAACATTATATATATTATTTGGTAGATTTACTAAGTAAAATTGAATTAAAAAGATAGTTTTTTATCATAACTATCTTTTTTCGTATAAATAATAAGTTTTTAAATGACCTTCATACTTTTGTTTATGACTTGCTATTAGTTTATAATTTTCATTTAGTATTTTTAAATCCTTTTTAGAAATTTTATTTGTAGTTACTACATAATCAGTTCTTTTTTCTTTTACATATTTTCTTTGGCTATTTATATTTTGTGGAAATAGATGGTATTTAATATTATTTTTTTGAAAATAGTATTCTGTTGGGTATGTTTTTGTAGTGAAGTAAAAACCACCATCTAAAAAGTTATAATTTAATAATGTTGTGTTTGGTTTTATATAGTTTAGAAATGTATATTGTGCATAATAACTTTTTTCTTTTTTTAAATATTCAGTATTTGGTGAACGATAATAGCTAGTTATTAAGCAGATACTAGTAGTAATCACTGATATTAATAGTATGTTCTTTTTTAGAAATTTGTTTATTTCTGTTTGTGATAATAGGTAAAAGATATAGATTAGTCCAAATATCATAAATGGTTGCATTGGTAAAGAATAATATCTAAAGTTTGTTCCACCAATAAATAATAAGTTTAATAATAATAGAGTTACTAGTAATAAATAAATATTGTTTTTAGTATTTTTAAAGAATACTTTTGTTTTAATGGATAGTATCATAGGAATTATAATTAGTATTATATATTGATAATATTTTATTAAAACACCATTTACAGTATGAAAACAGTTTATTAGTTTTTGAAGTATACTGATATCATCAGCATAGCTAGTAATATTAAATAAAAAATAAGTATCGATTAAGCTTTTTATTCCATTTTTGTGTAATCCAAAATAAATTAACCATGGAATAGTAGTTATTAGGATCCCTAGTAAAAAGTAGCCAATTTTTGTAAGTAATTCTTTATAGTTTTTTTTAGTAATTTCATTTATTAGTAATACGATACAAAATCCTATATTTAATCCTAGTAATGTGTATTTTGTCCATAGAATTAAACCTGACATAATACCTATTAGAATAGTGTTTCGATTAGAAATGCTATCATTTTTTAAATAATTTAGAAAATGGTATAGGGTAATTGCTAGGATTGGAAAACAAAATTCTTCACAGCTACCACCGTGTGTGAAACTTCTAGAAGATAGGATTAGTAATGATAAAATTGGTAGTAGTATATAACTATATTTTTCATCTATATATAAGGTAATAATTTTATCAATATAGTATAAGAAAATCGTATAGGAAATTACTTCTAAGATAAAGACTCCTATAAAACTATTTGTAGAAATAATGGAAGCAATTCCATAGATTAGGAATAATAATGGACCTTTTTGTTCAAATAAGTCTAAGTAAGGAACTTTACCGATCATCATTGATTTTCCCATTGTGAAGAAACATTCAGCATCATACCAGTCATTTATTTTATATAATGGAGATGATTTTGTTCCTATTACTAAGAAAATAAAGGCAATTCCTATTAAAAATAATATTTTTCTTTTTTTCATAACTATCACCAAACTGCTTTTACTATATCAATTTTTTTCTTGTTCGTAAAGAATCCTATTAAAATATTACATAAATTTATAAAATAATGTATGTTATTAATTATTGGCTTTATACGATAATAATAAATGGTAATTCTTATTGAAATTTTTTGATATAATTGAAAAATTATACTTGGGTTCTTTTTTTGCAATTTTTCATTATTATTTTGTTGTATTATGCAAAAACGTGATAATTTTTTATAAAAACTAAACAGAAATGTGATTTTATATTTAATATTATTAGCAAAAGTGTGATTTTATTTAAAAATCATATTAAAAAATTAACAGGATTAGGTTTTAGATATAAAAAATAAATACGAAGTTGATGAGTAGATAATAATAATTGTATTAATATAATAAAGATAATGTCTTAAAATTTATCGTAAAAGATTTAAATTGATTAGTTACTATTTGCTTTACAGAAATTTGACTAAATTTCAATAAACTGTTATGATTATTATAGTATAAAAGGATTGATAACATGGATAAAGATTTAAAAGAGATGTTTCGTGAAAAAAATAAAATGATAATTATTAGTAATTTGAAGTATGATTTAGAAAAAAATATTAATAGTTTACTAGATACAATTACTAATATTTTTAATCTTGAATTTGATACGGCAATTAAAAATATAATTTCTATTCATGAAGACTCTGGTATTTACCATAGTGATAAATTTATTACACAGACTATTAATGATATGAAAATTAAGAGTTATTCACAAATAGATAAATACTTACAACTTAAGAAACAGACATTAGAAGAGAAAATTGACCATTTAGAGTTTGAAGAATCTTCTTTAAATCATTATTATGAACAGGTTTTTAAAACAACAAAAGATTTTAAAGAACAGATGCATGAAAATTCTGTTATCAGTATAAAAGAACAGGGAATAGAGCTTCTTAATCAATATATTTTAGAAAATGTTGATGATGATAAAGAAAAATTAGCAATTAGTCGTGTTAATGACTATTTAGAAAATCGTTTATATGGTAAGCTTGAAACTAAAATACATATGGAAATTATGTTGCGTGATAATAATTTAATCAATAAAGCAAAAGAAAGTTATTTAAGATTTCAAGATATATCTTCTAGAACTAGTAATTAATAAAAGTATAGTAAAAAAATCTATACTTTTTTCGTATAATATTAACAATTTTTCTAACACTAATGATAGAAAGAGGGTTATATATGAAAGCAACTGGTGTTGTTAGAAGAATTGATGATTTAGGGAGAATTGTGATTCCTAAGGAAATTAGAAGAAATTTTAAAATTAATGAGGGAGATAGTTTAGAAATTTTTGTAGATAGTGTTGGTATTATTTTGAAGAAGTATTCTTTATTAGATAATATGGTCCAAAATGCTACTATTTTAGTGGATTCCGTAGCTAAAATTTATCAAAAGAATATTTTAATTACTGATAGAGAGAAAATTATTGCGGTTTCTAAGGAGTTTCAAAAACATTTTCTTAATAAAGAACTTTCAAACAATATTAAAGAAAAAATTGATAATAGATGTGAAGTTTTTAATGATAGTAATTCTTATATTGTGGTAGATGAAACAAATAATACGCCTTCTTTTTTAGTACCTATTTTGGTAGATAGTGATTCTTTGGGTAGTGTTATCTTGATTAACGATGAAATTACTGATGATGATAAGGTACTTGTCAGGTTAATTGCTTCAATTTTAGTCAAAATAGTTGATGATTATGTTTAGTTGTGTTATAATTTATGGCATAAATGTTTTGAAGGAAAGAGTTATTGGAAATCTATTTTAGAGAGTCTAGTTAGGTGAAAGTAGATATAGAGGAACAATAATAAATGGTTCTGGAGCTGATAATTATAGTTATCCGTTACTCGCGTTAAGAGTTTAAGTGTATAGTGTTATGCTATAAATTAAGGTGGTACCGCGATTATTCGTCCTTATGGAAGAATAGTCGCTTTTTTTGGAGGTAATTATGGCAAGATATTTTGAAAAAATTAGTTTTGAACAATTTAAAAAGGATGTAAGTGATGATAAAAAATTATATGAATCATATAATATTCCTAAAAGAAGTACGAAAGAAAGTGCCGGTTATGATTTTGAATCTTTATTTAATTTTATTTTGAAACCTGGTGAAATAAAAAAATTTCCACTTGGTGTTAAGGCTAATATGAATTCATCAGAAGTTTTACTAATTGTGGTAAGAAGTAGTCAAGGATTTAAATATAATGTTAGATTATGTAATCAAGTTGGCGTTATTGATAGAGATTATTATAATAATCCTGATAATGAAGGTCATATGTGGATTAAACTTGAAAATCATGGAGATAAAGATTATGTAGTAAAAAAAGGTGATAAAATATGTCAAGGTATTTTTATTCCATTTTTAACAGTTGATAATGAAGAAAATATAGATAATGTTAGAACGAGTGGTATTGGTTCTACAGGTAGATAGGAGAGATATTATGGAAAAATATTATATTTCAACAGCTATTGCTTATACATCAGGAAAACCTCATATTGGTAATACTTATGAGGTAGTTTTAGCAGATAGTATTGCGCGTTATAAAAGATTAAAAGGGTTTGATGTTTATTTTCAAACTGGAACTGATGAACATGGTGAGAAAATTCAGATAAAAGCAGAAGAAAAAGGAATTACTCCTAAAGAATTTGTTGACGGTGTTGCCGCTGAAATCAAAAATATTTGGGATATTATGAACACAAGTTATGATAAATTTGTAAGAACTACTGATAAGCATCATGAAGAAATTGTACAGAAAATATTTAAGAAAATGTATGATAAGGGTGATATTTATTTAGGTAAATATGAAGGTCTTTATTGTACTCCTTGTGAATCATTCTTTACAGAAAGTCAATTAGTTGATGGAAAGTGTCCTGACTGTGGTCGTGATGTGGAACCAAAAAGTGAAGAAGCTTACTTTTTTAGGCTTTCTAAGTATCAAGATAGATTAATAGAGTATATTGAATTACACCCTGATTTTATTAAACCAGAGTCTAGAAAAAATGAAATGATTAATAACTTTATCAAGCCAGGTCTTCAAGATTTATGTGTTTCTCGTACTTCTTTTAATTGGGGAATTCCAGTTGATTTTGATCCTAAACATGTTGTTTATGTATGGCTTGATGCTCTAACAAATTATATTACTAATATTGGTTATGATCCAGATGGAAGTAGTGAAATGTTTAGTAAATATTGGCCTGCTGACTTACATTTAATAGGAAAAGATATTATTCGTTTTCATACTATTTATTGGCCTTGTTTCTTAATGAGTCTTGATTTACCACTTCCAAAACAAGTATTTGGTCACCCATGGTTATTAGTAGGTGATGGTAAAATGAGTAAGTCTAAGGGAAACGTTATTTATGCTGATGATTTAGTAAATGAGTTTGGAGTAGACGCAATTCGTTATTATTTACTTCATGAAATTCCTTATCAACAAGATGGTAGTTTAACTTATGATTTATTAATTGAAAGAATTAATAGTGATCTAGCTAATGTCTTAGGTAATTTGGTTAATCGCACTATTTCAATGGTTAATAAATATTTTGATGGAAAAGTTAGTAATAAAAATGTTTTAGACACTTATGATAATGAGTTAATTTCTATGATTCAAAATCTTGATAGTAAAATTGAAAAGAAAATGGACAATTTAGAAATAGGTGCATCACTTGATGAAATATTTGATGTATTAAGAAGAAGCAACAAATATATCGACGAAGCTGAACCTTGGGTTTTAGCAAAAGATGAAATTAAAAAAGATAGATTAGAGACAGTTTTATATAACTTATTAGAAGCTATTCGTGTATGTGGTATTTTCTTAAGTCCATATTTACCTGATACAAGTGAAAAAATAAAGACGCAGATTAATAATTCTAGAAATGAATTAACTTACTTAAGTGATAATTCTTATGAAGTTGGTAATCCAGAAGCTTTATTTATGAGAATCGATAAAGAGAAAAAATTAGCAGAATTAGGTAAAAAATAAAAATTTAAATATTAATAACATAGTACTGATAATGTATTATGATATTACTGAAATTTATGTTAGTAGTATAAAACTAAATATTCATTTTGTTTTATTATAAAGTAGTTATTATGACTACTTTTTTTGTGATACAATGATTATAGTGATGGAGGAAAATGTATGAATTTATTTGAAGTTAGAAAAATTTTGAATGTTGATAATATAACATTAGATACTGTTGTTGGTTGGATGTATGAATGGTGGGGTAAAGAAGAAGGCTATACTATTGATGAGGTAAGATGTTACATGATTCATAGTTTTCAAAGTGATAGATTGCCACAAACTTTTGGTGTGTTTAAAGAAGAAAAAATTGTTGGCATATATCAAATCTCTTATGATGATCTGAGTATTAGACCTGATATTTATCCATGGGTATGTAATGTTTATGTTGATGAAAAGTTTAGGGGTAATGGAATTTGCAAACTAATGATGGAAACAGTATATAATAATGCTAAGACTTTAGGAATAAAGGAGTTGTATATATTTACCAAACACTGTGGCCTTTATGAAAAATATGGTTGGGTTTTTGTTGATAGTATTGATACTTATAGTAAATATCCTAGAATTCAAAGATTATACAAGTTAAATATTGATTAGCAGTTACGAGGTGATTTTATGTTTATAGATACACATATGCATATTGGAGATGATTTTGGGGTACAGCCTGATTTATATGTTAAAAATGCAAGTGATGCCCAAGTAGAAGTGTTAATTGCTTCTTTTTGTGAGAAAGATGATATTATGTTATCCACTAAATTTGTGGAAAAATATAAAAATTTATATGCTTGCATTGGTTATCACCCTGAAGTTAGTAACAAAATTGTGGAAAAAGATTACGAGATCTTAGAAGAAATGGTTAAAAATAATCCTAAAATTGTAGCAATTGGGGAAATTGGACTTGATTACTATTGGAATAAAGATAATAAAGATAAACAAAGAGAAGTATTTTGTAGGCAATTAGAGATAGCTGAAAAATTAAAATTACCAGTCGTTATTCACAGTCGCGATTCTATTAATGAAACCTATGAAATTCTAAAAAAATATAAAGTATCTGGCGTGATTCACTGTTTCAGTGGTAGTTTAGAAATGGCGAAAAAATTTATCAGTTTAGGCTTTTTACTTGGAATTGGTGGAGTAGTAACTTTTAAAAACAGTAAACTTTTTGAAGTCATAGAAAAATTGGAACTTACTAATATCGTTTTAGAAACAGATAGTCCTTATTTAACTCCTGAACCTAATAGAGGAAAAACTAATGAATCTAGTAATATTTTCTATATTGCTCAAAAAATAGCGGAAATAAAAAACATTTCTTTAGAAAATGTTGCCAAAATAACGACAGAAAATGCTATTAGGACATTTGACTTACCTATTTAAGTGTGGTATATTTAGCTTATATAATAGTCGTCAAAAGTAGGTGTTAAAGTTGAAAAAGAAAGTTACGCCATTTTATAAAATTATGTTTCATCGTTTTTTATTGGTGATTACTTGTTTTTTATGCGTCTATTTTTTTGCTTCTAATAATACTCATAAGGTAAACAGTGTTCGTAATATTAATGGTGTTAAGTCTATTGAAGCAATTCATATTATTACGAAATATGATAATAAAAATAAAACTTTGAAAGTAAAAGAAGTTAGTAATATGTTAGAAGCTTCTCAATTTGGTGCAACAACGCCAATTTCTTTTACGGGGCAAATGACTGCTTATAATCCAGTATGTAGAGGATGTAGTGGTAGAGTTTCTTGTCCACCAAGACAAGATGTTCGTAATGGAAATATCTATTTTGAAGATAGCACTTACGGTAAAATTAGAATTGTAGCTGCTGATAGTAATATTCCATGTGGTACTGTTGTTCAAATTACGAATGTTAGCTTTTCAACAGAACCTATTATCGCAATTGTTTTAGATAGAGGTGGCGCTATTAAAGGAAATATTATGGATTTTTTGGTATCAGAAACTGATAATATGGATGTTATTGGTAGACAAAAAGAAGTCCATTATGAAACCTTACGCTGGGGTTGGTAGAAAGGAAGAATGTTTATGAAAGAAGAAAATCAAGAAAATCAAACTAAAAAAGAAAACCAAGAGAAAAAAACGAATTATTGGTCTTACTTATTTTTAGCGGCTATTCTATTATTCTTTTGTGTATTTGGTATTACTTATTCCATTTATACAGGAGATGATACCAATCATGAAATTGATACTGGTCAAATTGTTTTTACCTATTCTGATGTTAATCCTGGAGGAAGTGGTATTCTAATTGAAGATGCTTCTCCAATTAGTGATGCTTTAGGAAAAAAGATGGTTGGAAAAAATCAGTATTTTGATTTTTATATTACGGCTACTACTAAAAAAGCTAAACTATTATATAAGTTATTAATTAATAAAAATGAACAATCTACTTTAAGTGATAAAAATATTCAAATTTATCTAACACAGATGATGGGTAGTTATGAAGAAGAAAAAGTTTTTACTAATTTCTCAAGTTTAAAAAAAGAAGTTATCAACAATAAAGATTATTATGTTTTATATGAAAAGACTTTAGATGAGGGGTTAAAAAACTATAACGAATCTTACCGTTTAAGAATGTGGTTAAAAGAAGATAGTAAAGATTATGAAGATAAGATGTTTTCTATTAAAGTAGATGTATATGCTTATCAAGTAGAAGGGTAGTGTGTTATGAAAAATTCTAAAATTAATATTGTTGGAGTTTTACTTTTATTTTTATCTTTAATTTGTTTATTTATTGGAATTAGTTATTCCATATTTAATTATTTTGGTGCTGGTATTACGAATAATGTAATTCAAACTGGTAGAATTGTTTTTTCTTATTCCGATGCTAATGGTGGAGGTAATGGTATTTATATAGAAGATGCTATTCCTGTTAGTGATAGTCAAGGTAAAGTTTTATCTGGTAATAGAGAATACTTTGATTTTACCGTTTCGGCTTCTACTACGAAAACAAATTTAGCATATGAAATAGTGACTGAGAAAAATGAAAACTCTACTTTAGATGATGATTGGGTAAAAGTATATTTAACTACATTTGAAGGAAATCAAGAACAAGAAACTCCAATTACTGCAAATTCAGGTAATGTTACTACCTATAATCAGTTAGCTACAACTACCAATAGTCTTTTAACTGGAAAAACAATTTACTATGGAAATGTACAAGCTGGAGAAGTTGCTTATAGTAAAAAATTCCGTCTTAGAATGTGGGTTAAAGATCCTAACACTGATAATTTTGATTATACCGTGTTAAATGATAAAAAATTCTCCTTAAAAGTAAATGTTGCCGCTACTGGTACTTATTAATTACTGTAAAGAAAGACTTAGTTTTTCTTTTTTTATTTTACTTCTATTTTTTTATGTGGTATTATTAGTTTAAATAATAGTAAGAATAGAAATAGGGTGATAAGGTGGATTTTTTAAAAAAAATATTACATTTTCTGTCTTCGGTATTATTCTATTCTGTTGCTTTAGTTTTAGGTATAGCGTTTTTAATGTTTGGAGCTACTTTTGTTGATAAAAAACTATCTGCTAGTAAAGGAATTAATCGTTCTCCTTTATTTGGGGCTTATGTAATTATTAGTGAAAGTATGATACCAAGTATTAATGTTTATGATGCTGTTTTAACTATTAGAGCTACAGAAGATGATATTAAAACTTATGATATTATTACTTTCTTATCAAAAGATATAGAAACAGCTGGTACCCCAATTACGCACCGTGTTGTTGATATTGTTCATGATCAAAATGATAATTCTAAGATTATTGGTTATAGAACGAAGGGGGACCATAATAATACAGCTGATTTTGCTTTAATCGCACCAGATGAAGTAATAGGTAAAGTCTTTTTAAGAATTCCTATGATTGGGTACTTACAAACTATTATGACGAAACCAATTGGTTGGTTAATGATCGTTGTGATTCCTTGTTTACTTATTATAGGAAGTGATATTTTAAAATTAATTAAAACATCTAGAATGAAAGATGAAGATGAGGAAGATAATAATAGTAAGCTATCATCATTAAAAGATATATCATCAGATAGTGTTACTGTAATTAGATCTGATAAAGAAGAATTACCTGATGAAAACAATAAAGACAATAAAAAGAATAAATAGGAGGATTTTGTATGGAATTTTTTAAACAATATTTAAAGATTATTAATTATACTTTAATTGGATTAGTTTTTGCTTTTACTAGTTTTTATTTACTTGCTAATGGATATCATTATTTAGAACTTAGAAAAGATTATCATGTTGAATTTAATTCTCAACCATTAGTTACTAGTTTTGAAAATAAGATTAAAACTGTAAATGATAACATTTCTAAATTTAATGCCAATACTTATCAAGGTAGTATTCCAGTTAATAAAATGCAAGTTTTTTATCATAATTTAAAGACTTGTAGTGATAAGTTTTCTAATGAAACGATTCAAAATATGAAAGATAAAGATAAAATTACTATTATTGATGTATATAAACTTAGAGAATCTTATGAAAATGATATTTTAAATGGTTGTATCGTTAATAACTTATACTGGTTAACTACTATCAATTCTGATACTTTTAATAGTAGATATTTATTAGATAATAAAGATATGATTCAACTTTATATTAACTCTTTATTAGATGAAACTTCTTATCTTAAAAAAGATTTAATTAATAATAGTAGTTATTTCTTTAATACTTCAATTGCTTCTAGTTCTATTAAAGATAATACTAGAGATGGTTTTTATGAAGTAATGGGTGCTTATAATAAAGCTGCTAGCTTTGTAGAATATGTTTCTAATTGGTATAAAGATGAAGTGGAGGGTAATCATGATTAAGATTTTAAATACTATTCTTTCTTATTTAAAAGTTTTACTTTTATTAGTAACTTTTGTATTTAGCTTTTTTATCATTATCAATATGTATCAAAGACTTGAAAAGAATATGATCAATGCAATATTTAACTTTATTCCATTTATTTTATTGTTTATACTATTTGCTATTAATATTATTTTTAAACAAAAGAGTGTAAATAATTGTTTATTTTATAATGTTACTTGTTGCTTGGTATTTTTAATGTTATTATTCAGTGTTTATCGTACTTTCTGTGATAAAAATATGATAGCTATTATTCGTTTAGGTTATAATATTAATTTCAATTATTTTGCTGATGTTATCGCACCTATGAAAGCTATGTTATATATTTTATCTGTTTCTAATGTATTATTAATGTTAGAGGATTTCCACTTTGTACCAAAAAAGGTGGAGGTTGTTACAAAAACGGATACGAAAAAGAAAGTTATTAAAGGAAAAAATAATGGTGTCAATGTAGTAGAATTTTCTGACCCAGATAAGAAGAAATCCAAATAGAGGCTATTATATTATAGCTTCTTTTTTTCTTGATTCTAAAAATTTATTTTTTTCTATTCATAATTATGTTATATTATTAGTAGTGGAGGCTTTATGAATACAAAAAATTTTAATTTTAAGAAGAAGTATGGTCAAAACTTTTTAAGAGATAACTCTATTCCTAGAAAGATAGTTGATGTTTCTAAGATACCAGATAATACTTTAGTAATAGAGATAGGTCCTGGAGCTGGTGCTTTAACTAAAGAGTTAGCTAAAGTAGCAAAACAAGTATTATGTTATGAAATTGATGAATCTTTAGAAGATATATTAGACCAAGCATTATTGGAATATACGAATGTGTCTGTTATTTATGATGATTTTTTAAAACGTAATGTATTAGAAGATTTAAATAATTATGACTATGAACATTTATATGTAATAGCTAATTTACCTTATTATGTTACGACACCTATTATTACGCAGTTAGTTACTAGTAATTTAGAAATAGAAAAAATCGTAGTTATGGTTCAAAAAGAAGTAGCAGATCGTTTTTGTGCAAAACCTGCTAGTAGAGAATATGGTTCTATTACGGTGTTTTTAAATTATTATTTTGATTTAAAGAAAGAGTTTTTGGTAAGTAAGAATTGTTTTGTACCAAAACCTAATGTTGATAGTATGATTATTTCTCTTACTCGTAAAAAGAAATTGCTACCTTTAAAAGATTCTACTTTATTTTTTAATTTAATTAGAGATAGTTTTCGTTTTAAGCGTAAGACTTTACGAAATAATTTAAAAGGTTATGATTTAAAGGAAATAGAACAGACTTTAAAGAATTATCATTTTGATTTAAGTGTAAGAGCAGAAGAGCTACCTCTAGAGGTTTTTGTAGATATTAGTAATAATTTAGTTAAATAAAAGCATATATTTCATTGATAGGGGTGAAAATATGCTTTTTCAAGTTGGTGATATTGTTACTAGAAATTCATATCATAATGATACTTATTTTGTGATTATGGAGATTACTGGTAATATTGCTTATTTAAAGGGAATTAACTTAAGATTATATGCAGATAGTGATGTTAATGATTTAGTAAAGGTTGATAATACTGATGTAGTAGATGATGAAAGAATTACTACTTCTATTACGAATGATTTAAATTTAGATCGTAGTGAGTTTTTTTATTTGCCTGGTAAAGTATTACATATAGATGGTGATGAAGATTATTTAAAGAGATGCATGAGTTTTTATAAAAAGTTAAATATTATGGCTTATGGTTTATGCTTAAAAGAAGTAGATATTAAGACAGAAATTAAGTCTTATTTAGAAAAGTTAAGTCCTGATATTGTGGTGATTACAGGACATGATGCTTATTATAAGAGAAAAGGTTCTACTGATAATGTCATGAATTATAAGAATACTTCTAATTTTATTGATGCTGTAAAGGTAGCAAGAAATTATGAAAAGAATCAAGATAAATTAATTATTATAGCTGGTGCTTGTCAAAGTAATTATGAAGAATTAATAAAAGCAGGTTCTACTTTTGCTTCTAGTCCTAAAAGAATTAATATTCATGCATTAGATCCAGCTATTATAGCTTCTTATTTAGCTTTATATGATAGAAATAAAACAGTAGATTTAATTGATTTACTTGGAAAAACTAAGTCTGGTTCTGAGGGAATGGGTGGCGTTGTTACAAAGGGTTGTATGTTTGTGGGGTATCCAAGATGAATATAGAAAAGGTAAAGAGTAAGATTCGTTCTTATAAAGGACAGACAATGCAATTTCGTTTTAATGGTAGCAGAAATCAGATAGAAGAATTTTCAGCTACTATTGTTGATACTTATCCCTCTATTTTTGTTGTTCGTTTAGAAAATACTATGCAAATTAAATCATTTAGTTATAGTGATGTTTTAATTAAAAAATTGGTATTAACACAACCAGTGTAAACTTTATTAAAAATCGTTGCTTTTTCAAATAAAATATTATATTATAGATTTGTAAAGTAAATTACTTTAGAAGGAGGATACACATGAAAATTACATCTGTAAATGTACGTAAGATTGAAAAAGAAGGTTCTAGAATGAAAGGAATTGCATCTGTATTATTAGATGATAGTTTTGCAGTTCATGATATTAGAATCATTGAAGGAGAAAAGGGATTATTTATAGCTATGCCTAGTAAGAAGACTCCTACTGGTGATTATAGAGATATTGCTCACCCAATTAATCCAGAAGTTCGTTCTATGTTTGAAGAAGCTATTCTTAAAGCTTATGAAGAAGCTGAAGAACCAGCTAGCACAGAAGAATAATAGTAAAGTAGTAATAGAATTACCAGTAACGGTAGTTCTTTTTTTTAAATTACTACTTGTTTACAAATGGTAATTATTATATAATTGAAATGTAATAAAAAATAGGTTACTAAGTATATTAATTAAGGACAATGAGTTTTAGCTTGTTGTCCTTTTATTATATGGTTGTTTTTAATATTTTGTATTTCAAAAAAGTATAAAAATATCTTTTATTTAATTTGTAGAAAGCCTTTATTTTACTAGTTAAAACTCCTATTTCTATGTTTTTTAAGTAATATACTTAGAAACTAAGAATAGGAGTTGTAAAAAATGAAAAGTAAGAAGAAACAAATAATTATTACATTAATAGCTATTATTAGTTTGATATTAATAACAGTAGGAGTAACTTATGCATTTTTTAATTATGCAAAAGAAGGAACAACAGATAATACGATTAAAAC
>UQOS01000003.1 GCA_900542735.1 uncultured Mycoplasmatota bacterium | reverse complement strand
TAAGTTACATACTTAAAATCTATTTTCTTATAGCTAAATTATATAATAATTACCATTTGTAAACAAGTAGATTTATAAATTTTCTTTTAAACAGAATGCTGCATAAATTGGTACATATTTGATACCTTTTTTTATGCTAAAGTTATCTTCAGTAAAGCGAATTGCTTCTGTTATATTAAATTTACTCATGAATAGTGATAGTGATTTTGCCTTTGAAAGGTTTTTATTTACGATTTCTATTGGTATTACTTTACCTGCTCTTGTTTGTACCACAAAAGGTACTTCGGCTTTTCCTTCTGACTGATAATAATATAAGTTATAACCACTAGAGATAATAGCACTAGCTAAATTATTTTCATAAAGAATATATTTTAAATTATCATCTGTAAATAATTTCATTTTTGATAAATGCATCATCATAAATAATACCCCAGTATCATTTAAGTATAATTTAAAACTCTCTGGATCTTTACATTTACTTAGTGGTGGTTTTACCTCACTTATTTTATAACATTTATAGGCAATACCATTGGCTGATAGGAATTCTAATGCTTTTTCATAATCCTTACTTCTACCACCAGTTCTCATTAATCCGTATTGAAACTTTCTATTAGGTTTTAAAAGTTGGTATGGCAAAATATTTAATACTTCATTACAACGAGTGATATCAATTAAATTATTTAAGTATAAAAATTCTTTTTTGTAGGTATCAAGCTGTTTTTCATGAATAAGTCTTATTTTTAAATCGGTTTCTTTTCTAATATTTGCTTCTACACTTTCAGGAAGTCCTCCTGTAATTAAGAATTCTTCATAATAATCCATCGCTATATTATGAAATGGCATAGGTTTATTGCTTCGATATGATGATTTTATAAAATCAATTAATTCAATATTTCCTACTGCTCTTAAATATTCTTCGAAATCCATTGGGAACATATATTTATATTGAAGTTCTTCCCCTTTAAAAGTTAATAGTTTTTCTTTTAAGGAAGTAATCATAATGATATGGTAATCATTAGGCTCTTTTCCAAACTTTTTAACAGCTTTTACAATCTCATCGTCAATTACATTATCAATAATAATTAAAGTATCATTTTTTAAAATACTTTCTCCTGTAAGAAGTGATAGCTTGGCTATGATTTTATCTATTGTTCTTTCCTTTTGCATAATTTTTAATAATTCTAAATTGTTATCACTATTAATATAGGAAATGGTTTTATATTCTCTTTCCCCAAATTCAACAGTTGTATAAGTTTTTCCTATTTGCTTGTTACCATAAATGAGTAAAGGCTTTCTGTTAGGGTCTTTTTTCCATTTTAGTAAATCTGCATAAATTTTTCGTTCCATTAATCGTATCCTCCTTACATTATTTACATCTTTATTATAGTTTTATTTTAGTTTTAAGTCAATTGGACAAAAGAAAAAAGTATAAGTTTATCTCATACTTTTATACCTTTTTATCTTAATTTGCCTTTAGAACCTTTCATGCCTTTTAGTCCACCATGTTCAGCAAAACCTTTTAAAATATTTGTATCAAATGAATGTGTTTTAGCTATTCTCATCTTATAATCACGAATACCAATATTAATCATATCATCTAATAATTCAGTATATTCTTTTCCAATTGGTTCCCATAAATAGAATGATAAAGAACCTGGTATATTATTTACTTCATTAATATAAATTTTCTTTTCTTTTTCATCTACTAGGAAGTCTATTCTTACTACTCCACTAGATCCAAGTGCTTTGAAAGCTCCTACTGCTACTTTTTCAACTTCTTCTTTCATTTTCTTAGGAAGTGGGGCTGGTATTACACGACTTGTTGATACCATTCCTTTTGATGCTTTAAACTTACCACCTATTTTTCCTTTGGTTTTACTACTTCCTAAATACTTATCTTCATAAGTTAAGAAATCTTTAGTAGGTATTACTTGTTCAATAGCACTTACTTGTTGATTACTATAGTTACCTAATACACTAATATTTACTTCCATTAAGTTCTCTACTAATTTTTCTACTACTATCTTATGATCATATTTAATAGCTTCATCTATAGCTACTTTTAATTCTTCTTTATTATGTGCAGTCTTAATACCAACACTACTTCCTAGAGTAGCTGGTTTTATAATTACTGGGTAAGTTAACTTTTCAACACGGGCTAATACTTTTTCATTATCATCTTCATATTCTGTATCATAAAACCATGCATAATCACAAACTGGTAAATCATTTTCTCTAAAAATTTCTTTCATAAAGATTTTGTCTTGTCCTACAGCTGATGCATAAACATCTCCACCTACAAATGGAATACCGATTGATTCTAAGTAGCCTTGCAAAACACCATCTTCTACATTAGTTCCATGTACAATTGGAAATACCATATCGATTTCTTTTACAATTCTTCTAAATCCTTTTTTATTCTGTAATACAAACTTGCCATTATCTTCATATAATACTACATTTTTAGCATATCTTTTAATTAATGATAAATCGCTATAAGTTTCTATTTCTTTTAACATTTCGCCTGTATACCACTGTCTATCTTTCGTGATATATATTGGAATAATTTCATACTTTTCTGAATCCATTTTATTCATGGCTTGTATAGCTGAAATAATACTTACTTCATGTTCTACACTTTCACCACCAAAAATAACGCCTAATCTAATTTTCATTTCAAACATCTCCCTTAATCTTCGTTATAACTATCTGGCAAATCGTTTTCAAATAGTGCATAAATATCTTTATCTTTTTCTTTTAATTTATTAATTAATGGATAACTATCTACTACCTTATTTAAAATAAATATTTTATCTTCTTTATAACCAGCTTTTATTAATCCATTATAAATTGGTTTCGTAATATTTTTTCCTATTAATATTACATAATCTGCAGCACTAGCTATTTCTGTACCAAATTTTTCATTATATTCCTCTTGTTTATCACCAAGTTCTATCATTCCTGGAGTAACAACTACTTTTGTTCCTGGCATCATTTTTAATACTTCAACTGCCATTTCTGCTCCAACTGGATTAGAATTATAAGCATCATCTATCATATAAATATTACCCAAGTCTTTTAGCTCTAAACGGTGTTCTATTGATCTTACTTTTCTAACACCTTGTTGTAATTCATTAATACTCATACCTAATTTCTTACCTAAAGCTACACTTGCTAAGATATTATAAACATTGTTTTTACCTAATAATTTAGTTTCAAATGGATAATAGTTATCATCATCTTTAAATTTAATATCAAATGTACTTCCCTTATTACTACACTTTATATTATATGCAACAACATCAGCATCTTGATTCGTAATTCCTATCCATACTACTTCTACATTATTCTTTAGATGATAGCTTGTTTGCCATTCGTCATCTTTATTTAAAATGGCTACCCCATCACTAGGAAGGGATTCAATTAATTCAAACTTTGTTTTTTGAATATTTTCTCTTGTTTTAAAAGTTTCTAAATGGGCAGTACCAACACGTGTTAAAATACCATATTTAGGGTGAACCATATCGCATAAATTCTTAATTTCACCTGGTCTATATGCTCCCATTTCAGCAATTAATATATCATCAAATTTATCTAAATGATTATTGATTGTAATCATAAGTCCATACTCTGTATTTAGATTTCTAGGAGTTGGTCTAGCTATATATTTTACATTTAAAATATCACTTAAAATATTTTTACTACTAGTTTTACCATAACTTCCTGTAATTCCTATTACAGATAGATTACTCATTGACTTTAATTTCTTTTGTGCCTGATGATAGTATTTTAAATAAACACATCTTTCTACTGGCTTATTGATAACTTTAGCTAATAAAACAACTAAATATTCTAAATAAACCATAATAGATGATACCATTAGCATACTATAATTTAGATTATTATTTAATAGTGTTACTACAAGTGGAATTAAATAAAGAATTGAAATTGTTACTAATAATCTTTTTACCCTAGCCGTAATTACTAGAGGTTTTTTTACTTGTTCTTCTGCTCTTATTTTTTTGATTCTTATCATATCTACTACATAAATAGCTATTGATAAGATAATTAAAATATCATTTTTTAATAGACAACCTATTATTATGAAAAGACAAGATACGATATCTAAATTTAAAAATGCTGTTGCGATATTATTTGAAATCCATTTTAAGTATCTATTATTTTCATTATATAGATTTTGTTGAAGCATATGCAATGCTTTTTTTCCTTTTACGATTAAATAAACTAGGAAAACTAGAAACATTATATAGGTAACCTGCATATCTATACCTCACTTTCATGTTAATTATAGCATTCTAACTTTTAAATAACAATATCACTAAGCTTTTATTTATAATATTTTTATGTTTATTTTTGCTATAATTCATAAATAGTATATTTTTTCATATTAAAAAAGTTCATATAAAAAGACTGAAATCTAGTTCAGTCATTTATTTACTTTGTATAGTTTTTTTGAAACTCTAGTCTCAATTTATCAGCAACAGTCACAATAAATTCTGAATTTGTAGGTTTTGCTTTATCAATATCTACACTGTGGCCAAATATTTCTTCCATTAAATCCCAGTCGCCACGATTCCAACTTACTTCAATTGCATGACGAATTGCTCTTTCTACACGAGAAACTGTTGTATCAAATTTACTTGCTATATCTGGGTATAATTCTTTGGTAATTCCACCAATTACTTCTGGTTTTTCATATAAAATAGAGATTCCCTCTCTAATATATTGATAACCTTTAATATGAGAAGGTATTCCTAATTCATGAAGAATTTTAGTAATAGAAATTTGTAGATTATTATGATAAATATCAATAGAAGTATTGGAATAATCTTTTATTTCCCCACAGTCTTCAATTCTTCTTTCTAAATCTGTAAGTTCAAATGGTTTTAATATAAAATAATTTACTCCCATTTCTGATACTTTTCTTATCATATCTTGAGCATTATAAGAAGTTAGAATAATTATTTTTTTATCTATATCTTCTCTTTTTATTTCTTCTAATATAGATAATCCATCTCTTTTAGGCATAATTAAATCTAATATAATAACATCATACTCTGACTGATTATTTCTAATTAACCTAAGTCCTTCTTCACCATCATTTGCTTCTAATACTATCTCAATACTAGCGTGATTATTAAAGTACTCCTTAATCATGCTTACTAACTCGATATTATCATCGATCATAAGTACTCTGATTTTTTTCATTTTTTCTCCTTTCGTACTCCACGCATTTACAATTATACAATAATATCCTACAAATTGATACAGCGAATATTGACAAGATATGTAAAGATTTGTCGAATTTAGTTATTTATTGGCTATATTTGAAATAGCAGTAAAACAGATTAGTATTAATATCGCTACTATCACGATCCAAAAAACAGGATCACTATAATGTTCCATTATAAAATCATAACAGTCTGATGAAAATTTAGTTAAATTATCCCATATATTACTAAAAATACTTGCTATCATTTTACCACCTCAATTATTGTTTCTAAACTATTTATATTTAAACTAGCACTACCTATTAAATAACCATCTATTAAGTTAACATGCTTTAGTTTTTCAATTGTGTTTTCATTTACACTACCACCATATATTAAAATAGGATTTATACCTGATAGTAATACTACTTTATCTTTTATATATAATAAGATTTCTTCTAATTTTTTAGTATCAGGAATCTTCCCAGTTCCAATTGCCCAAACTGGTTCATAAGCTATCATAATATTATCTAGTTTAATATCTTTTAATACTTCTAATTCTTTATCTATTACTTCTTTTACATTATTATTTTCTTCTTCTCCAATACATAAAATAGGACAGATATTATTTTTTACTAGTTTTTTTATTTTTTCATGAATGATTTCATTGGTTTCTTTATATTTTTTTCTAGTATCAGAATGTCCTAGAATAGTATATTTTACTCCATGTTTTACTAAATCTTCTATTTGATAATAATATTCCATATCCTGACTTCCTAATATGAAACAATTAGTTTTAAATAAAGATAACTGTTTATCATTAGGGCAAAGAATTAGTTTTATATTTTTATAGTTTTTTTTACTTAATTTATTTAGATAAGATTCTTCTACGAAATTATCTTTATAATTATTTATTATCCACTTCATCTTTATTACCTTTTACTTTATCTACAAATTTATTAATTAAAGAGTGACGATTTTTTTTATGTTCAATTGCATATTTATATACATCAAGTACAGATTCAGCAAAGTATTTAGCACTAAATCTATCAGAGTTTATTCTAGCTTGATTAGATAATTTTTTGGTTAACTCGCTATCATTATATAACTCTGTAATAATTTCTTTACACTCTTTTTCATTATTAAATATTCTACCATTCAAGCCATCAATTACGGTATTTTTAAAACTTTCATCATCAATACAAATTGGTACTACACTAGATGCCATTGCTTCAATTACTGTTAACCCTTGTGTTTCTGTATGAGATGCTGTTAAGAAGATATCTGATAAATGATAATAATATGGTACTTCTTCCCAGGCTACTTTTCCAGTCATAATTACATTATTTTCTAAATGGTCTTTTTCTATGATTTCTTTATATAAGTCATAGTCGGGACCATCACCAACAATTAATAATTTTAATTTAGGAAGACTAGGTACCAAATCTTTCATAACATCTAATAAGAATACTACATTTTTTTCTTGTGCTAATCTACCAATAAAGATAGCGATAAAGTCATCTTTAGTTATTTTTTCTTTTCTTTTGATACTAGCTAATTTCTTTTTATCAATATTTTCTGTATAAAAACGCTCTAGTTCAATTCCGGTTGGAATGATATGAATATTTCTATCTACTTGATACTTTTCTTTAAATAAGTCATAAGTTTTTTTAGTAGGTACAATTAACTCAGTAGCTGTTTTATCACAGTAAAATAGAGTTAAATATTCTACTATTTTTTTGCTAGATTTATCAAAATAACCTTTCGTAATATAGTGAATATAATCTTCATACATAGTGTGATAAGTGTGCACTAGTGGAATATCTAACTGATAAGCTAGGATTCTAGCAAATGTTCCTATTGCAAATTCTGTTTGAGAATGTATGATATCTAAATTCCAACTTTTAATTTTATTTACAGCTTTTAATGGGTATACTGCTGTTAGTCTAGAATCATAGATACCTGTAGGAATACCTGGTACTTTTAAAACTCTTTCTTCTTCATCATATTCATAATGAAAACTTTCTAGATTAGCAGTTACTACATAGACTTCATGTCCTAATTTTTCTAATCCTTTTTTTAACATAACTTCACTTGTTACTAAACCACTAATATATGGAGTATAAGTTTCTGTAAATATTCCTATTCGCATTTGATATCTTCCTTTCTAGTATTTGTACTAAATAAAACTCCACCTATTATCATTGGTAGATAATAAGAAATACTACGCCATATTAATAGTGATGCTTTTAGTAGTGAACCTGTTACAAAATTACCAAAGAATTTTAAGTAACCAAATTCAATACCACCACTTGCTCCTGGAATTGGAACAAATGAACCTATAATTAGGACATAAGCTGATGCACAAATAGATGTTAGTGGCGTGATGTTTACTTCTTTTTTTGCTAGGGCTAGTATTACGAAATATGGCATTAAATAAGTTAAAAATAAATAAATAATATTATAGATAAAGGTTCTAATACATAAACCTTTATTCTGTCTTAAGTAAATTGCTCCTTCATGAAAGTCATCTACTTTTTCACGCCATTCTTTTTGCTTTTCTTCTTTATTTTTTACTAGTTTTAGTTTACTTAAAATAGAAATCCCTTTTTGAATCATAAAGTGATTAAATTTACTACTAAAACTTATGATAATTAATCCTACCATAACTAGAGTATTAACTATAAATCCTATGGTTACTAGTTGTTTTAATAAAGTGATATCAGTAAATAGTTCTAAATAATAGTTAATAATAATTGCGATTAGACCAAAGGCTACTAAGGCTGCTTGGTAGATAATAAAGTTTTGAATAATGATATTAGTAGCTTTTGTTAATCTCACGCCATCTTTTTTTAACATGTAAATTTGCATAGGTTGACCACCAGAAGAAAAGGGAGTAATTCCGTTAAAAAATTTCGTAATTAATAGCATTTTATAGGCTTGTTTAAACTGATACTTATATGCATAGCCTTGTATAATTTCTTGATAAGCTCTTGCTTCAAAGGCAATTGCTATAAAAAAACATAATAATGCGATTACTATCCAGAAGAAATTAGCATTTTTTAGAGTTTCAATAATACTAGGAAAATCATCTTTTAGGACACATACTAAAACTACAAAAGTTATAATTAATAAAATAATACTGTTTTTCTTTAAATTTTTCATGATAACTCCTAATTTTCTTCTATTATTTCTAAACCTGGCAATTTCTTACCTTCTAGATATTCAAGGGTTGCTCCGCCACCAGTTGATGCATGACTTACTTTTTCTTTATAACCTAATTCTTGACTAGCTGCTACAATATCTCCTCCACCTAAAATAGTTTCAATATTATTTTCTGTTAAAAACTTTAAGATTTCTTTGGTTGCTTGTTGATATTTTTCTATTTCATAATAACCTAATGGACCATTCCATACTACTGTTTTAACATTTTTTAAAATTTCTTTTAGGTAATTAATGGTGTTAGTTCCTAAATCTAAGCCTATATCATCATTTGATAAATCTGTTATTTTTTTAATTATACTTTCTTGATTTTCTCCTATTTCTTTTGCTACCACAACATCTTTTGGTAATATAATTTTATTAGGGTACTTTTTTAATAATTCTTTACAGTTAGAAATAAAATCATCTTCTACTAAGGACTTACCAGTTTCATAACCTTCTGCTTTTAAAAAAGTAAAAGCCATTGCGCCACCTATTATCATATAGTCTGCTTTAGTGATTAAGTTTTCAATTACGCCTAATTTATCTGATACTTTTGCACCACCTAATATTACGGCGTATGGTCTATTGGGGTTTTCTAATTTAGATAAATGTTTTAATTCCTTTTCCACAAGAAAACCAATTCCATTTGGAATATTACTAGCAATTCCTACATTAGATGCATGACTTCTATGAATGGTACCAAAGGCATCATTTATAAAAATGTCACCAAGTGATGCCCAATATTTTCCTAATTCTATATCATTTGTACTTTCTTTTTTTCCATCTAAGTCTTCAAAGCGCGTATTTTCTAATAGAATCACATCTTTAGGATTCATATTAGCTACTATTTCTTCTACTTCTTTTCCTCTTGTTTTAGGAACGAATACTACATTTTGTCCTAATAATTTACTTAATCTAGTAGCAACAGGTTTTAAACTGTTCTTTTCTAAGTCTTCTTTTGTTTTGATTCTTCCTAAGTGAGATAATAGAATTACTTTTGCGTTATGATTTATACAATATAGAATAGTTTCTAGGCTTTCTCTAATTCTGTTATCATCTATAATTTTATTATCTTTCATTGGTACATTAAAATCACATCTTATGATTACTTTTTTATTATTTAGGTTATAATCTCTAACTGTTTTCTTCATATCATCACCATTTTCATTATACTCTAAAACTGGTTAAAAAAAAAGAGAATTTGCTTCTCTTAATCTTACATTTTAGTCATTAAATACTTAGCTACTCTTACCATTTGAGAGGTATATGAGTTTTCATTATCATACCAAGCTACTATTTGGACTAAAGTTTTATCTTCTCCTAATGGTACTACTTTGGTTTGCGTTGCATCAAAGATAGAGCCATGAGTATCACCAATAATATCACTAGATACAATTTCTTCTTCAGTATAGGCATAAGAATCTGATTGTTTTTCTTTCATGTAATTATTAATTTCTTCTAGTGTTACCTTTTTTTCAACAACGGCATCTAAAATTGTTAAAGAGCCATCTGGTACTGGTACTCTTTTGGCACTACCTACTAATTTTCCATCTAATTCTGGAATTACTAAACCAATTGCTTTAGCTGCTCCTGTTGAATTTGGTACGATATTGATAGCTGCTGCTCTAGCTCTACGCAAGTTTCCTTTACGATGAGGACCGTCTAATAACATTTGATCTCCAGTATAGGCATGAATAGTTGTCATAATTCCTGATGTGATAGGAGCAAGTTCATTTAAAAATTTAGCCATTGGAGCAAGACAATTTGTGGTACATGATGCTGCTGATATAATGTTATCATTATTAGTTAATGTATTTTCATTTACTCCATACACAATAGTTGGAATATTACCAGCTGGAGCAGAAATAATTACCTTTTTAGCACCAGCCTCAATGTGAAGATAAGCTTTTTCATAAGAAGTAAAGAAACCAGTACATTCTAAAACTACATCAACATCTAATTCCTTCCATGGTAATTTACTAGGATCTGCTTCTTTTAATATTTTTATTTCTTCCTTATCTACAATAATAGAATCTTCTGTACTTTCAATGGTATCACTTAATTCATATTTTTTCTGGGCAGAATCGTATTTTAATAAATATGCTAACATTTCTGGAGATGTTAAATCATTAATTGCTACTATTTCAATTCCATCTTTATGAAACATTTGTCTAAATGCAAGTCTTCCAATTCTACCAAAACCGTTAATTGCTACTTTCATAATATCTATCCTTTCTAATTTTATTATATAGTTTTCCCTAAAATCATTCAATACATACTATTAAACTATACAGAAGTTGTCACTTTATTATTAGAATAGATAAGTATTTTTAGCATAAGTTTTATAGTAGAGGTGGCACATGAAATTTATTATTAAAAATGGACTTTCTTCTAAATATGCACCCATTAATAGTAGAGATTCTTTGCTTTTAAGTCTTCATAATAAAACGGTTGATGGCGTTATGTTAAATCTTAATTTTACGAAAGATAAGGAAATCGTTATTTATCATAATGATAATATTTTTAATAAAGAAATTAAGAAACTTACTTTAGAAGATATTAAAAAATATAATTTAGGAAATAGAGTCAAAAGGCATCAGGTGATTTCTTTAAAAGAAGCTCTTGAATTGTTTAAAGATAGTAACAAAGTATTAATTTTTAATCTTTCTGATTATGGTAGTGATAATTTATTATTTTCACAGTATCTTACTTATTTGGTAAGAGATTACCCAAATATTTATATTCAAAGTAGTTCTCAAGATATGCTTTCCAATTTAAAGAATTATCAAATAAATGCTAAACTTGGTACTAATTTTGAAAATGAAGTTGATGGAATGCAGTTTTATACAATTTCTAATCCCTCTTTTCGTAAACCTTATCTAGAAGAAATGAATAATCATTTAAAAATTGATAAAGATGATAAATTTTTCCTATTTGATGAAGTAGATAGTGATAAATTAATAGAGTTTAAGGAAATGTTTCCAGAATTAGAGGATTATATTTATATCTGTTCTAGTAAATTTTTCCATAATAAAAGTATCTGATATTAGATACTCTTATCTTTTTGTTTTTAATTTTTGTTTTACTAGGTGAGATTCTTGCCTATTCATTTTTTTATTTCTTGATTCATAATATGGCACTACTCTTTTATATTCTTGTTTTCCTACTATTTGGTAAAATTCTAATGATTCTTCTTTTAGTTCTTCTTTCATTAAAACTGGCAATAGTATTTTTAAATCATCAAAATCAAAAAAACGAATAATTTGATTATTAAAATGAAATTCATTTTCTATTCTAACATATGATATTCCTTGTATACATAACTGTCTTTCTAACTCATTCATAAAGTATTCACTATTTTCTACAAGATATTTCTTTACATTCATAGAAAAACCTCCCACTACAGGAGGTTATTTTAACATAGTTTATACTTTGAAACAACCGCCACCAATGAATTCTCTTAAAATAGAATCTTTTGGTACTGTTTCAGAAGAAATTGGTAAAAATAATCGTAAGAAATTAATTAAACGAATTGCTTCATTATAGTAAGGAGAGGTTGGTTCTACTGAGTATAGTAATGGTTCTACAAAGGTTTTTAAAACCCCTAATTCATAAATCATAGCAGTGTTAAAAGTATAATCTGCTTCATCTTGATATGGAAAAATATAGTTTTCTTCTCCATCTCTTACTTTAGTCCAATTCTTCAAAGTATCTTCTACTTTATTGCCACGTGTTCTATTATCACGCACAATTCTACGCAATAAGCGATTATCTGTTGTGGAAACACGAACATGATTATCAATATTTAATTCTGTTAGAGCTGATAAATAAATCGTTATTTTCTTTTCTTTTGGAATATGTTCTAACACTTTAGGATTTAGGGCATGGATTCCTTCTATTAATAAGATATCATCTTGAGATAGTTTTAGTTTTCTATTAAATTCTTTTTCTCCTAAAATAAAGTTGTAGGTTGGTACTATCGTTTCTTTTTGCTGTAATAGGTTTTCTATTGTTTCTTCAAATAGTTTTAAATCTACTGCTTCTAGTCTTTCAAAATCTGGATTACCTTGTTCATCTAGTGGTGTATCTTTTCTATCTACAAAGAAATCGTCCATAGATAACATAACTGGTGTTTTTCCTAAACTTTTTAGACATAGGGTTAATTTGTTGGTAGTAGTTGTTTTACCGGTTGAAGATGGTCCTGCTAATAATACTATTTTAGCTTTTTCTTGACTAATTATCTTTTTAGCTAATTCCATAAGACCATGATTTTTCATAAGTTCATCAATTTGAATTAATTCATCAATGGTACTATTCGATACTCTTTTATTTAAATCTACTACATTTTCTAAAGATAGATTTTGAGCCCAACTCTTAGATTCTTTAAATAGATTAAAAATGTTTTCTCTACGTTCAAATGGCTTAATACCATCTTTCATATAGACAGTAGGAAATCTTAAAACAAAGCCATCTTCATTTAAATAAGTTAATTCAAAATGTGATAATACTTTGGTAGAAGTTGGCATTAAACTATAGAAATAATTATACATATCATTTAATTTATAAAGTGTTAGATGAGTAGAAGTAATATATTTCATAATTTCTGATTTCACGGTATCGCCAATATTTTTAAAATACTCCATAGCTTCTAATCTAGAAACTGTTAGTCTTTCAATGGGAAGATTAGCTGATACTACTTTCTTCATTTCTTCTTCTAGTTTCTTGATATCTTCTTCTGTTATTTTAATAGTTGATTCTATATAGATTCCCTTATCTAGGGAGTGATTTACTTTTAAATTTGCTGATTTACCAAAAAGATGCTTAAAAGTATAAATCGTCATATAAATTAAACCATTTAAATAAATTTGATTAGCGCCACGATTCATTAAGTCAAAAAACTCGATTTCGCAGTTTTTCGTAATGGTTTCAGTTAATTCTTTATAGATACCATCAACTTTTGCTACAATAATTTCATATTTAAATAATGATTGGTAATTTTTAGATAATGATTCTAGTGTAGTACCGTAGTCAATTTCAATTAGTTCGTTACCAACATTCACAGATAATTTATTCATAATAATTCCCCTTTTTGTGTTTCTTTTTCTTTTTTTCTATTTGCTTTTACAATGGATACTAAAGCTGTTAAAGTTATGATTTTAGAAACTGCTGTTTGCTGATAGTCTTTTGATTTTTGCATATAACCTAACTCAGTTTGTACTTGTTTATAATATTCATAATCTAAATTGTTTATTTCATTAGTTTCATCGATAGAAAAGGTTTGATGTTCGATTAAAATATTTTTTAAGAAGGTTACTTTTCCTTTTCCAATATTAATATCTGCTTCTTGAAGTAATAAAAGGATTTCTTCTAGTGATTTTTTCTTCATAGCTACTACAAAGGCCGAAACATTCGTTTTGTATAGCTCAGCTATTACTTTTTTAATATCTTGACTTGTTAAAAGATTACAGTTTTCTTTAATATTTTTAAATATTGCACGTATAATACGGTCATCATTTCCCTTTATTAATGCTAGTGCTTGTTTTTCAGTAAAACCTAATTCTTGTACATTTGTTGCTTGTTTTATTTTATGAATTTCTTCTTCTACTAATACCTCATCATGTGATAAATCATATATTTCTTGGTAGAGAGATTCTATTTTAGCTATTAGTGATTTTGTTTTAACATTATTTTCTTTTGTAAGCTTCTCTATTTTAGATTCTAATTCTAACACTTTTTTATGATTAAAAATTCTATTTAAAGTTTTTTTATTTAGTGCTTCTTTTTCATATTGAATAGAAAGGATTTCATTCATAGTTCTGTTATCGTTTTCATCTATTTCTAATAATGTTTTTTTTATTTCATTATCAATTTTCTTTTTTCTTTCTAGTTCATCTTTCTTTTCTTTGATTAATACTTCTTTAATTTCTTCTAGCATCAAATCACCTTCTATTTTTACAGTTTCATTGTATCACATTTTGTCTAACTAATAAATGTATAAAATGAGCTTATTTACACTATTATAATTATGGGTGATAATTATGAGTTTAGTGCCAATGGTTGTAGATAAAGAAAATAATGGAGAAAGAAGTTATGATATTTTTTCTAGACTACTTAAAAATAGAATTATTCTTTTAAGTGGTGAGATTGATGATATGCTTGCTAATAGTGTGGTTGCACAACTTTTGTATTTGGATTCCTTAAATCATGATGATATTAGTTTATATATTAATTCACCAGGTGGTTCTGTTACTGCAGGAATGGCTATTTATGATACTATGAATTTTGTTAAGAGTAGCGTATCTACTATTTGTTTAGGTATGGCTGCTAGTATGGCTGCATTTTTACTATCTTCTGGCGAGGAAAAGAAACGCTATATTCTTCCTAATGCCGAGGTTATGATTCATCAACCATTAGGAGGAGCACAGGGTCAAGCAACAGAAATTAAAATAGCGGCAGAACACATTTTAAAATTAAGACATAAATTAAATGAAATTCTTGCTAAGAACACAAATCAAAAATTAGATACTATCGAAAAAGATACAGAAAGAGATAATTTTATGGATAGTAAGGAAGCTTTAGAATATGGAATTGTTGATAAAATTATAGAAAAGAAACACTAATTGATGGTGTTCCTTTTTTCATTGGTATTTTTTAAAATTTCTGTTACTTCCTCTTCTGTATAGACAGTATCTGGAAAACTTCCATATTGAATATCAAAAATTTTTCTACCACTTATTCGTGATTTATTAGATTCTATTAATTTTGTACAAATTGTTTTTTGAATATCTGTTAGATTTTCAGAATTATTAGGAATCGTTAATGTGACTAGTGTTTTATCAAGATTTCCTAATTTATTTTTAATATATTCTAATCTAATTCCAGCATATACACAGCACCCTAATTCACATAATATTTTAGTAGCTGATAAAGTATCATATTGAATATTTTCTTTACTTTCTAAATATTCATTTATATATTTTGAAAATACATTACAGTGATTTTCTTTATCATATACTAAAATAATTTCTCCTAGTGGCGTTATGATATAACCACCTGCCATTACTGATAATTCTTCCATAGCATTAGTGGGAAACTCACAACACTGATTTTGATTTATGCTTAGTGGTCTTACTGTCATATTATCCCTCTTTCATTTTGTTTACTAATTCTCTTATTTTACGAAAACGATGATTTAATCCTGATTTCGTAATTGGTTTTCCTGTTTCATAACTTATAATTTCACTTAATTCTAATAAAGAAGACTCTGGATATTTTAAACGATATTCAATTGCTTCTTTGGTTTTATCATCTAATAGATCAAGTCCTATACTTTCTTTTAGGTATTCAATATCTTCTATCTGTTTAGTAGCAGTTTCTACTACTTTGTCCATATTGGCTTGTTCCATATTATTTAAGCGATTCGTCATATTTTTATGATCACGATAAATTCTAATATCCTCATAGTATAAAACAGCTTGACTTGCTTGAATAATTCTTAAGAAGTCTCCTATTTTTTCTGCTTCCTTAATATAAACCATATATCCTTTTTCTCTAGATAAAACTTTACTATTTAAATCAAATTCATTTAATAGCTTTGATATTATATTAGCTTCTTTCTTTTCTTCTATTAAAAACTCTAAATGATATCTAGCAGTTTTAGGGTCATTGATACTTCCCTTAGATAAAAAAGCACCTCTTAAATAAGCTCTTATTTCTTCTTCTGAACCTAATATATAATTACTTGGTTCTTCTAGAATATTACCATAATCATCTATTACTGATAAATCTTTTAAAATAAAATCTACTTTATCATTAATCATAATTAGATATAAGTTGTTTTTACTAAAATTAACACTTTTTCGATTTTCAATTTCACAGGTAACATCATAGATATCTTTTATTAATTTGTATATTCTTTTGGCAACGGTAGCATTTTCTGTTAAAAGATCTATCGTTGTATCTGTGCAACTACCATTATTTCTTAGAAAGCCAGATAATTCAGAGATACTTTCTGAACGTGTATTATCAATTCTAGAAATTTCTTCTTTGATTGTGGTTGTAAAAGACATAGTATCACCTCATTAAATAAGAGAAAATAATAGAGCTAAGTTTTAAACTATTATGGCGAATGGTATTATCAATGGTTGTAAGTAGATCTGCTTCAATTAATTCTAAGTTTTCTAAGTTTAAGTTATCATAATCGATAATTACAGGGTCTTTTTGTTCCTCTGTTTCATATTTTTTTAGGATTTTATTATCAATTTTGGTATTACTAGCAACTACGACATCAATTGTATCTTTTCCTAAATATTTTTCTAATATCTTAATATGGTCGCTTACTCCAAAATTATCTGTTTCACCTGGTTGTGTCATAGCATTACATAAATACATTACCTTGGCACTAGCTTTATTAATTTCTTTTACCACTTCACTACATAGTAAGTGAGGAAGAATACTTGTATATAAACTTCCCATTGATAGAATAATTAAATCAGCTTCTCTTATACTTTCTAATACTTCTTTTTCTACATGAGGAGTTTCTTTATAAAATATTTTTTTATACTGAGTATGAGATTTTGTGAGTTTATCTTCACCCTCAATTATTTTACCGTCAATGGTTTCTCCCATTAAAGTTAGATAATCTTCTGATAATGGTAATACTTTATGTTTTACATCTAATAACTTACTTAAATATTCAATGCTTGTTTTTAGATTTTTGGTTTTATTTAACATAGCTGTTAATACTAGATTCCCTAAAGGGTGGCCGTCCAAATCACTATATGTTTCAAAGCGATATTCCATAATACTTTTAATTTCTTCTGGTAATTCTGATAAATTGGTAAGTACCTTTCTAATATCTCCTACGGCTGGAGTTGAAAATTCTTCTCTTAGTTTTCCGGTTGAACGCCCACTATCTGATACGGTGATTACTGATGTTATCTCTACGGGGAAATCTTTTAAACCTTTTAGTAAACTAGATAATCCTGTTCCACCACCGAAGACTACTATTTTCTTTTTCATATTCTCTTCCTATCTCTGTTTTATGATATTGTTTGCAGCAATTGCACCTTCACTACAAGCAGTTACTACTTGATATAAATCTTTTTTGACACAGTCACCAACTGCATATATTCCAGATATTTTAGTCTGATAATTTTTATCTACATTTACATAACCTTTATCATCTAGAATATCTAAGTTTTCAAATATTTTTGTATTTGGTACTTGACCTATATATTCAAAACAACCGTCTACCGTTATTTCTTCTTGATTATTCTGTTTATCTTCTAACACAATACCAGATAATTTATTATCATTTACTTTGAATTCTTTTACCGTTCTATTCGTTAAAATCGTTATATTTTTCGTATTTTTGACATCATTTACTAAGGCATCTGTAGCACTAAATGTATCTCTTCTATGAATTAGTGTAACACTATTACATATTTTAGATAGATAAATTGCTTCTTCTAAAGCTGCTGTTCCACCACCAACAACGGCTACTTTTTTGTCTTTATAAAGACTACTATCACAGGTAGCACAGAAACTGATTCCACTACCTACTAGTCTATCTTCTAGTGTTACTTCTAATTTTCTTGGTGCTCTGCCGGTTGCAATGATTAAATTTTTACATTTAATTTCTTCTTTATCTGTTATTACAGTAATAAAATCATCTTCTACTTTAACTTGATTTGCTTTTGTATATTTATAGGTAACCCCTAAATTTAATACTTGATTATAAATATTTAGTGCTAAATCGCTACCAGTAATAGAAGAAAAACCTGGATAGTTTTCAACAGATGATGCTAATGTTATTTGACCACCAGGTACTCCATTTTCTAAAATACAAATATCTTTACGCGCTCTTTTTAAGTATATGGCTGCTGTCATTCCAGCTACACCAGAACCTATAATTACTGTATGATACATAATGCCTCCTTAAAATAATATATCTTTTTCTTCTTTATCTTTATATAAGTTATCGAATCTTGTTCCTTTTTTACATAGAAATAACATTAATACTCCAACGATAATTAATATAATAGATACAATTTGGGCAATACGGAAATTTCCTAACATTAGACTATCTGTACGCATTCCTTCAATTATGATTCTTCCTACTGAGTACCAAATTAAATATACTCCGGTTAGCTGACCATTCTTTAGGTATTTGTATCTTCTTACAATTAATAAAGCAATAAATCCTGAAAAGTCCCAAATGGATTCATATAAAAAAGTAGGTTGATGGTAAGCTCCATTAATATACATTCCATTTATCAAATAGTCTGGTAATCCTAATTTCTGCAAATGTTCTAAAGTAGTTACCATTCCATATGCTTCGCCATTAAAGAAATTACCCCATCTACCAATAGCCTGTCCTAAGATTAAACCTACTACTAAGATATCTAATACTTTTAAGGTTTTTGCGTGATACTTTTTTGTATATAAGATTACAGTTAATAATCCTACAATAATTCCACCATGAATTGCTAGACCACCATTCCAAACTTCCAAAATTTCTAATGGGTATTTTAAATAATAATCTAAATTAAATAAAACATAATATAATCTTGCCCCAATAAGACCAAAGATAACGCCATAAAAGATTAAATTAATCATAAAGTCTTGATTAATGTGTTGCCTTTTTGTTTCTCTTAATATTACCATACTAGCAAAAAAGACTCCTAAAAAGATAAAAACTGAATACCAGTATATTTGTATAAATCCTAAATCCAATGCTACTCTATCCATTTTTCTTTATCCTCCTCATAATTGGTGTAATGATAATGTTTTCAATTAAAATATTCATAATAGAAATTAAGATTGCGATAAAAAAGACTGTCCATATTCCATGAATTTCAAAGTGAGATCCCAGTATCCACTCTGTTAATTTTAAAATAACTACATTAATAAATGGATAAAATAAGCCAAGTGTTAAACCAGTTATTGGTAATGTTAATCTAAAAATAATTGGCTTAATGGTCTTATTTAGTATAAAAATAATTAGGGTAGCTAAAAGGCCATATAGATATAAATGAGTATCATCTATTTTAAAGCTATCAAAGTATGTTGCTACAAATACCAAAATAATGGCATAGCTTATAAAATGTAATAACCAATCAATAATATTTTCAATATGAACCCTTAATTCTTTTTGCATCTAATCACCTTATTTTTTATTTTATAACATTTTCTTTAAGAACTCTCCTGTAGCTGACTCTTTTACCTTCGCAATTTCTTCTGGTGTTCCAGTAGCGATTACTTCTCCACCACCATCTCCACCAGTTGGTCCTAAATCAATTATATAATCAGCACATTTTACGACGTCTAGGTTGTGTTCAATTACTATTACAGTATCTTTATTATCTACTATTTTTTGAATAATTGCAAGTAATCTCTTAATATCAGCACTATGAAGACCTGTTGTAGGTTCGTCCATAATGTAAAGTGTTTTACCAGTTGGCTTTTTCTGTAATTCTTTAGCTAGTTTTACACGTCCTGCTTCCCCACCTGATAAAGTTGTAGCACTTTGTCCTAATTTAATGTAACCAATTCCTACATCTTCTAACACTTGAAGTTTAGATTTGATTTTAGGAACATTTTCAAAGAATTCAAGTGCTTCACTTACACGCATATCTAATACTTCAGCAATATTTTTGTCTTTATATTTTATTCTTAAGGTTTCACTATTATACCTTGTACCATGACATACTTCACATGGAATATATACATCTGGTAAGAAATGCATTTCTATTTTTTTAACACCGTCACCACGGCAAGCTTCACAACGACCACCTTTTACATTGAAAGAAAAACGGTCTTTTCCAAAGCCATACATTTTAGCTTCTTTCGTAGTTGTGAATAAATCTCTGATTTCATCAAATACTCCTGTATAGGTAGCTGGATTACTTCTTGGCGTTCTACCGATTGGGTTTTGACTAATTTCAACTACCTTATCAATTTCTTCTAAACCGGTTATTTTTTTATGTTTACCTGGTTTCACCTTGGAATTATATATTTTTTGATAAGCAGCATTACATAAAATCTGATTTACTAAGGTACTTTTTCCACTTCCAGATACACCTGTAACACAAGTAAAGGTTCCTAGTGGAAATTTAACATTAATATTTTTTAGATTATTTTCACTTGCACCTTTAATTTCAATAAACTTTTTAGTACCTTTTCTTCTAGTAGTAGGTACTTCTATTTTTTCTTTACCACTTAAATAACGACCAGTAATACTATTTTTGTTTTTCATTACTTCTTCTGGAGTACCAGCAGCAATGATTTCTCCACCATGATCTCCAGCACCAGGTCCTACATCTACTAAAAAGTCACTGGCTAACATTGTATCAGTATCATGTTCTACTACGATTAGGGTATTTCCTAAATCTCTCATTTCTAATAATGATTTAATTAATTTTTCGTTATCTTTTTGGTGTAATCCTATACTTGGCTCGTCTAGTACATAAAGAACTCCTGTTAGTTTAGAACCTATTTGTGTAGCAAGTCTTATTCTTTGGGCTTCTCCACCTGATAATGTGCCAGCAGAACGACTTAGCGTTAAATATTCAAGTCCTACATTTTTTAAGAATGTTAATCGAGATAAAATTTCTTTTACTAATAATCCTGATATTTCTTTTTGAGATTTCGTTAATTTTAGATTTTCAAAGAAAGGGATTAATTGTTTAATACTCATACAAGTAACTTCGTAAATGTTTTTTCCACCTACTAAAACTGATAAGACATTATCTTGAAGTCTTGCTCCATGACATGTTTCACATATGGTTTCTAACATATAATTTTCTAACCAATCACGAATCCAGGTACTACTTGTTTCCATGTATCTTCTTTCTAGATTATTGATAATTCCTTCATAGAAATCTTTTTGATTATAAAGGTTACCACTTTTAGAATGATACTGAAAATGGATTATTTCATCACTACCATATAAAATGTAATTCTGTTCTTTTTTAGATAGTTTATTCCATGATTTATTCATATCTATTTTATAATGCTTACATAAACATTCTAATCGTTTAAAATCAAGTGCTTCAGGATCATCTGTTAAAGTTTTAATAGCTCCATTATTTAGACTTTTAGTAGCGTCTGGTACTACTAAATCAGGATCCATTTTTAGTTTCACACCAAGGCCTTTACAGTCAGGGCAACTACAAAATGGTGCATTAAATGAGAACATTCTTGGTTCTAATTCTGGAAGTGAGAAATCACAGTATGGACAAGCAAAGTTTTCAGAATAGATTACTTCCTTATTACCAACATAATCAATTACTACTTTTCCCTTTGATAGTTTGATAGCTTGTTCAATAGATTCTGATAAACGACTACGAATGCCATCTTTTAAAACAATTCTATCGATAATTACATCAATGTTATCTTTTTTATTTTTTTCTAGATTAATTTCTTCACTTAAATCAAGCATTTCTCCATTTACTCTTACTCTTACATAACCTTCTTTTCTTAGGTCTTCTAATAAATCTTTATGAGTACCTTTTTCACCATGAGCAACTGGCGCCATAATAATTAACTTGGTACCTATTTCATTTTCTAATACTTTATCTACAATTTCATCAACAGTTTGACTTGATATTGGAATATGATGTTCTGGGCAATAAGGGATTCCAATTCTTGCAAATAAAAGTCTTAAGTAATCATAAATTTCCGTTACTGTTCCTACTGTTGAACGAGGGTTTTTAGAAGTTGTTTTTTGGTCAATACTAATAGAAGGAGATAATCCTTCAATAGAATCTACGTCTGGTTTTTCTGTTCCTCCTAAAAACTGCCTTGCATAAGCCGATAAACTTTCTACATATCTTCTTTGACCTTCGGCATAAATAGTATCAAAAGCAAGAGATGATTTTCCACTTCCTGATACTCCAGTCATTACTATTAATTTATTTTTTGGTAACTCTAAATCCACATTTTTTAAATTATTTTCTCTAGCACCTTTTATAATAATTTTATCCATACTATCACCTTTTCTGCATGTTATTATACCACAAATTTTCTTTTTTATGAAAACACATTTCTATTATAATGATAAAACATTTGTTTGACAATACTTTTTTTCATATTTAAAAAGATTCATTTTGATATGAATCTTGTTTAACTTACCTTTTTTAATTGTTTTACTTCTTTTTTGCCTGTCTTTTTAAGTGCTATATTAATAATTTTATCATCAACAATATTTCCAAGAGGTCCTTCTAATGGCTTACTATCTACACTTACTAACTTATAATATTCACTATATGGTCTTAATGGTTTATAAGTTGGAATACTAGTTACTTTATCTATGCTAGCTAATTTTAAGGCAACTACTTTAGATTCCACAGGGGATACATTTTCTATTACATCTGGATTAATGGTTTCTACATGACCAATATATACTTTGTTGTAAATTCCCATAAAAATCACCTTTTCTCCTAATTTAAACTAGGAGAATTATTTTACTATATAAATACCTAAGTGTCAATTAAATTTTTATTGGTATTTTTTCCAAAATAATGGTAATTATGCCTTATTATTTATTAAATTTTTTTCTTTTGGTTGACTCTTTTTGGTAGAAGTAACTGTAGTATCAAATGATAATTGTCTAATTTCATTATCATAGTTAGTTTTTTCACTAAGATAATTCTTGATAGTTGCTAATAAATATTTTAATTCTTTTATTTTTTCATTATATTCTGGGTCTTTATCTAAATTTCTACGGTAATAACTAGAAGCATATAACCATTTGGTGCAAATATCATTTAATTCTTTTTCAACTTTATTCTCGGTTTCTAGTAACTCTTCTTCTTTTTTGTTACTAAGTTCATCATAATCTATAATAACTTCTGTTTCTCTAAAAAAGTTAACTGCTTTTTGATTTTCAAACTTTACCCACTTTGATTCTACAATAAAAGGTGCTTCTACTATTTCTTCTGGTAACATTCCTAGGAATAAAATATCATTTTTTTCTACATAACATACACTATTTCTAATTACTTTCATTTTTCCACCTCTATAAATTTATAGTATCTTGACCATTATTTTATGTCAAATCTTTCTTTATAACTACAGTGTTTACATAATTCTTCTGTTACCTTACGATTACAGAACCCCATTCTCATTTTTTGATAGCGGCTACTATTTATAACTTGTAATAAATCATTCTGATAAATGTTTCCTAAATTGATTACTCCATCACTATCCAAGCAACATGGTACGATAGTTCCGTCTACTAAAATAGCTAATTGATCCTTTAAGGCATAACAGTAACCAAATTCTTTATTATAATCGTTATTGATATCAGGCCAGATGAATTCATTTGCTTTATTCACATAAGTGTGACTATTTATTTTGATATTATTTTCTTTTTTTAGGTTTTCCACAATTTCTGGGGATAACTGATAATGACTTACTATTTTTTCCACTAATTCTGTTGATTCTTTTGATAAATTATTATCTTCCATAGTCCAAAAACGGTAAACAATGTTTTTATCTTTTAATTTATCCACTACTTCAAATATTTCTTCTAGATAATTAGCTTTTTTATTTTCACTATGTACAGATAAATTAATTTGACGAATAGCAGTGTGAGTTAATATTTCTTCTTTTTCCTTTATCAGAGTAGCATTTGTCGTAATATTTACTTTCTTATGATATTTTTCACATAAATCTAAGATTCCTTTTAACTTTGGATGTAGTAATGGTTCACCTTTTACATGTAGATAAACATAATCGGTATAATCATTAATTTTCTTTAATAGTTCTTCCATATTCGTTAGCGAAATACTTTCTTTTATACGATTATCTTTACTGCAAAAAGAGCAATTCAGATTACAGATATTCGTGATTTCTATATATATTTTCTTAAACTTTTTCATTATAATTCACTCTTTAATTCAAATAATGCATCTCTTAACTGCATAGCACGTTCGAAATCTAATTCCTTTGCTGCTTCTCTCATAGATTCTTCTATTTCATCTATCATCTTTAATAATTCTTTTTTATCTTTCTTCTTAGGAGATGATTGTTTTTCTTTGTTATCATCAACATTACTAATTAAATCTCTAATTTCTTTTTTAATTGTTTGTGGAATAATACCATGTTCTTTATTATATTCTTCTTGGATTGTACGACGACGCATTGTTTCTTTGATGGCTTTATCCATACTATCCGTTATTTTATCAGCATACATGATACAATGACCACTAGCATTTCTAGCACATCTACCGATTGTTTGAATTAAACTTCTTTCACTACGCAAGAATCCTTCTTTATCAGCGTCCATAATTGCTATTAAACTAACTTCTGGTATATCTATTCCTTCACGAAGTAAATTAATTCCCACAATACAGTCATATTTACCTAATCTTAAATCTCTAATGATACGCATTCTTTCTAGTGTTTTTACTTCACTATGTAAGTATGCCACTTTAATATCAATATCTTTTAGATAATTCGTTAATTCTTCTGCCATTCTAATTGTTAGAGTAGTTATTAAAGTACGTTCGTTTTTCGCAATTCTATCTTTAATTTCACCAATTAAATCATCAATTTGACCTTTACTTGGTCTTACTTCAATTGTTGGATCAAGAAGTCCAGTTGGACGAATAATTTGTTCAATAAACTGATTACTAGTCTTTTCTAATTCGTAATCTCCTGGGGTTGCTGATACATAAATAACTTGATTGATTTTTTTCTCAAATTCCTCAAATTTTAATGGTCTGTTATCTAGTGCACTTGGTAGTCTAAAGCCATACTCTACTAAATTCATTTTTCTAGCTCTATCACCATTATACATTCCCCTTACCTGAGGAAGTGTTACATGGGATTCATCTATTACTAATAAAAAATCTTTTGTAAAGAAATCCATTAAAGTAGTTGGAGTTTCTCCTTCACCACGTAAAGCCATATGACGAGAATAGTTTTCAATACCACGACAGAATCCTGTTTCAGTTAACATTTCTATATCATAGTTTGTACGTTGTTCTATTCTTTCTGCTGCTAGTAGTTTATTATTATCTTTAAAATATTGAATCCTATCAGCTAATTCTAACTTAATTCTTTTCACTGCCTCTATTAGTTTTTCATCACTAGTTACAAAGTGACTGGCTGGAAAAATAGTTAATGTTTTTTTATTTTGAAGAACTACTCCAGTTAGAGAGTCTATTTCACTAATTCTATCTATTTCATCACCAAAAAATTCAATTCTATACCCTTTTGTGTTTTCATAGGCTGGTATGATTTCTAGAACATCACCCTTTACTCTAAATGTACCACGCTTAAAATCAAAATCATTTCTTTCATACATCATTTCTACTAGTTTTGTCATAATAGTGTTTCTTTCTACATTATCTCCTACTCCTAGACTTAACATTTTATTACGATATTCTTCTACTTCACCAATACCATAAATACAGCTTACACTGGCTACTACAATGACATCATCATAAGATAAAAGAGAGCTTGTTGCGTAGTGACGAAGTTCATCAATTTCATCATTAATAGAGGAATCTTTTTCTATATAAGTATCTGTTGATGGTACATAGGCTTCTGGTTGGTAATAATCATAGTAAGATACAAAATAACATACATGATTTTCTGGAAACAACTCTTTTAATTCCGAATAGAGTTGCCCTGCAAGTGTCTTATTATGAGCTAAAACTAGAGTTGGTTTATTAACACTCGCGATTACATTTGCAATCGTAAAAGTTTTTCCAGTTCCCGTTGCTCCTAGTAAAACTTGGTCTCTTTTTCCTTCTTTAATTCCTTCTACTAATTCCTTAATTGCTTGTGGTTGATCACCATTAGGTGTATATTTTGATTCTAATTTAAACATAATGGCCTCCTTAGATGTATGTATTTTACCATTTATTCTATAAGAAAACAAGAAAGTAATTACTCTCTTGTTTATATCACTATTATACTTTTCAAATATTTGAAGTATCTTCTTTTTTTACTAATTGAATAGCTTTAGATTCTTCTTTACCTTCTACTAAAAATGAATTAAATTTATTGATAATACCTGGAGCAATCAAAATCAACATTCTGTATGTACCGTATGTTACAGATGATATATGATAGTAGATATCATTTTTATCTATAAATTCTCTATGATTAATTGGAGATTGCTTTAATTCAATTACGCCAAACTTACCAAATAATTTTAAATTCATATCAGTAATAGCATAATTTTCCTCTGAGATAATAGCTTCTGCTGAAATATTACATTTAGAGTGAGTTGCCCCATTTATTAACATACTACCTTCTTTTCTACTACATAAGCTTGAATATACAGTTTTATCATCTTGAGGAATTGCTCTAATAATAGAAAACTTTTTTCTAACTCCTTCTGTTAGAAATTTATTTTTATTATAAGATATAAATCTTAGTTCTTTTACTTTACTTAAATTATCATCTAAATAGATTTCTATTTCCATTAAATCATCTTCCATGTTGCGATAAACAATGGCATTTTCATTAATACCAACCAATTCATATTCACGGTCGTATATATATTTTTTAGTAGGAAAGCAATCAATTACCTTGTTAATCATTTCTTTATTAACTTTCTTTTTTGCTTCTTTTAGTTTCCATGTTGGTATTAGTTTTTCTAATTCTTTCAAGGAAGAAAATAAATCATGTTTTATAATTTCTAATTTTTCCATACAGCTTGATGAAACATAGACTATTTTATTATCAGCAGTACAGAAGCAATTTTCCTCTAGTGGCACTTGAGTTAATATTTTATGTTTCTTATGATTAGCTTTTGCAAGTTCTATCATGCTACTTTCTTGATACATTTCATTATCAACTTCACTATAATTTTGATAGATACTAAGTTGATAAAATTTATTCATATTATTAACTTTTACACGTTGATTATTTGATGGGAAATAACTAAGTTCATAACTATCTTTTGTTTCCTTACGAATATGTAATGATTCTTCAATTTCATTGTTAATAGAAATATATAAGTCTACTTTTGTAAGCATTTTTTCTTTTTCAGAATAAATAAGTTCTAAAATACTTAGTTCTGAAGTTTCTTGATTTTCATATTTAAATTTTATTTTATTATCTTTCTTTTCTAAGAAGATGAAAGTTTTGTTTAGAAATGTAATTGGTGCTAATGTTTCTTCCATAAATAAATCCCCCCTGTTGATATCATATTTCATATTATTAGCAAATGCAACTATTATCTACTATTCCATGTTAAATAAGTTCTATTTGGAAAGTTAATTACACTTTCTGAACCTTTATAGTTTCCAGCATCAAATAATCCTTTAGTATAATTTACATATTTACTCCAATTACTACAATTTTTATCTGATGAATCCCAAAGTTTACATGGATATACTTCTAGATGAAGATGAACACCCGTAACATTTCCTGTTGCACCCATATAACCAATTAAAGTATCTGGTGTTACTTTCATACCAACATATAAGTTAGCTCTTCTACTTAAATGGCAGTATACTGCTGTATAATATTTACCATTATTAGCTAAGTGTTGCGTATTTACACATAGTGCTCCTGCTGTATCATTCCAGATGGTAGAAACATAACCATAACCAATCGAATAAATTGGTGTATTACTTCCTGTTTTACTTCCTAAATCTATTCCCTTGTGAAAACTATGTTGGCATTTTCCATTTAAACATAACCAGCGGTAACCAGTAAAACTAGTAACATACCCATTTTTTATTGGTCTATAAAAGATAGCATTTGAAGAAGTTCTTGCACAGTCAACACCAATTACATCACTTCTATTACTACAACCCTGTGATTTATAAAATTCTACTAATTTTTTTTGAGACTGTACTTCACTTTCTAAGCTTGGAGACAGAGAATTTAAATTTGCCTTCGTTTTATTTAGATTCGCTATTTCTGTATTTAAATTACCTATTTTTTCTTCTGATTTTTTTTCATTTTCAGCAAGTTCTACTTTCTTTTTTTCATTCGTAGTAATCAAGTCTTCTAACTCTTTTACCATTTTATTATTATATTCAGTAATCTGTTCTACTATGGATAAACGGTATACCATATCTGTAACAGAATCACTACCAAATACATAGTCTAAGTAGACATTTTCTCCTTGGCTCATTTGATAATAAGTAACTAGATTTTTTGTTTCTTCTTTTTTCTTTTCAATATCTGTATTGGCATCTGCTATTTCTTGTTGAAGCTTTGTGTTTTCTGTTTTCATTGCTTCTATTTCATTCTTTAGATTTTGAATCGTAGCATTATTTTGATTAATTTGTCCAGAAATATTTCCTAAACTAGCTTTATTCTGTTCTAATTCCTTTTCTGCTTTGGCTAATGCATCTAATACTTCACCATAAGTACCAGCATATACATTATTATTAATTGGTAGCATCATTAATATCGTTATTATGATTAGTAAAATTTTTAAACTTTTCTTTATCATACTTTTAAATACTTCCTAACTGCTTGATAACTACCAATCATACCAACCACAACACCAATTACTAAAACTATTAAAGATATAAAATAGATAAATGGTTCTGGTGTTATTAATTTAATTAATGGTGAAAAAATTTGACCTCCAAAATGTTTATAAATGGCATAGTAACCATAAATAACTACTAATATTGGAATAATAGAACCTATAACACCTAATACCATTCCTTCTATTACAAAAGGCATTTTAATAGAAAAGTTACTAGCTCCTACTAATCTCATAATAGAAATTTCTCTTTTTCTTGAGAAAATGGTTAATTTAATGGTGTTAATAATTAGGAATACCGTTACTATAATTAAAAGAATAACGGCTAGAATAGTTCCTTTTTCAAGTATTTTAAAGGCAGATAAGAATTTATTTATCATGGTTTCTCCATAATTAACAGAGTCGATTCCTTCTATTTGTTTAATCTTAGTAGCTGTATCTTCAATTTGTTCAATGTCATTTACTTTTACTTGAAAAGTGTCTTTTAAGGGGTTTGATGAATCATCCCAGTCTTTCATAACAGACTCTAAAGTTTCAGATGATAACTGCATTTCATTTTTTACATCTGTTTTTGATTTATATTCTATTGATGAAATATTATCAATTTGATCTAATTTTGCACGAATTACATTGATTTTATCTGATTTTACTTCACGATTTACAAAAACTACAACTGTTACATCTTCTTTAATCATTTTAGCAAAATTATCTACATTCAAAGATGCTAATAGAGCAATTGCTACAATAATTAAAGTAATACTAATACAAGATATTGAAGCAAGAGATAAAGAAAAGTTTCTAAATACACTTTTGAAGGCATCTCTAATACTTCTTCCAAACATTCTAAATAGCTTCATTATGATATTTTCCTTTCTCTTCATCACTGATTAATCTACCTTCTTTTAAGGTAATTACTCTTTTTTTCATTTTATTAACGATATCTTTATCATGTGTAGCCATAATGATAGTAGTTCCTGTTGTGTTGTTGATTTCTTCTAATACTTTCATGATTTCCATACTTTTTTCAGGGTCTAGGTTACCAGTTGGTTCATCACAAAGTAATAGTTTTGGCTGGTTTACAATAGCTCTTGCGATTGCTACTCTTTGTTGTTCTCCTCCTGATAATTGGTCAGGGTAATTTCTAATTTTTCCTTTTAGTCCGACTAACTCTAAAGCTTTTAATACTTTTTCATTAATTTCATCTTTTTTAGTACCTATTACTTCTAAAGCAAAAGCAACATTTTCATAAACAGTAGCTTTTGGTAATAAACGATAGTCCTGGAAAACAATTCCTAATTTTCTTCTTAATTTATATACCTTACTATTTCTTAATTTAGCTACATTTAAACCACCAACAATGATTTCCCCTTTGGTAGGTTTTTCTTCACGATATAGCATTTTAATTAAAGTTGATTTTCCACAACCAGTTCCACCTATTATAAAAACGAAGTCACCTTTTTTTATTTTGAGATTTAAATCATAGATTGCTGTAACACCGTTTCGATATTGTTTTGTCACATTCTTAATTCTAATTAATTCCAAAATATCACCTTCTTATCCTTACTTTCTTAAATTATAGCATAAATTCGACAATTTTTGAAAATATTATCATGTTTTTTAAAAGTTAATTATTGGTAATTCTATTTTTTAGATAGAAATATTCTATTTTTTCAAAAAATCAATTTACTTACTGTATAACTTTTTACTTTTTAGATACTTTTTATGACTTTTGGAAAAAAAGGTTGCTTTTTTATTTTTTCGATTGTGTAAGAATGGTGTTAGGTGGTTAACTATGAAAGAATTTAATTCAGATTTTAAAAAGGTTGTATGCTATAATATTAGGAGATATCGTAAAGAAAGTGGAATGTCTGTTATGCAGGTATCAGAGATAATTGGTGTTACTCCAGAATATTTTAAAAGAATAGAATCTTTAAACGACCCTAGGAAAAATTGTTCTTTGACACTTTTATATAAATTATCTATTTTGTTTAACAAAAAATTAGATGATTTCTTTTTAGAAGATGGCATGGAAAATAAGAAAACAAAAAGAACTACAGTTGGTACAAAATAATTATCGTGTACTAATCATAGTTCTTTTTTTAATATCTGGAAAAGAAATTATATTGGAATTTTTATGTAATTCACTAAGAAGAGCTTCTTTTAAATGATCTATATGAATAGCTGATAGAAATGATTGCCCTAGGGTTTGATAGAAATGTTTATCTTCTCTAGAAAGGTTGGTATCTTCTAGTTTTTTCTGAATACTTCTACACTCTAAAACACAAATACGATCTATAGCTAGCTTTTCATCTAGTTCTTCTGTTTTCTTATGTTTCTGCTGAAGAATATCGTTTGATGTTTCAATATCTAAAAATGATAATAATGTTTTTAATTCTAGATACTTTTCGGAAGTAATAGAATTTTTTATTTGGATTAAGACATTATAATAAATGTATTTTTTATTACTATTAAGGAAAGTTTGTTTTTGATTATTTTCTTTTTTTAATAGTGATTGCATATTTTTGTATAAAATATATTCAACTTGTTTTTCAATAGGTTTCTCTATTAAATCTACTAGAGTTATATCTTCATTATTTTGTTTTAACTTTTTATATAGATATCTAAATTCTAATAGCTTTTCTTGATAAAATTCTATTAACTTTGTCATAATTTCTAAATTAACAGTTAAAATAGTTTGGTCATTAGTTGATGAATCTCTTAGTAAACTATATTTTTTCATAAGTAATTCTAATATTTTTTCCATAATAATCCCTCTTTTTTAGCGGGGCTTATTATAGCACAATCTATTCTAAAAGTAAAATTCTACTCTCCTCCATAAACTTGGTAAGAGTCTGTTACAATAAAGAATGCTTTTTCATCAATTTCTTTGATTCCTTCTTTTAATTTAAAGTATTCACGATTTGGAATTACTGTCATTAATACTTTTCTTTTCTTCTCTAAAAAAGCACCTTTTACATCAAAAATAGTAACACCATGTTTTAAGTCTTTCATGATATAGTTACATAATTCTTCCTCTTTAGAAGTAATTATATATAATGCTTTATTTTTAGATACACCAATTAATACTCTATCTAAAACAACACTATATATATAAAGAACAATAGCAGCATATAAAACCATAGTCCAACCAAAACTAAGTCCACCAATTACGACAATGATTAAATTGATAATGAAACTAATACTAGATATAGATACTTTTTTGTATTTAGAAATGATTTCACTAATAATAGAGAATCCACCATTACTAAATCCAACTTTATAAACCATTCCTGATGTTACTCCTGATAAAATTCCTACAAAAATAGATACTAGTATTTTGTCAGATAAATCTACTTGAATGTAATTACCGATATTAGCAGTTAAATCTAGAAATATTGGGTAGATAATAGCAGTTACTACAGCGCCTGATGATTTTTCAATTCCTAAAAATATAAAGCCAGAAATTAATAACACAATGGAAAATAAGAAAACAACAGTTGATGGTGAAACATTAAAATAAGAATTTAAAATGATTGCAACTCCACTCGTACCACCAGTTACAATTTGAGTTGGTAGCTGTAATAAATTAAAATAACACGCTGAAATAAAAAGTGATACGATTAATATAAAATATCTACGAACTAACTTTTTCTTATGAATAGTATCTAAAATTGATAAAGCACTATCTTTTCCTTTTGATAAAATGTCCATATTATTCTCCTCCACTTACTTCATAAGCATCACAAACTACAAAGAAAGCTTCGCTATCTATTTCATGAATTCCCTCTTTAACACGGTAATACTCACGAGTTGGTACTACACATAAAATTACTTCATCTTTTTTGTGGGTATAGCCACCTTTTACACTAAATATAGTAACCCCATGATGGAGTTCATTTAGTAAGTAATCTCTAATTTTTTCATCTTCGTTTGTAATAATATAAAAAGCTTTAGAATTAGAAATTCCTAATAAAACTTTATCTGTCATTAGACCGATAATATAAATTACGATTAGAGCATACATTAACTTGGTTGCTCCAAAGAAAAAGCCACCTAGTACCACAATTAATCCATCACTAATTAACATAGCATTGCCCATACTCATATGTAAATATTTAGATAATATCTGGTTGATAATATCAGTACCACCGGTTGTGAATCCTGCTTTAAATACGAGTCCAGCACCAAAGCCATAAATGATACCACCAAAAACAGCTGATAATAAGACATTGCCTGTATCTAGTTTTATATATTCCCCAATATTTGCTGTGATATTTACAAAAATAGGAAATAAGATTGAACCAACAATAGATGCTTTTGTATCATTTTTTCCTAAAACAAGAAAGCTTACTACTAATAAAAGTAAGGAAGCTATCATGATAAAAGTAGATGCATCTATCGTAATAAATTTAGATACCATAATAGATAGGCCACTTACTCCACCAAATACTAATTCATTTGGTAATAGAAATAAGTTAAAAGCGATTGCGATTAATAAAATACCAATTACCAATTCAAAGTATCTTTTTAATTTGTCTTTTGCTTCTACTTTTTCTAAAATATGACCTTGTTTTTCAAATTTTTTAAACCACTTCATTTTTAGACTCCTTTCAAATATGATTCTATAAATAAATCTATATCACCATCTAATACTTTAGAAACATTACTAGTTTCTGTATTAGTACGATGATCTTTTACCATAGAATATGGGTGCATTACATAACTTCTTATTTGAGAACCAAATTCAATATTTTGATAGTTTCCTTTAATGGCATTTAACTCTTGATTTTTCTTTTCCTGTTCTATTACATAGAGTTTTGCTTTTAACATTTTCATAGCTGTCTCTTTATTTTGAATTTGGCTTCTTTCATTTTGACAGGTTACTACTGTTTTGGTTGGTAAATGGGTAATTCTTACTGCTGAATCGGTAGTATTTACTCCTTGTCCACCTTTACCACTTGAACGATAAACATCTATTTTTAAATCTTTTTCGTTGATGTCTATATTAATAGTATTATCAAATTCTGGAATAATATCAATAGATGCAAAAGAAGTATGTCTTTTATTAGCTGCATCAAATGGTGAAAGTCTTACTAAACGATGGACACCTTTTTCTCCTTTTAGGTATCCATAAGCATTTAATCCTTTAATTTCAATCGTAACACTTTTAATTCCTACTTCTTCTCCTTCTTGATAATCTAACACTTCTACTTTATAACCTTTTTTCTCACAATATCTTAAATACATTCTATATAACATATTTGCCCAATCACAAGCTTCTGTTCCACCTGCTCCAGAATGGATTTCTAAAGTACAGTTATTTTTATCATAAGGTCCATTTAAAAGGAGTAATACCGATAGTTTTTCTAGTTGTTTGGTCTCATTTTTTATGTCTAATTCTAAATTTTGTAGTAACTCATCATCTTTTTCAACCAATAAGAGTTCAATTAATTCTAGATTATTTTCAGTATCTTCTTTTAATTTTTTAATATCTTGTGTTAAGTTTTTTAATTCTTGAATGTCTTTTAATGTCAAGTCTGCTTTTTCTTTGTCGTCCCAAAAGTTTGGCTTTAGCATTTCTTCTTCTTTTTCTTTTAATTCTCGAAGCTTAGAAGAGATGTCAAAGTGACCTCCATAAATCTATAATTTCTAATTTATTTTCTTCTAATTTTCGTTTCATTTCATTTATATCCATATTTATCCCTCTTTTCGTTTTCCACAGATTTGTGGATAATCAAATTCCCAAAAACTTAGTTTTCCACATACTTCAATGTTTTCTAGTTTTTCCACATTTTCTAATTTAAAGCCATAGCCATTCCAATCTTTATTATCTATAATATTAGAATATATAATCCTATTTTTTTCTTTTAATATTTTTCTAGCATTATCATCTATCTTTATGCAATCGGTAATGGTAGCTTTTCCTATTATGCAACCTTTTGGATATTCTAAACCTAAATACTCATAATTTTTCATAGCTTTTTTATCTACACCTTTACCAGCATGAATTAAAATTTCACCACGATAATTTGTTTTCCAAGTACGGAATTCATATTCTTTTAATCCTTCTACAATTAAGGTAGCAAATGGTTGATTGATGGTTAATGTTTTCATATAGTTCACCACTATCATTATATATAAGTTTCTGTAAAATGAAAAGAACTAATTATTTTGAAACTAGCTCTTTTACCCTTTTATTATCTATTTAAATCTTTTACTCATTACTATTTGACTTATCTTTCTATAACCTAATGACTGATAGATATAGTTTAATTCTTCCCTATTTTCTAAACAACTTGTATTAAATTCTTGGCAATAGTATTTTTCAATGAATGATTTTCTTTTTAATACATATTTTAGTAAATTAGTACCAACTTCTATTTGACTGGCATCTTTTTTTATAAAAAGTTCTTCTATATAAAGAGAATTACGAGAACTAGAAACATAACAACCACCTACTAATTTATCTTCTAAATATGCTCCGAAAGCTAAATATTTTTTATTTCTTAACTGGTTAGCAGAAAAAGTATTTTTAAGATCAAAATCATCTGTCTTCATACCATAAGCATCAAATCTAGCTAATTCTAATTTTTCTATATTCTCATCAGTAATTTTTAGATTTTTACATGATATCATAAGTATCTCTCCTTTTCATAATGGTGTATACTATACCATATATTTTGAAAGATACAAGCTTTTTTAATTGTTTTTATATAGAAAACATTCTTTTTCATGAGAATAAATGATTCCAATTGCTTGAAGATATGAATAAATAATCGTACTTCCTACAAATTTCATACCTCTTTTTATTAAATCTTTAGAAATATCATCAGATAAAAAGTTTGTTGTCTTATCGGTTTCATAAATTATGTTATCTTTAGTAAATGTTTTTAAGTAATTAGAAAAACTACCAAACTCTTTTTGAATACTTTTGAATATTTTGGCATTGTTGATACTTGCCTTAATCTTCAACTTATTTCTAATAATGTCCTTATTTTCAGATAATTCTTTTATTTTATTTTCAGTATAATTGCATATTTTATCGATATTAAAATTATCATAAGCTTGTCTAAAACTTTCTCTTTTATTTAATACGCATTCCCAAGAAAGCCCAGCTTGAAAAGACTCTAGAATTAGCATTTCTAATAGATAGTCATCATTTATGTTCATTACTCCCCATTCTTTATCGTGATATTCTATATAAATGGGATTATTTAAATTACACCACTTACATCTTTTCATAATATTCCTCCTTGGGCATTTTATAATTATTTATATCATTTTTCATTTTCTAATAACTTGATTTTATTCTATATCCTAAAGAAATAATCATATCCAGATTGTAATATTTAACTTTTCTTTCAACTTTTCGATTTCCTTCTTTTTGAACTGTCAAGAATTCCTTTACAGTTGATTTTTCAACTAATTCTTCTTCATCAAAAATGTTTTTAATATGAAAACTTATATTTTGTTTAGTTGTATCGCATAAGTCTACCATTTGCTGTTGCTATAATCATACTGTTTCATTTTCGAATTTTACATCTATTTTTGTTTTTCCATTAAAAACCTCCTGTTTAAATTTAAAAGGTGCCAACAATTTTTTTGTTTGCACCTTTATTTTACTACATATTTTTATATTTTGTGGATAAGTCATAAAATTAAATTCATTATCAATAGTTATAATTCGATTTTTTTCTTATTTTATCTTACTTTCCACAACATTGTTTATATTTTTTTCCGGAGCCACAAGTAGTGGATGCTCCCATATTATCAATACTATCTATACTTATAGTATTATTCGTATTTCCTTGTTTATCAGACTAGGTACATCTATATTATTTGTATTTATGATATTACCTGTACTATAAGTATTTCTCTAACGTGTACATATTGTGGACATTGTTCACATCCGTTCACAATGATATTATATCATAATTTGATATATCATCAAACATATAATTAGATTAAATATTAATTACAACTCATTAATAAAATTAATTAGAGTATTATACAGTTCTTCAAATGAAACAAATTTTAAATTAAATACAAATGATAAATCGTTCGAGTCATAACAGGAATTTAAAACATAACAATTTTTCTCTTTTAACTAATCAAAGCTTTTACTTTTTCCATGTTTATAAACATTGATAATGTTTCTGTACATATCTATTTTAGTTTTAATATCTTTGTCTATGTATTTTCCTTCTTTTTCAATCACATTTATACATGAAAACATTGTATTTAAATTTTCACTTTTGTATTTTTGATTTAAAAACATTGCTATTTCCTTTTTGGTAAATAAATATATTTGAATTATAAAACTCATAATCAAATCATATTTAATATGTTTATATACATATAATTTTTCCCAACTTTCATATATAAGGTGTTTAAAATCCTTAATATCCTTATTTATATCATTTAAACTTATTGTTTCGATAACACTATTCCATGATATTATTCCACTATCGATTAATATTGATATTTGTTTTAACGATGGTTCAAAAAATTGTTCTAATATTGAATTGATATGAACCCCGTTTCTTGGGCAAAGTAGAAACGGGGTTCATATCAATATGCTGATACTTTTTTAATTAGTTATTAAATTATTTTCTTCATTAACTTGTTTTTGTAATAACTCTAAATCTTTTAATACTTTCATTTGTCTTCTTGCTTAATGATTAAGTCTTACTAATCTTTCACCTTGTGGTATTTTTTCTTCAATTAGTTCTGCATTTGTGTTTTGCAGATTGTTTAATATCACTAAATGAAGTAAATCAGTATAATCTCTTATATTTCCATTTTCAGCAAGTTTTGGATTTCTTTCTCTCCATTCTTTTGCTGTCATCCCAAATAAAGCAACATTTAAAACATCCGCTTCTTCAGCATAAACAAATTTCTTTTGCGCTTCTGTAAGTGTTGGAACAATATAGGTTTTTACTGCATCAGTGTGAACCACATAGTTTAATTTAGATAAAATTCTATTTGCTTGCCAATCTATTTTTTCTTGATAAGCTTCATTAGTTTTTAATCTCTCAAATTCAGTTATTAAATATAATTTAAACTCCGGAGATAGCCAACTTGCAAATTCAAATGCAATATCTGGATGGGCATATGTTCCAATACTATATCTCCCACCTTTTGAAATTATTCCTATTGCTTTAGTTCTTTTTACCCATTGTGTTGGTGACATTGCAAATGAGTTTCTACCGTATTCAGTTTTAATTTGGTCGAATTCGACCAAATTAAAATCTTGATTATGAATTTCTTCCCATAGTCCAATATAATCAATAGTATTTATTCTTCTTAACCAGTTTTTAACTGTAAAAGATGGATCACTTGAATTTTGATACTTTGCTAAATCAGTTAAAGAAATGTAATTAACATTTCCAACTCTTAGTATTCCCACCTTATTTTCTTTAACTATTATTTCTGCTGTTACTAAATCTTTTTTCAATATTTTTTTCTCCTTTCTATTTAGATTTTAAAAGGTGTCAACAAATATAATCATTGTTCACACCTTTATTTTACTACATATTTTTAATATTTTGTGGACGAGTTATAAAACTCGAACCAATTTATAATTTTTATAATTATTAGTTTTCCATTATTTTATGCTACTTTCCACAGCATTGTTTATATTTTTTACCACTGCCACATGGCTTTTTATAGTAGGTATTTTGGTAGCTTCTCATAGCATTTTGTGGCTCTTTTCGGCTATTGAATGCACTTGGGAGCTTCCGACAGCACCCTGGAATTTATTCTCAGGGTATCTAAAAAGGTATCTAAAATTCTTTTTTAACGATTTTTCGCAATTTTTTAGCAAGCTTTTTATGAGATTTAAAAAAGATGATTTATCCAACCATCTTTTAACCTTAATATGCTGAAGCTTCTATTATTTTAAATGTTGCAGCTTTCATCCCATCAATTTTTGAATCTTCTATATAAGTAAAAATTTCAAAATTTTGAGTTTGACCGGCACTTAAATCATTAGCATATACATAATCTTCATCTATTCTATTTCCATTTGCATCTACAGCTTCTATATGAAATGAATATGATTTCTTTTTGTCAGTAATGTTTTTGACTGTAACGACCATCTTACTATCAGTTAAACCATATTCATCTTTAGATATTTGTAGATCTCCTAATGTAACATTTGCCTCAGTTTTTAAAACCTCTTCTGTACTATTACCGGTAATCTTATCTAATTCCTTTGATGTTTCATCAATTGCATCAGATACAGCGCTTTGCATTGCCAAAGTTATTACTATCGATAAAATTCCTAAAACTATTCCAGCAATTGCCTTCCCTTTCCCTACTTTCTTTACAATTCCAATAATTCCAAATATTAATGCTAATATTCCTATACAAAATGCAATATTATTTATTATTGGAATGAAAGATAAAACTACACCAATGATTCCTAAGACCATTCCAGCAGTAGCCAATCCACTGCTATTCTTTTTCTCTACGCTTTCGCTCATGCTCTACCTCCTTTCATTATAATTATATCACACATCTCACCGAATGAGTGAGTATATTTTCACCGAATAAGTGAGAAAATATTATTAGAAAGGTGTGATGCTATATTGATAAATAAAAATGATGAAAATTATGTTTACTATCTTGTAGCAACGAACCTTAAAAAGCAAAGAAAAACCAAAGGACTAACCCAACACAAATTTGCAGAACTATGTAATTATAGCGATGGATTCATAATGAATATTGAAAGTGAAAAATATTATCAAACATTTAGTTTAGGAACTTTATGGAAATTTGCAGAAGTATTAAATATTGATATAAGAGAATTGTTTAAACCAATAGATGAGGAAGATAATTAAAAAAGGTATTATCTTTTTTTATTTGTGCTCTAAGCCACTTTGGCAACGGACACAATTTTATATTATTTTAAAGCAAAATTGCTTGCAAACCCTTATAAATAAAGGGAAAATTGTGTTTTAATATCTTACTAAAAAATTGCGAATTTATCACTAAAAAGGGTATCTAGATACCTTTTAGATACTCATCAGAAGGTATCCAAAAAGGTATCTAAAGTATGTTCCGAAGTATTTGGAGCATGAAAAAAGCCCGTAATTACTGGGCTTTTACTACTTTCCACAACATTGTTTGTACTTCTTACCTGATCCACATGGACAAGGATCATTTCTTCCAATTTTTTCTGATTTCTTAGGTTGTTTTTTTATAGTTTCATCACTATCATTCGTTATTTGTTTTTTTGATACTTCTTTTCTCTCAATATTTTGTCTAATTTCAGAACGTACTAACATTAAAGTGATGTCGTTATCTATTCTTTGCATCATTTTGTCGAATAAATCAAAGCCTTCCATTGTATAAGCTCGTAGTGGATCTTCTTGACCATATCCTCTTAAGTAAATTCCTTCTCTTAAATGAGATAAAGTATTAATGTGTTCTGTCCAATGATGATCTATTACATTAAGTGAAATAGCTTTTTCAAACTCATCTTTGATTTCTTCTGGAATATCTTTTAATTTTTCTTCATATTCTGCTACTACTTTTTCAGTAATGATATTAATCATTTCATCTGGAGTTCTATTATCAACATCTTCCTTATCAATATCTTTCTTTAGTAAGTTTTCATTTACAAATTCTACTATATCTTTTACATCATCATTTGTTAATCTTCCCTCTGGGAATAGATGAGAGTTTACTAAATCTGAAATATGATTATGGATGGTATCTAATACTGTTTCATGAATAGATTCACTATCTAATATTTCATTACGTCTTGAGTACATAATTTCTCTTTGATTGTTCATAACATCATCATATTGAAGTAATTGTTTACGAATATCAAAGTTATTACCTTCAACACGAGCTTGAGCTGATGATAATGCTTTCGTAAATGTTTTACTACGAATAGCTTGATTTTCATCAAATCCTAAATTCTGCATCATAATTTTAATTCTATCTGTACCAAATCGTACCATTAAGTCATCTTCCATAGATACATAGAATTGTGTAAAACCAGGGTCCCCTTGACGACCAGAACGACCTCTTAACTGATTATCGATACGACGAGATTCATGTCTTTCTGTACCAATTACGCATAATCCACCAAGTTCTCTTACCTCATCACTTAATTTAATATCGGTACCACGACCTGCCATATTGGTAGCAATAGTTACTGATTTACCTAAACCAATTTTAGATATAATTTCTGCTTCACGAGCATGATTTTTTGCATTTAATACTTCATGTGGAATATGCTTCTGTTTTAATAAATTACTAATTAACTCACTAGTTTCAATAGCGATAGTACCAACTAAAACTGGTTGACCTTTTTTATATCTTGCTTCTATTTCATTAACAATAGCGCGATATTTACCTGCTTTTGTTGAATACATTAAATCAGGCATATCAACACGAATAACTGGTTTATTAGTAGGTATTTCAATAACATACATATTATAAATATTTCTAAATTCTTCTTCTTCTGTTTTAGCAGTACCTGTCATACCAGATAACTTTTTATACATTCTGAATAAATTTTGGAAAGTAATAGTAGCTAAAGTTTTTGTTTCTTGTTGAATTTGTACTCCTTCTTTTGCTTCTATTGCTTGATGAAGACCATCACTATAAGCACGACCTGGCATTAAACGACCTGTAAATTGATCTACGATTACTACTTTTCCATCTTGAACAACATAATCAATGTCATTTTTCATAGAATAATTAGCACGTAATGCTTGATTTATATAATGAACTAATTCTGTATTTTCAACATCAAATAAGTTCTTGAAGCCAAATTTCTTTTCAGCTTTCTTAACTCCTTCTTCTGATAAAGATACATTTTTAGTTTTTTCATCATAAATATATTCGTCTTCTTTTAATGATTTAGCAAATCTATCAGCGTCCATATAAAGGTTAGCACTCTTCATTTCACCACCAGAAATAATTAATGGTGTACGTGCTTCATCAATTAAAACTGAGTCAACCTCATCAATAATTGCATAGTTAAATGGTCTTTGAACACGATTTTCTTTACGAATTACCATGTTATCACGCAAATAGTCAAACCCAATTTCATTATTAGTTGAATATAAGATATCACAAGCATATTGTTCTTGTTTTTCTTTTGGTGTCATATCTCTTAAGTTAATTCCTACTGTAAGTCCTAAGAATTCATGGATTTTACCCATCCAATGTGCATCACGGTCTGCTAAGTATTCATTAACAGTAATGATATGTACTCCTTCACCAGTTAAAGCATTTAAATAAGCTGGTAATACAGAAGTTAAAGTTTTACCTTCACCTGTTTTCATTTCAGCAATATTACCAAAATGAATAGCTAAAGCACCTAATAACTGTACATAGTAAGGTTTTTCACCAATTACACGGAAACAAGCTTCACGAGCAACTGCAAAGGCTTCTACTACTAAATCATCTACTGTTTCACCATTTTGTAGTCTTTCTTTAAATTCTTTCGTTTTATCTTTTAATTCTTTATCAGATAAAGCTTGCATACTTTCATCTAATTCATCTATTTGATCTGCTATTTTTTCAAATCTTTTTAATTCTTTATATTCATGGTCGAATAACTTTTTTAATAATTCCATTGTTTCACTCTCCTGTAATTAATATTATACCAACTATTTACTTCAATGACTAGTTTTTTCCGCTAGAAACCTACAATTTATGGTATATATTATCGCCTAAAACTACTCTTTTCAAAAATCAAACCATCTATATCTTCTCCATCTTGTATGTAACCATTATTTTCTACTATATGTTTGGAGATTAAATTCTGTTTTTGAATAATGGCAACTAGAGAATCGATATTTTCGTTTTCTAGAATATAATCACTAATTTCCTTTACTAATAGATTACCTAAACCACTTTGTCTATATAATGAGTCTATAGCATATCTTATTTCTGATGAAGTCCTTTTATCTTTGATAAATGGTGGACTAAGATATAGATAACCTACATTGTTTGAACCACGTTTTACAACATAATGTGAATTTAAATACCCTATATTTTTACTAATTGATATTCCATCTTTTAAATAGCCTAAATACTTTTTAATTAATTCATCATCTAATAATCCTTCTATATAATTTATCTTTTCTTCATCAAAAAAATTAACTCTTTCTAGTTTTAAATCTTTCAAAAATATTTCCATATAATCACCAGTATTATAATATCAAAAAATCGTTATTTAATAAAGAAAAAGAAGCCTATTCAGCTTCTATAATTCCATAATCTCCATCTTTTCTTTTATAGATAACAGCAGGTTCTCCTGTTTCTATATCTTTATATAAATAAAATTCATGACCTAATAGTTCCATTTGAAGAATTGCTTCTTCTTCGTCCATTGGTTTTACTTCTATTTTCTTTCTTTTTACTATTTTTTCTTCACTTTCTTCTTCAATACTTTGAATATAGTCATAAGCAAAGTCTTTTACTTCTTTATTCTTTTTTGCCGCAATTCTAGTTTTATTTTTACGAATTTGTCTTTCTAATTTATCTGTTACTGTATCTATTGCTGCATAGAAGTCATCTTTAGATTCCTCTGCTCTTAAAATGAAGTTTTTTAGAGGTATGGTTACTTCAACGATATGTAAATGACCATGAATCTTTACTAATATGGTAGCGTGAGTATCATCACTATTTTCTAGATATTTTTCTAATCTACTAATTTTCTCCTTTGCATAAGATTCCATAGCTTCTGTTATTTCAAGTTTACTTCCTCTGATAATGATATCCATATATCATCCCTCCCAACTATATAATAGCATATTTGATAGCTAAAATAAAGTTTCTAACTTGCTTTTACATATTTTCACATTTTTTAACAAAAGAAAAAAACTATTTTATCTCATAGTTTCTAAATCTTTTACCGGTTTTACTTTTTGTGCTTGTAAACCTTTTTTCGTTTTAACTGGTTCATATTCAACTAATTGGTTCTCATGTAAGGTTTTATAACCACTTTGTTCGATACAAGAATAATGTACCATAACATCTTGATTATTTTCTCCAATTATAAAACCATATCCTTTTTCGTTATTGAACCATTTTACTTTTCCTAACATATACTTCTACTTCCTTCTTTTTAAAAATTGCACTTTTTCATAGTAACACTTTTAAAAGAATTTTTAATAAAATTTAGTTATTCTGTTGATTTTCGTGTGTTTTCGGTAAAATTTTAACTAATAGTTAACAAAATTACCATTAGAAAAGCTACCATTATTTGGTAGCTGATAGTTCTTTTGAAACTACGACGTCAAGAGCTTGAAAGCCTTTTTCAGTCTCAAGTAATTTGAATTCTACAATCTGGCCTTCTTCTAATGTCTTATAGCCTTCTTGTCTGATTGCAGAATAATGAACAAAGATATCTTCTTTATCTGTATATTCGATAAAGCCATATCCTTTTTCATTGTTGAACCATTTTACTCTTCCTTTCACACTGCCACCTCACCTTCTGTATTTCTTTACTGCTTACTGCTAGTGTGATATCACTAATTGCGCAAATTCATTGTAGCAAAAGATGTGGTAATTTTAAATTTTTTTGTGTGAATTGTTCATTTTTGTATGTTTTTGGTAAAAGTAGTTTGTAATTAGTTAACTTTTTTAGTATCTAGCTACAAAAATAAACGTTTGAATATAATATCGAAATTTCTGATATTTTGTTGTGTTATAGTGTCATTGAAAGATATGGTGATACAAAAATGAAACAATTTATTATCAATCATTCTTTACAATTAGTAACAGATATTTATCCTGATTACGATAGTTCTAAGCTTGATGAAATCAGGTATGGTTTAGAAGCTATATACTTATCTCTTACTAAAGTTGTTGTTATTTTACTTGTTTCTTTATTGTTAGGACTATTTAAAGAAGCAGTAATATTATTATTATTTTTTAATGGGCTTAGGTCATTTGCATTTGGAATTCATGCTACTAAAAGTTGGATGTGCTGGATTGCTTCTTCATTATTATTTATAGGGCTTCCTTATGTTTGTTTGCATCTCAACATGCCATTAGTTATTCAATATTTTGTTTTAGCAGTTACATTTATATGTTTTTTATTATATGCTCCTGCTGATACCAAAAAAAGACCTCTTGTTAGAAAAAACAGAAGAATTAAATTTAAATTATTAACAATTACCGTTGCAGTTATATATATATTACTTTACTTCTACACAAATAGTATGTTTTTAAGAAATGTTATTATGTGTAGTATGTTACTTGAAGCTGTACTAATACATCCTCTTACTTATAGGGTGTTTAAATTACCATATAAGAATTATGAGGGGTATGTTTTTAGTAAATAGAAGTGAAAGGGGAAAATGTATGAAAAAATTATTCGCTATGGTTCTTTCTGGACTTGGTATCTTAGCTGCTGGTGCTGCAACTTCAGCTTGTGTATGTTTAGTTATAGATGAACCTGAAATGTCTAAAGAGATGATTGAAAGATAAAAAGACTACCGTTAGGTAGCTTTTTTATTTTATTCCTGATAAATCAATAATTAGCTTCTGTACATAATAGTCTTCAAATAAACTACGTGATTGAGAATATATTACTTCATTCTCAATTATTTTTTTAACTAAGTGCAAGCCTACTCCATGATTTTTGCCTTTTGTTGTATAACCATAGTTATCTAATTTTTCAAAATCTATCTTTCCATCATAGGTATTAGCTATTACGATAACTACTTTTTCATTTTCTTTATAGATTTCCAAACTAACTTCTTTCTTATTACTTTCTTTTGCTGCTTGAATGGCATTATCTAAGTATACACCTATTATACTATATAATTCGTCTTTTTGTTTTGATGATAATTTGTTTAATTTTAATTTATCAATGTCTTTACTTATAGAAATGTTTGTATCAATTTTTAATGAATTTGCCTCAATTAACTTGTAATTAATTAATCCTTTTAATCCTGATAGTGGCAGATGAGTCAAATCTCCAATCCATTCATATTTAAAACCTACTTTTTTATCTAATAATCCATCTACGTAGTCTACTAATTCTTGAGGAGAATTATCATCCAACAAACTTCTAATTACTAACAATTGGTTTTTCTGTTCATGAGAAATAACTCTATAATCTTCCAATAGGTCATTAGTTATATCAGAATAGTCTACTAATTTTTGGTATTTTGATGTTGTTTTTTGAATATCTGAGTTTTGCTTTATCATAAATATACCAACTATACAAAACGATAATAATATTATCATAGTAATTATAAATTCTGTATCAATACTCCACTTTGATAATGGCATTTTAAATTTTAGTAATGCCAATGTAATTAATACAATAAAAATAACTATGATACCACTTTTTTTACCTAAATTATTATCTTTAACGATAGATGTCAATTTATCTTTTAATTTAAAAATTATTATATATTCAAACAAAGCTATAAGAAAATTCATAACAATACTATTTTTCATAATTGACATAGGTTTACCCATTATTTCCAAAACAATTCCTGCAATTATTACCATTACTACTTCTGATGCACATAGACATAAATATAATATTAATGATGCTACTAGAACTTTAGATAGTTCTTTTTTAAATATAATTTTATAAAATGCACAATACAAACTATACACACATATAATTTTTATAATACCATTTAATATTTCTGAATTCACATAATTTATGTGTGCTAATATGTATGAAAAAAGCATAATCATAGGAACTAATTTAATGTAATTGGTTTTTTTTGTTTCTTCAAATAATATTCTTCCAATTAAATAAAATGTAGTCCACATAATAGCAGAATCTATGAATAACTCTAAAAACTTCATCTTACACCATCCTTTATTACTACACCTTTTTTACTTAATAATGCTTTTAATTCATTTTTCTTTTCTCTAGATAGTAATGATATTATCTCAGTATGTCCAAAATGAATGATGCATTCTCTTAATTCCACACTTGTAATCTTATCTACATTTACAATACAACTTCTGTGTGTTTTAAAGAATCTTTCATCTTGACTTAAGTCCTTTTCAATTTTACTAATTGTTTGTTTGATAATATATCTATCATGCCTTGTAACTACAGTTGAATATAAATCATCTACATTCTTTTCGATAAATAAAATATCATCAAATGGTATTTGTACTAATTCACCATTGTATTGAAAATTCAAAGAATGTTGATTATCGACAATTTCTAAAGCTACTAGTAAAGCTGATTTTAAATTTTCTTCACAATTATAAAACTTAGAAATAAAGTCTAGCATTAACATTCTACTAGTAAAAGTGGCATTTTTTAAGTGTTCATGCGTTGTTACTACAATCATAGGACTACTCCAATCACCACTATTTCTTATTTCACGTGCTAAATCTAGTCCTGACTTATCTGGTACTTCAATATCAAAAATAAATATTTTCTTTCCAATAAGTTTTTTTAGATTCGTAATAATACCAGATTCATACTTATCATACTCTATGATCTTATAAGCAATTTTTTTACTACCTAATAATCTTAAAATAACTGAGATATATTTTTCTCTAAACTTTTTTTCATCTTCATAAATAATAAAATTTAACATAGACTCCTCCTAATTAGAAAAAAGTAGTATATTGGGTACTACTTCTTTTTCCTTTTATGTATTTTATTTTTTATATCTTTTAGCTTTGGTGGTTTTTTTTCAGTAATAATATTAGTATAACAAACAAACCATACTACAATTACTGTGAGAATAACATAAATTACTTTGGCAGCCAATGGGTCCTTTAACACATAGAAAATTGAAGTGAGTGCAAATAGTATATTAATTAAATAAACAATTAAAACAGTTGCTCTGTGTGAAAAATTCATACCTAATATTTGATGATGGATATGTGATTTATCAGCACTAAATATTGGTTGACCCTTTAATGTTCTTCTTATAATTGCAAATAGAGTATCTAGAATTGGTAATCCTAGAATTGCTAGTGGTACAAATAGTGATGTAAGAGCTGTCCCTTTAAAACCTAATAAACAAATAATGGAAATCATAAATCCCATAAACATACTGCACTGTCCGGCAAAGATTTTAGCTGGATAAAAATTATGAACTAAGAAACCAAGTGTTGCACCTAACATTAATAAAGTTAAAGTCATTTCCAAAGTTCCAAGTCTTCCTTGATAAAAACAAATAATCGCAGTAGTAATATAAAAAATAGAAGTTACTCCACCACTTAAGCCATCTAAACCATCTGTAAAATTGATAATATTAATACAACCAATTATAAATAATATCGTCATTAATTTTGAAAAAATACCAAATTCAATATGAAGTCCAAACGCCGTTATATCTGTTAAAACAATACCACCATAAAATACAATAACTGATGCAGCTAAAAATTGAGCTATTAATTGGCGTGATGCCCTTAAATCATTAATATCATCTATCATTCCTGTTAAAATAATAATAAAACTTCCTATTAAAATAGCATTCATTTTAATACTGTGTTGGCCAAATAACATATAACCAAATAAAAAGGCTAAAAAGATACCAACACCACCTAATTTAGGAATTGGTTTTTTATGAATATGTCTATTACCTTCATCTTGTCTTGGAATATCAATGGCCCCTATATGATGTGCTATTTTTTTCATAATAGGCATAATTAAGGCACTAACAATAAAAGTAATAAAAACCATTTTGAAAGAAGTTATCATTTCACTTTCAAACATACTTCCACCTCATTATTCACATTATACCATATTTTTTTCTATCACAAAATAAAAAGACCATTATTTTTGGTCTAATTATCAATTAAATATAGGTTATCTAATAAAATACCCGTACCCTCTGCTACATTGGTAAGAGGATTATCAGAAATAAATACTGGTACTTTTAATTCTTTTCTAAGTTTTTCTACTAAACCATCTATTAAAGCACCACCACCAGTTAAGATAATTCCTTTGTCTGAAATATCAGCTGCTAATTCTGGGGGTGTTTTTTCTAATACTAATTTTACGGCTTCTACTATTTTTTTCACATCATCTTTTAAAGCTTCTATTATATCATCACTTACCACTGTGATCGTTTCAGGTAAACCAGTTGTAGCACCCCTTCCTGTTATTTCAATACTTGTTTTTTTACTACTCTTTAATACTGTTCCAATACTTTTTTTAATATCTTCACTAGTTTTTTCACCAATAATTAGCTTGTACTTATTCTTAATAAAATTCATAATATCTTCATCAAAGGTGTTTCCAGCTATTCTTAATGAATCACTTGTTACAATACCTCCTAAAGATAAAACAGCGATATCTGTTGTTCCACCACCAATATCAATTACCATACTACCAGATGGTTTAGAAATATCAATACCGGCTCCTACAGCAGCTACTTTGGGTTCTTCTTCTAAAAATACCTTTTTTGCTCCCATGCGTTCCGCTATTTCACGGATTGCGTTTTTTTCTACTCCGGTGATATTGGAAGGACAGCAAATTAAAATACGAGGTTTTCTTAAAATATTTTTTCCTACTGCCTTTTTCACAAAGCGTTTTAGCATTTCTTCTGTAGTTTCAAAATCAGCTATCACACCATCTTTCATTGGCTTAATGGCTTTTACTTTTCCAGGAGTTCTGCCTAACATTTCTTTTGCTTCTTTTCCTACTGCTAAAACCTTTTTTGTACTAGTATCAATACTAACTACACTTGGTTCATTTAAAACGATACCCCTACCCTTTATATAAATTAGAATATTGGTAGTACCAAGGTCAATCCCAATATCACGCATATTATCACCTTCTAGCTCTTTCTTTCTCTTAAATATTTTATTCTAGTGGACTCTCCTCCTAATATATGTCTTGTCCTTATGTGTTCAGAAAAAATATCTTGAATTATTTTAAATTTCGTAAAATCTAACTCCTTTAATCTTTCTTTGATATCTTTATGAACAGTGCTTTTACTAACTCTAAATTTAGAAGCAACTTTTCTAATTGTTTCTTTTGTTTCAATCATATAGTCTGCTTCTTCTTCTACCCTTTTTATTATTTGTTTATTCACTTTCATCACCTAATAAATTATATTGGTGACTTTTTCCTTTATGCTAGATTAAAACTCTCCTACAGTTTTATCATAATGGTTTTCAGGGTCTGCTATTGTTCCATTTACATATAATTCAAAATGTAAATTGTTTACGGAATCTGTAATTAAATCACATTTTCCACTTTTACCAATAATTTGACCTGCTTCTACCTTATCTCCTTTTTTGACATTTGTTTCACCTAGACTTTGATAAACACTTATTATATTGTTTTCATGTCTTATTGTTACACTTTTTCCAAGGAGTTCTTTCTCTTCTACTTCTATTACTTCACCTTTCATGATACTTATTACATCAAAACTATTATCAGATTTGTAGTTAATACCTGTGTTTTGAATATAAGTATTTTCATGGTAAAGAATAGATGACTGTTGTTCTTCTTCTGATGATTGGTAGTCATAGTAATTATTAGCAATTACGACATTTCCATCTGTATAAGGTCTTCTTACCTTTTCTACTGTATTTATAACTGGTACATATTCATCTAGAATAGCACTACTAACATAGGTTAAATTTTCTTTTTCTTGGGTAACATCAATAGATAAAAATAAACCTATCATAATAGCTAGAGAAAATGTTAAATACAGTGTTGGAATTACAAATGGTTTCAAAACTAATTTCTTTTTCATTTTTTTCACCTCATTAAGAGTGTTACCAAAATGAAAATTTTTATACAAAATTAAATAAATTTTGTAGCTTCAAATAAATTATAAAAGAAAGAAGTTAATAGTTCTATCATGCATAAAGCTAGAATAAAATAAAAGATTCTAGCTTGTACGACTTTATTTTTTTTAAATATTTGATTAATATTAATAGAATCAAAAGAGTAAATTACTAAGATTGTGGAAAAAAGATATAAAAAGAATTTGGCACTCATTATTTTTTCTCCTCATATTTCGTAATTTTATCAATTCTTCTTTGAAAGCGTTCTTCCTTTTGATACTTTGTATTTAAGAACACATCAATAATGTCTTTTGCTTCAAAAAGATGCATTTTTTCATTTAAAGCAATGATATTTGCATCATTATCTAAACGACATAGTCTTGCTTCTCTTACATTGTTTACTTTAGCACATCTTACTTTTTTTACTTTGTTACAAGCAATACTAATACCGATACCACTTCCACAAATAGCGATTCCATAATCTACAACTTTATCTCTTACTTTTTCCCCTAATAGAATTCCATAATCAGGGTAATCCACAGATTCTGTTGATAAAGTTCCATAATCTTCTACTTCATAACCTTTTTTCAACAAGTATGGGATTAATTTTGTTTTTAATTTGTAACCACGATGGTCATTTGCGATTCCTATTTTCATATATTCACCTCTATCATAGAAAATTATATCATATAATTCACAGTAATTGTGGAAAAAGCAAATTCATCTTTTTTAAAATGGATCATTAGGGTTCATATTGATTGCTTCTTGATTTAACATTTCTAATTGTTTACTAGTTAAATATTCTTTTTTCACAACAGCATTCATTACAAATTCATCAAAATAGTTATCATTCATAATAAAATAACCTTTATTATCTTTGTCACCCCAACTATTTTCTACTTTCCAACGAATAATTTTATCATCAACAATATGCACTCCTACAAAACTCATGGCATGCGCTAGTGTTATTGCATGAAGGTTTAAGTTTTCTTCTTGTGTTAGTCTTTCATAATTAAAAACTTCTTCATAGTTATAAGAATTCATATCTAAGATTCCATTTTCTTGATTACGCATTTTCTTTACTTCTGCACCAAACCAAACAGGAATACCATCTTTTAACTCAGAAACAATTAGATTTTTAAACTCCGTTAATGGTAGATTTAAAAATTTAACGGTACTAGTAGCCAAAATATTTCTAGAATACTGTTTTTGATAGATTTTATAGTATTCTTTATTATACATTTTCATGCTACCAACCGATACAAAATCATCTAAATTTAATGATGAATAACGGTGATAGAATTCTTGTGGCGTTAGTTTTTTAGTAATTAAAATATTATCTTTATTTCGATACTCAAAATTAATTTCTAATGGTGGTTCTCCTAACATTTTCGCTAATATGATATAGTTTTCAGATACCATTTTTTCTATCATTTTTTCTAAATAATCTTTTGTTTTTCCCTCTTTTTTAGCTGTTATTAGTTTAGAAATATCTTTCTTTATTTTTTCATCATATACTATCATCAAACTACTGCTATCTTCACTCGTTACATTTTCTCTCATATAAGTAGAAGGTACGATTCCATATTTTTTAACTAATTCTCTAAAAAATTCAAAATAACCTCCTTCTTCTAAATTTCCAATTTTTAATTCATTGATAGTATCGTAGTTTACATCTTCTAGTGAAATAATGTTTTCATAGATTGTGTTGGATTTTTCTAACTTATCAAAAAAAGTTAAATAGTTTACTGATAGGTCAATATCTTCTACTTTTATGTTTAAGTTTTTGGCAATATCATGTTTTAACATGTTCATACCAGCAAATGCCCAACAACGACCACTCTTTTTTTGATCCATTCTTTTACTATCTGGTAATTCAATACTAAATACATTTTGATTGGTAGTTAAAACACTCGGATTAAAACAGGTATTATTAATACCATTTGTAGTAATAGCATTAGAAATAATCTTATTCCATTTATTACTATTAAACTCCTCATTATATTTTTTAATTTTTTCTAATGTAATTTCTTTCATAATTATCCACCAATTTTATTATACCCAATTTTAGCAAAATAAAAAGATAAAACTAAATAGCTTTATCTTACTTATCAAAACCATATTTTTGATTGAATTTTTCTACACGTCCAGTCTTAGATGCTCTTGATTGTTTTCCAGTATAGAATGGATGACATTTAGAACAAACTTCTACATGAATTTCTTCTTTTGTAGACATTACTTTAAATGTTTCTCCACAAGCACATTTTACAGTTGCTTCTTTCATTTCTGGATGAATTCCCTTTTTCATAATTATCTCCTTTCGTATCTAGATTATATCTAGAATATTCTAGAGCCTTTTCTTCGCCATGGCAGTTATATGTATGCCATAGTAATTAAATGCGTTTTTATTATAGCAGTAATTCTTATACTTTTCAAGATATTTTTTCTTTATTTTCCACGGTAGAAGGAGTATATTTGGTTAGCCATTTCTTGATAGCCATCTAAGTTTGGATGAATATCAGCTGGATTTGGTAAAAAGTTTGTGTTTTTTTTGAATAATTGGTACATAGAAAGATAACGGCAATTGTTTTTGTTAGCTATTTTATTGTATTCATCATCAATGTAGGCAAATAATTCATCTAAATCGTTTCCACTTGTATTAAATAAAAAAGGAATTGGATTATAATAGCCAACGATTATGATATCATCTTTTGCATATTTTCTAACTTCTTTTATACATTTTTCAATGTCTGGTAATACTTCTGTTACTTTATTTTTAAGTCCAATTATATTAGATACATCTAAACTTTTTAAATCTATTTTATGTAGAAAATCATTAGCTCCAATTGAAATTGTGACTAAGTTTGACTCTCTTAAATCTTTTTTTAAGTTATTATTTGTTTGTAGATTTCTGATAATATCTTCGGTTACATATCCACTTTTCGTATATTTTTTGGTGTAATAAGATAATTTATGATCTTTTTGAAGTAATTCAGCTAAGTAATCTGTATAACTATAGCCTACTTCTCCATAAGGATTCATTCCTTCAGCAACAGAATCTCCTAACGCAATATAATTAATTTTATCTGTTTTAAAGAAATGGTAAATTCCATAAACTGATAATAGTAATAATATTAGGATTAAATATTTTATTAATTTTTTCTTTTTCATAAAACCTCCAAATAAAAAGAATAGTTACCTATTCTTAGTTTATTTCATTTTAGATGATTTTAGACTTTTTTTATTTTATCTTCTTTAATAGATAATACTTCTTCAAAGAAAGATATAAGTTTAGAAATATCTTGCTTACTAAAGTATTCCTCTAAGGAAATATAGACAGTTTCTTTAAAATATAGGAGTAATTTGTAAATATATAATTCATCTCTTAATGGAACTGTTGGATTTTTATAAATACTCTTAACTGTTTTTATTTCGTCTATGTATGTAAAAGCGTTTCGATCATATGATAACGGAATCATTTCTTGTAATAGCTTACTTCTTTCATTTTTACTTAAATTTTCCATTAATTCTTTAGTGGTATTCTTGATAAGCGAAGCAGATTCTTTTACATCTTGCTGTAAAAATTCTAAGAAAGCTGCATTATATTTATTTAATACTTTTATATATACTCCATTTTCATAATCAGTAACTGTTGTAAGCTCTATTTGTGATAGTTCTTCTATTTTGAAAACAATATCAAAAATTTTAATCATATCTTCATACTTTTTTTGAAGATTATTTAAATAACTGATAGTTGTTTCTAAATTATCACTCATACTATCATATATTTCTTCCATAGTAAGCGGAATTTTTTTATTCATAACTACTGATAGTAAAATAAATTGAAAAGGAGTTTTTCTAATCCGATTTTCTAAAACTGCATTGTTTAATTTATTTATACTGTCTTTTGTTATGTCATGATACTTATTGTACCTAGCTATTATTTCTTTACTTTTAGAGTCTGATATTTTTATGGTTAAAAGTTGTTGTAGGTTTTCTATTTCTACTAATTTATTAGTAACATCATTCCAGTTCATAGTCTTTCTCCTTTGTGCCACATATTATACCACAAAAAAGAAAAAAAGAAGATTAATTTTCTTCTTTTAACTTAATATCTGCTCCTACATCGGTTAATTTTTGAACAATATTTTCATAACCTCTTAATACATGCTCAATATTTGCGACTTTGGTAGTACCACTAGCAAGTAATCCTGCTAATACTAGACAAGCACCTGCTCTTAAATCAGTTGCTTCTACTGTTGTTCCTACTAATTCTGTTTTTCCTTTGATATGAATTTGTTTTTCATCAATTTCGATATTTGCACCTAATTTATTTAAATATGGTACATTTTGGAATCTATTTTCATAAATTGTTTCTTCTAAAGTAGAAGTTCCCTCACATTGCGTTAAAAGGGTTGTTACTGGTTGTTGCAAATCGGTTGCAAATCCAGGATAGCCTTGTGTCTTAATACTAACTGGTTTTAAATTGTTTCCTTTTGATACTATGATATAGTCAGGACCAATATTAATAGGAACTCCCATTTCTTTTAGTTTTAAAGTTAGCATTTCAATATGTTCAGGAATAATGTTATCAATTTTTAATTTTTCTCCCATTAAAGCTCCAGCTATTACATATGTTCCAGCTTCTATTCTATCTGGTATTACTTCTGTATAACATCCTTTTAGAGAATTTACTCCTTTAATTTTTATTTCACTAGTTCCAGCACCAGTAATTTTAGCACCCATTCCATTTAAAAATACTGCCACATTTACAACTTCTGGTTCTTTTGCTGCATTTTCTATTGTGGTTTCACCTTCTGCTTTAACAGATGCTAGCATAGCATTAATGGTTGCACCAACACTTGGCATATCTAAGTAAATATGGGCACCTTTTAATTTATCAGCATAAATTTTATATTTGTTGTTGTCTTCTTCTACAGTTGCTCCTAGTGCTCTAAAACTTTTTAAAGTTTGGTCGATTGGTCTTGCTCCTATATTGCACCCACCTGGAAAATACATTTCAACATATTTATATTTACCAAGTAATGCTGCCATAAAATAGTAAGAAGCACGAAGCTTTGTTGATAATTCTTTAGGAATTTCTTTGTTTTCAATTGTAGTTGGATTAATTAAAACACTTTCACTTGCTCTTTTTACTGTTGCTCCTAAATATTCTAAAATTTCAGTTAGGGCATCAGTATCTGTGATTTCAGGAACATTACAGATGGTTACCTCACTATCTGCTAAAATAGCTGCTGGTATTAAAGCAACAGATGCATTTTTAGCACCACTAATACGAATGGTTCCTGTAAGAGGTTTTCCACCATTAATTTCTAATACTTTCATACTTACCTCCAAGTAACTTCTACTATATTGTATTTTAGTTTTAAACTTTCGTTCATACTAATAATAATATAACATAAAACTAGAAGATAAGCACTTTATTTTCGTAAATTGATGTCAAAATAAGTAAGTTAAGCCTAAAGTTATTAAAATAAGAGATCCAATTACTACCGTAATATTACCAAATTTGGTAGATAGTTTTTTTCCAAGGATTACGCCAAGATAAGTAAATAAGCTACTTGTGATAGAGAAAATAAAACATGGTAATAAAATCTTAGAATTTGAAAAACCAAAACAAGTACCAATTGAGAAACTATCTATACTTACCGTAAACGCAAAAATAATAACAGATATTAAACTGGTTAATAATTTTATATTATCTTCTTTTTTTAGGGATAGTATCATTTCTAACCCTAATATTATAAAAATAATTCCTACTAAAATATCTGGGTTTATTTTGATAAATCTTAAAATAAGTTCTCCTATTTGATACCCAAGAATTGGCATAATAAAGTGGAATATTCCTACAATTATACTCATTTGTCTACATCTTTTTTTTGATAATTCTAATGTTCCATATATTAAAGATAACGAAAAAGCATCCATACTTAATCCTACTGCTAACATAAAAATTACTGGTATTGACATAAAAAGCCTCCTACCTAATGATATGTAGGAAGCTTATATATTATAAATATTTATCTATAATTTCTTTTATAAAAAATTTATATTCTACTTCTTCTTTTTGACTAGTTTCTTCTGCTTCTAGTAAACATAATGGAGGAAATAATACACACCACCAATTTTTTCCCTCACCACTACCTAATGTTACCACTAAAGATTCATAATAGCCTTCTTGGTAGTTAACTCCTTTATAGGTCTTTTTAGGAAAATAATTCATACCATAGTTTATATCGTAACCATAGTCAACTTCATGAGATTTTAAAGTTTTTTCTATCAAATTACTATAATTAGTTAGATTATCGTTTATTTTTTTTCTTGCTTCTTTTATAGTTTTATTTTCTTTCATATCGGTAGCTAATTGTTCCTGAATTTCATTTCTTACTAGGGTTTTAGTTAATTGGTCAACATTGCTATCACTGTTAGCAATAACACGAAAACGAATTGCTTCTTTTGGAATCATTACTTCTTCCTCTTTTGATATCATCATAAATACAATAAAAACTATTACTAGTATTACCCCAATTTTCTTCATTTTATCACCTTTTCTGATTTTATATTGGGGTCTAATTTGATATCTTATACAGATTATATTTTATTTTTTTTAACATATATTTAGATAGAGGTGAAAAAATGATTAATGATACTTTATTTATGATACAATCTTTAATTGACAATCTATTTTATTTAAGGACTATGAGAGAATTTTGTTTAAATATTCAACTTTCTTTTTTAGAAAATAATAAGTATTATATCGATATTGCGAATGACTTTGGAATTAGATGTGAAGAACTTGGAGAAAGAGTGATTAAACTTGCTAATAAAAATTTACCAGAGAGTATTTTAAATAGTAATTCTTTTGTGACTGATTATACTTTAAATTGTGAATTAGTTACTGAGAAATTATTTAATGTTGATATAAACACAAATCTTACGATTGCTGAAATGAATATAGAAGCTGGTAGCAAGTTTAATTATACAGAAGAAGAACTAGCAGAAATTACTGATATTAATGAAAATGCTATTGCTTTAAGTAAAAATTTTATTGATTTTTGTAAGGAAATTTTAGATTTATTAAAAGAGAATAAATTATTTTCTTATACTTACCCTACTTTCTTTACCTTTGTGATTAAAGAAATTAATTTTTATTATAATGATTTATTAAGACTTGCTGCTAAAAACAGTGCCGATCCTACTTTTATCGTTAATTATGAATATTGGTACTGTGACTCTATGAAAACTATTTCTCAACTTATTATTGGACTTTGTGATCCTAGTTTAACTACTATTCTTACCAATTCCGATAATTTTAGAAAAATATTTATGAAGCAAATGACTTTATATAAGGAAATGAATATTACTCCTGATTCTCAACTTAAATTAAATCAAAGCACAATTCAATATGTAGAAGATTTTATCAAATTCTTACGCGTTATCATTAATGGTATTTTAAATAATAAGTATTATTTTATAGTAGAACCACTCTTCTTTGATAATTTATTAACGGAAGCTTATTACTTTTTATATCTTTTAAAAGGGGCTAGATATGGAATTCAAACAAAATAAAGAGGCTTAATTAGCCTCATTTTGGTAAACAAATATCATTCTATCACGGTTTTGCATATCCTTTTTAGCATCAATTTTAGCCTGTGGAAAACTTAATTTTGCTAATTCTATAATGGCATCTTTTTGAGTTTCTCCTATTTCAAAAGCAAGCAAAAATCTATTATTTACACGATATTTTGCTTCTTTTAGGATTTTACGATAATAGTCTAAGCCATCTATTCCAGCATATAAAGCCAAATGGGGTTCATTATTTTTTACGATTTCCTCAATTGGCTCATTTTCTTTAATATAGGGTGGATTAGAAATTATAATATCGTATTTTTCTTCTAGATTTTCGAGCATATCATTTTGGCATAGTTTTACTTGGGCATTTAAACTACTAGCATTTTGTTTTGCTACTTCTAATGCCTCTTTACTAATATCTAAAAGAGTAACATCAAAAGATGGATTTTTAAGTTTTAAAGTGATACCAATACAGCCAGACCCAGTCCCTAAATCAATTACTTTTAAATTTTTATCAAGAAATATTTTATCAATATATAATAATGTATTTTCTATTAATTCTTCTGTTTCAAATCTTGGAATTAAAACATTTTCGTTTACTAAAAACTTATTTCCATAAAAATTAACATTACCAATTACATATTGTATTGGTTTTTTTTCTTTTAAGGCTTCTACTCTTTTTTTATATTCATTGATAATATCTACTTGTACTTCTTCTTCTAAATGATTTAGTAGTTCTAAGGGATTTACTTGTAATAAATCTGCTAACAACATCTTAGCGTGTTGAGAGTGAAGGTACTTTTTTCCATAAATAATTAATTCTTCTACTTTCATGTTATAATCCTATTTCTTTAATAACTTTATAATATAACTATCTAATGCCTCAGATGGATTTTTCTCTATATTTTCTTTTAGATTTTCTATATCTTTTGTCGCTATAAAATCAGTTTTTCTCTGACAATTTGGGCAAAACATTTTCTTATCTAGAACGATATAATAATCGTTCATTATTTCTTCCATGTTTTCTACTGTTTGAACCTTACCACATTTTAGACAGATTGTAGAAATTTTAGTCATTGTTTTCTACTGATAACTTTCTTTTTTGATCTTCGGTAATTAAAGCTTCAATTACCTCATCAAGTGCACCATTCATAATTCTATCTAAATTGTTTGTGGTATAACCAATGCGATGGTCTGTTACTCTGTTTTGTGGGTAGTTATATGTTCTAATTTTTTCTGCTCTATCACCAGTACCAATTTTATTTCTTCTTTCATTACCTAATGCTTCTTCTTGTTTTTGAAGTTCTTGTTCATAAAGACGTGCTTTTAATACTTTCATTGCTTGCTCCTTGTTTTGAATTTGACTTCTTTCATTTTGACAAGTAACTACTGTATTGGTTGGTAAATGGGTAATTCTTACTGCTGAATCGGTAGTATTTACTCCTTGTCCACCACAACCTGAAGAACGATATATATCAATTCTTAAGTCACTTGGATTGATTTCAATGTTTACATCTTCTGCTTCTGGCATTACTAATACTGTTGCAGTTGAGGTTTGAATTCTTCCTTGTGATTCTGTTTCTGGGACTCTTTGAACACGATGAGAACCACTTTCATATTTTAGTTTTGAATAAGCGCCTTCTCCTTTTACCATGAATTCTATTTGAGAAAATCCCCCAGAAGCGCCTTCTTCAGCATCAATTAATTCAATTTTAAATCCTTGTTTTTCAGCATATCTTGAATACATTCTATATAAATCACCAGCAAAGATATTGGCTTCATCTCCACCAGCTGCTCCACGAATTTCCACAATAACATTTTTACTATCGTTAGGATCTTTAGGAATTAATAAAACTTCTATTTTTTCTTCTAATTTAGTTTTCTCAGATTCCAAGTTTACTAATTCTTCTTTTGCTAACTCACCCATTTCAGGATCTTTTATCATTTCTTTGGTATCTTCTATTCCTGATAAAATCTTTTTATACTCATGATAAGCATTTACAGTTTCTTCTAAGTCACTTGCTTCTTTTGATAGAGATTTCATTTTATTCATGTTACTGTAAACATCAGGATTAGATAATTCTTTTTGAATTTCATCATATCTTTTTTCAATTACTTCTAGTCTTTCTAACATATAAATCCTCCTTTAATTAAGCAAATTTATTAGGGCTAAAATAATTCTGTATGTATTATATCAATAAATCTTTTAAATTACTAGTAATTTTGTGCTTGAACAGCAGTAATTGCGATAACACCTACAATATCATCAACGCTACAACCACGAGATAAATCATTAATTGGAGCATTTATTCCTTGGGTAAGTGGTCCATAGGCTTTAGCATTAGCTAATCTTTCTACTAACTTATAACCAATATTGCCACTATCTAAATCCGGAAAGATTAATACATTAGCATGACCTGCTACTTCACTATCTTTTGCTTTTATAGAAGCTACATCTGGCACAATTGCGGCATCTAATTGAAGCTCTCCATCAATATGATAGTCAGGGTAATTTTCTTTTAGTATTTTGGTTGCATTTATTACTTTGTCAACATCTGGGTGCTTAGCACTACCTTTTGTAGAATGAGAAAGTAGAGCTACATAAGGGGTTTTTCCAACTAAATTTCTAAAACTATTGGCACTTGATATACTAATATCTACTAATTCACTACTAGTAGGATTTTGATTCAAACCACAGTCAGAAAATAGAAATACACCATTTTCTCCATAACTACAATTTGGAACATCCATTAAAAAGAAAGCAGATACTAATTTTGTATTTGGTTTTGTTTTGATAATCTGTAAAGCTGGTCGTAATGTATCAGAAGTTGAATGATGTGCTCCACTAACAACACCATCTGCCTTTTTATCTAAAACTAGCATACAAGCATAATACATATAATTTTCTAATAGTAATTTGGTTGCTTCTTCTTGTGTCATACCTTTATCTTTTCTAAGGTTTACTAGTTTTTCTATGTAATTTTGGGTTAAACTACTAGTATTTGGATCTATAATAGTAGCTTTTTTTAAATTCATAGATTTTTCATTTATTTCTTTTTCATTACCAATTAAAATAATATCAGCAATTTCTTCATTTAATACAATTTCTGCTGCTTTTAGAACTCTATCGTCCATTGTTTCTGGTAGGACAATTCTTTTTTTATTATTCTTTGCCTTTTGTTTGATTTCAGCTATAAATTCCATATCATCACCATTCCTATTATGATTATAACATATTATTTTTAGAGATAAGAAAAAATGAATAGTTTTCCTACTCATTTTTACTATTAATAGTATATATTATATCTGTATTTTCTAATTTAATAGCTTTATCATTTTTAATTAAATAAGAAGGTAACTCTTCCCAATTATTTATTTTATTTTGTGATTTTCAGAATAATCTTTGTACTTTTCTATAAGCTCATATGCTTGTGAATAATCTATAGAATTATATTTGTTTGCCTTTTTAAATGGACCCATTATACCAGGAAATTTGTATCTATAATATTTATCTTCAAATTCCTTTTCCATTATTTTATCCAATTCTAAGAAAAATTCCATTGCTTCTTTAGATAGAGAAGTTAATATTTCTATTAATTCTGAACGATTTTTAGAAAATGCTATTTTATTTATAATATCTTCTCCAAATAATTCTTCTAATTCATATGCAATTTTAGTTTCCTTAGGATAGCCACAAGCAGAAGTTAAAAGGTTATACTTTTGAGCTAACTGCCTTGTTTTCAATTCATTGATTCCTTCTCTTAATGCACTTCCTCCACCACTACCACAAAAATGTAGTGTTTCATGTAAAAGTATCTCCTTGAAATATTCTTCAGCAGTTAATCCTTTTAGAAATACATGTTGTATATAAGTCATAAAAGTATTATCATTTAATATCATATTATTTTCAGTATATGTTTTATGATTTTTATTTATTCCAAAACCAGGTATTTTTCTAAATATTTCTAATACCTTGAAGGCATCTAAAGGGAAATAAAATTCTCCTTTTCTTACGAATAGTGATATGGTTCCTGTTTCTTCTATATGGACTATTTTATATAAATCATATTTAATAATTTTTACTAATTTTTCTATTTCAACGATTAAATTATTTTTTATATTATCTATTTCCATAAATCTCACCTATAAGAATATATTTTTAAAGTATCTTTACTTCATGCTACATATTTTAAGGTATCTTATCTATTTTTTCAAGAAAAAGTATTTTTATTTAATAAAATTGCTTCTTTTTATGCAAAAGAAAAGTACATAAAACTATGTACCTTGTTTATTCTGCTTCTATTTCATCTTCATCTAAGACTACTAAATCTTTTAAATCGTCATCACCACTATCGATATCATCATCATCACTATCAATAGAATCAAAATCATCTGTTTCTTCTTCTTCATCTACTTCTTCTTCGATTTCTTCGATATCTTCATCTTCGTCTTCATCTACTTTAATTATTTTATCTGATGTATGGCGACTTCTTAAATCCCATGTTCCATCTTCTAATAAGATAAATCTTTTATCTGTTGTAAGAGAAGTATAATAATCTCCTATTTTTTGATCAAAAGTAGATTCTGGTAATTCTAATAATTTAATAATTTTCTTAAATAAATCTGGTGTTGTTTGCTTTCCATTTTCTTCTAATAATAGGTTGGTAATATCTTTATTTGATAATAATTCTAAATCTTCCTTAGTCATATTTTTAATACTCATGGTATTCCTCCTATATATATTTAATATTTCTTTCTTTTTTTATCATTTAAACTTATATCATTATTCTATATAAAATGCAACATTTTTTTACATTTTTTCTGGTACTTCAATAGCTAGTATATTTAAAAGTAATAAATTGGTGTCTTTTACTAGCTTTGTTAAAACAAGCCAAGTTTCTTTTAAACTATCGTCTTTACAGGTTAAAATATGATTTTCAGCATAAAATTTATTATAACTGCTTGTTAATCGATACAAGTAATCTGCTATCTCATTTAATGATTTTGATTCTATAGAATTTTTTAAAATATTAGGAAGTTCTAACAAAATTCTAACGGTTTCTTTTTCAACGCCTAGTATTTTTTCTATTTTTTTATCATCTAGTTCAATGCCAGATTTTTCTAATAATGAATTCATACGAACAGTTGAATATAGTAAGTATGGACCTGTTTTACCATCTAAGTCAGCAAATTTCGTAACATCGAAAATAAAATCTTTACTACGATATGGTAAGAAATCTGCATATTTTAAAGCAGCTATTGAGATTTTTTCACTTGTTTCATCTTTATCTTCTTCTTTTACTAATTCCATGTTTAACTTACTTGCCGTTATTTCTTTTACCATTTCCATTAAATCTGTTAAATTCATAACGCCACCAGCACGGGTTTTAAATGGTTTTCCATCACTACCATTCATAGTACCAAAGCCAAAGAATTTAAGTTCAGTATTTTCTGGTACTAAACCTGCTTTTTTTGCTACACGAAATACTTGTTTAAAGTATAATTCTTGACGATTATCTGTAAAATACCAGTATTCATCAGGTGCAAATCTTTTTTGACGAGATAAAATAGTAGCTAATTCTCTTGTTTGATAAACTGTTCCACCGTTTGCTTTTAAGACAACAAGTGGTGGCATTGGTTCTGTATCTGTTTCTTCTTTGGTATCTACTACTAATGCTCCTTCACTTTCATAAAGCAAATCCTTTGATTTTAAAATAGAAATTACTTCTGGAATATAAGGATAACAGTCACTTTCTCCTTCGTATAAATCAAAAGTTGTATTTAAACGATGGTAAATTTCCTTAATATCTTCCTTAGATAATTCTTTAATTTTATTCCATAGAGCAGTATAACCTTTATGATGATTTTCAATTGCTACTGTAATTTCTCTTACTTTTTCCATTACTTCTTCATTTTCTTTTGCTTTCGTAGAAGCAGTTGGATAAATTACTTGAAGATCTTCTTTCGTAATTGGTAATTCTTCATCTTCACCATTATAGTCTTCTTTAAAATATACTAAATCTGGATATCTTTCCATCATTTCATAAATTACCATACCAGATTGTCTACCAATATCACCAAAGTGAACATCACTAATTACTTGATATCCTAAAACCTCAGCTAAACGCTTTACAGCTTCCCCAATATCAGCACTACGCAAATGACCTACATGAAGTGTTTTCGCAATATTAGCTCCACCATAATCCATAAATACTTTTTTATTACTATAGGAATCAATATTATTATTTAAACTTTCTGATAATTTATTCATACTATTTAGATAAAACTCATCACTAAAACTAATATTGATAAAACCTGCTCCCGCAATATTTAAATTCGTAAATATTTTATCTCCTGAAAGTTCTGCTACTATTTTTTCAGCTACTTCTCTTGGATTACAGTGATTTTGTTTTCCTAAATTGAAAGCTGAATTAATTTGATATTCTCCTAAATCCGGACGACTGCTTGTTTCTAATGTTACATTTTCTATTTCGTATCCTGCTTTTATTATATGATTTTTAATTATTTTTTCTACTTCTCTTATAATACTCATAGTTTCCTCCTAAAATTCTACTATATAGTGGATTTTTTCATTACTATCTAATATAGAATATTTAATTTCTACTTTATTATCCGTAATTTCAAACTTATTTGTCTTTATATTTAAGTAAAGACTTTTCTGTAAATCATTTATTATTATTTCATTTTCTGTTACTTTACCTTCTAGTAAATGATAATTTAAACAGTAATCTTTATTTTTTCTAGTTAGAATTTTATTATTTAAGTCTAATACAACATCTGTTAGTAAATTCTTACTTTCTTGGTAAATAATTTTCCCATTTTCTTTATCATATTCACCTAGTATATTATATTGTTCCTGAGTAGTACTGGTAATTAAGTGAATTGTTAATTTCTTCTTTTTCATAAATTTCATTCCCATTTAAATTTCTAAGACAGATTATAACATAAGATAAGATAATTTCAAGAAAAATATAAATTTTAATTTAAAATACATAGTTCTTTTATTTTTTTTCATACTAAAGTTAGAGACTGGAGGCTGTTATGAAAAAATTTAAAAGAATCAAAAAAGTATTAAAAATATTTCTTATTTTAATTGCTTTTATAGGGATTAGTTTGGGAGCTCTTATTTTATATATTAAAATGAGTCCAAGATTAGAAATTAAATCAGCTAATGCTTTTTTAATGTATGATAATGCTAATGAATTATTCTTTCAAGGAAGTGGTTCTCAAGAATGGGTAGCACTTGATGATATTTCTAATTATGTCGTTATGGCTACTATTAATACAGAAGATCAGCACTTTTATAAACATATGGGAATTGATCCTTTGCGTATTATGAAAGCTATGTATGTTAATATCACTTCTGGTAGTACAAAACAAGGAGCTAGTACAATTTCACAGCAGTATGCTAAGAATCTATTTTTAGACTTTGATAAGACTTGGGAAAGAAAGATTAATGAGTTATGGCTCACTTTAAAATTAGAGGTTGGTTACAGTAAAAATGAAATATTAGAGGGCTATTTAAATACTATTAATTATGGACATGGTATGTATGGTATTGAAAATGCTAGTAAGTTTTATTTTGATAAAAAGGCTAAAGATTTGACACTAGCAGAAGCTGCTCTTTTAGTAGGAATTCCTAAATCTCCTTCTAATTATTCACCTTTAATTAATTATGATTTAGCTAAAAAAAGACAGATTAATATCTTATATAACCTTTATAAAAAGAAAAAGATTACCGAAGAAGAATATAATCAAGCAAAAGAGGAGCCAATTAATATTGTGGGTGAGAAAAACTATCAGGAACTATCTACTATTATGTACTATCAAGATGCTGTTATGAAAGAGTTAAAGACTTTAAAACAGATTCCAGATTCTTATTTAGAAACTGGTGGAATTAAGATTTATACTAATTTAGATATGAATAGCCAGAAGATATTAGAAAATAGTGTCAAAAACAACATGAATACAGATAAAGATTTACAGGTAGCTAGTGTTATGATGGATCCTAATACTGGTAAGATACTTGCTTTAGTTGGTGGTAGAGATTATAGTAGTAGTCAATATAATCGTGCTTATCAATCTACTAGACAAGTTGGTTCTACTATGAAACCTATTCTTTATTATGCTGCTTTAGAAAATGGTTTTACTTCTAGTACCACTTTTATGAGTAGTGAGACTACTTTTACTTTTTCCAATAATAAGACATATTCTCCACAAAATTATGGTGGTACTTATGGTAATAAACCGATTTCACTTGCTACTGCAATTTCTTATTCTGATAATATTTATGCAGTAAAAACACATATGTTTTTAGGAGAAGACGCTTTAATCGATATTTCTAGAAGACTTGGTATTACTTCAAAATTAGAGGAAATTCCTTCTCTTCCTTTGGGTACAGCTAGTATTAATATTATTGAAATGGCAAGTGCTTATTCTAGTTTTGCGAATGAGGGTTATAAAGTAGATGGTCATTTAATATCTAAAGTTGAAGATTTAAAGGGGCACGTTTTATATGAAAAAAAGATTAAAAAAGAAAATATTTTGAATAAAAGTTTGACTTTTATTTTAAGTGATTTATTAACAACTACTTATGACTCTAGTTTTATTGATTATAATTATCCTACAGCAATTGGAATAGCTCCTAGAATTAAGCATAAATTAGCTTTAAAAAGTGGAACAACAGATACAGACCACTGGTCTATTGGTTATAATAAAGAAATTGTTACTGCAGTTTGGGTAGGATATGATGATAATGACTCTTTAGCAGTATCTGACTATAAATATTCTAGAAATATTTGGGTAGATGCTATGGAAGGTTATTTAGCTGGTCATGAAGATAGTTGGTATAAACAACCTAGTAATGTAGTTGGAGTATTAGTAAATCCAATTACGGGAAAACCTGCTACTGAAAATGATAGTCATAAACGAATTATGTATTATGTTAGAGGAACAGAGCCAACTGATTCCGATCCTGTTTTTGATGAGATTATGGAGAATAACTAAAAATCATATTCTCTTTTCTTTTGCATAGATTTAAATGAAAGAAGGGAAATTATGAACCAAAATTATACAAGTAATGGATTAAATAATCCTACTTATATTCCTAATCAGAGTACTTATCCTCCATATATGAATATTCCAGGATATTCTAATTTAAATAGTAATAATAGTAGCAATAATAACGGTACTAATACACAAATTAATCCACAATATGCTGAAAATTTATTTTCTAGAAATCCTGGAAAAAAAGTCACTGCTTATTTTTCTTATCCTGATTCTATTGAGTGGCGTGACCGTGCCTTTACAGGTAATATTTTAGCAAGTGGCAGAGATTATTTACTACTTAAAAATGATTTAGGGCAAACAGTTTTACTTTGGTTAGTATATATTAATTATGCTGTATTTGAGGGAGATATTTCCTATTAAAAATTTATTTTCTAGTATAATAAAAGCCTATTTTTAAAAATAGACTTTTTTACTTAACTAAAAGTATCTGTTAATTTGTTAATCCAATATTTACTAAAAAGAGCTATCATGATAAAATGTAGTAGAAAGTAGGTATGATATATGTATTATGTTATTGTAGCAATTGGTGCTCTTATTATGATTTTTATTATGATAGAAATAGGATTTTATAATCAATTTCAACTACTTAAAATTAAAATAAGTGAAGCTTTTAATAATATCGATATTTTATTCGAAAAAAAATTGAATCTATTAGAACGAACTGTTACTATTATCAAAGAAAATAATAAAAAATATAAAGATGCTCAGCTATTAGATAATTTAGTGAAAATTAAAAATAAAAAACTTAGTAGATTTGATTTAAATCATGAATTAACAATTGCTTTACGTGAATATCATAGTTTACTAGATTTAGATAAAAAGTTATCTGAAATAGAAGCACTTAAAAATATTAATGAAGATTTAATTGATATTGATAATGACTTAAACGCTGCTAAAAAGTATTATAATGATAATATTGTTTTATATAATAATTTAGTTAGTTCTATTCCTTCTAGTATTGTTGCGCATTTATTTCATTATAAAAAAGAAGAGTTTTTTAAAGAAGAAAAAATTGAAACACTAGAGATTTTAAAAGAAAAATAACATATCAAAATTGTGGTATGTTATTTTTCTATATTATCTTCTTCTATGGTTAGAATTTTTCTTTTGATTTTCTCATTTTCTTTTAAGGCAATAGGCAATTCTTCGTATTCTACTTCAATAGATGATTTTAAATTTGAAATTTGGTTGTATAATTTTTCTATTTTTTGCTTTGTTTCCAACAATTTTTTCTTTTCTGTCATCAGATCTTCTTTATTTTTTCTTACTACTTGTTTTAGTTGCTTTAAAGATAGTTTTTGGTCAAATACCTCATAAATTATCTTTAAAAATTGCAAATTAAATAAAAAAATTGCTGTTGAAATTAAACTTGACATTATAATCCATAACCCAAGTTCCTCGGTTATGATAGAATCCTGTTTGTCTTGTATTTGCTTTGTGATTACATATTCACTTTCTTCATATTCATTACTTGGTTTACTAGTACTTTTTTCCACTTCTTTTGTAGGAATAACTTTCTCTTTAAAATCTGATGTTAAATAATCTTTAACATCATCATAATTTATATTTGAAATATCTAATTCGTAAGTATAAATATTTCTTTTATATTGGGTATTAAAAATTCCACACTCTTCCCATGGTTGATATTCTACAATGGTAACTCTATCATCTACTTCTGAAAGATATTCTATATTAGAACTAATATCCTCTGTACTTGAATCATATAAGGTGGTAATAGTTTTATATTCTTTATCTTGAAAAATTGGTTTTGTTTTAAAACTAATTAGTGCTGCTAATCCTGCAACTAGTCCCCAATTAACAGTTAGAACTATTTTTCTTACTCTCCTTGTTTTTTTAGAATTTTTTGTTCTTATTTTGATTCTTTCTATTTCTTCATTACTAAACTCATAATAGTTATGCTTTTCTTCTAATTCTTTTTTTGCATTTTCATATTCCTCTATTTTTTCTAAGATTTTGTCCTCTTTCTTAGAAATTAGTATACTATCTTTCTTAGATGTTAACATTACAATTAGCTCTTTATCTAGATAATAAATATCTGAAAATCCATTTTGCTTAATTTCTTGAACCTTTCTTTGAATTTCTTCTTGCTTACTTTTATCTTCTTCTTTTGAAATATCTTTTTTTATTAAACTGGCAACATAGGAAATATCAGTATTATCTATTTTTATTTTTTCTAATAACTGGCTATCTTTTTTACTTGCAAGTTCTAATTTAATTCCTCTATAGACTAATTTATAAATTTCTTCTATTAATTTTTGATTATCATCATAATTAATGGTTGGCATTTTTTTCATTTGGAACAATAATTTTTGTATATCTGTTATAATATTTTGAATTTCATTATCTTCTATATTATCTAATTTTTGATTTAATAATTTACTTTTTACAGTTAACTTATAACAGTATTCATATTCTTTAGTTAGTTGTTCATTTAGTATATCTATTTTTTTAATTGCTTCTTCATAGACAGTGTTTAAACTTTCTGGTAAAAAATAATCAGGATTAGTAAATTTGTAATATGCTTCTTCTATATTTTTAGAAGTATCTTTTTCTATTTTTTCTAATATTTCTTCATAATTATCACATTCAAAATCAATTGCTTTTAACTCTTCAATATTATCTTTTACTTCTATTATTTTTGATTTGTATACTAATGCTAAATTCATTTCTATATTCCCCCTGAATACTATTTATTTTATTTCCCAGTTAATTGGCTTTATTCCTTTACTAATTAAAAAATTATTAGTTTTGGAAAATGGTTTACTACCAAAGAATCCACTATATGCTGAAAATGGTGATGGGTGTGGAGATTCTATGATATAGTGAATAGGATTGGTAATTAGTTTCTTTTTATTTCTAGCAAAACTTCCCCATAAAATAAATACAACAGGAGTAGTTTTTTCATTTATTTTCTTAATTACCTCATCTGTAAATGTTTCCCAACCCAAGTCTTTATGAGAAGCTGGTTTATTTGCTTCTACTGTTAAAACGGTGTTTAATAATAAAACTCCTTCTCTAGTCCATGGTACCAAACTTCCAGTTTGTGGCACTTTATAGCCTAAATCACTTTCTAATTCTTTAAAAATATTTTGTAGTGATGGTGGTTTTTGTATTCCTGTTTTTACAGAAAAAGATAATCCCTCTGCTTGATTTACTCCGTGATATGGATCTTGTCCTAAAATTACTACTTTAGTGTCTTTATAAGAAGTATTACGAAAGGCTTTAAATATTTCTGTTTGTTTGGGATAAATCGTTTTTGTTTCATATTCGTGTTTTATTATATTTAAGAGATTTTTAAAATATGATTTTTCCATTTCTTCTTTTAAAATAATGTCCCAATCATTTCCTATCATACTATCACCTGCTACTTTATTTTATCATTCTATAGTTCTTTAAACAATCTCTTATAATCTGATTTTAATATTTTTTCATAATTTTCTTCTGTCAAAGTCTGGGTAGAAATAGATTTGTTGCCATCTAATCCACTTTCTGTTTTTATAGTGATATTATCTAATAAGTTAACATTAGTCTTTTTAGTAGCTTCATTTATTTCATAGCGTGTGATGATTCCTTTACTGAATTCTATTTGTGCTAATTTATTCGTACCTAACCGAATATAAATGCTACCTATCTGTTTTTGATGAGGTAAAAGTGGTAATAAGTTTTCTATATTTAAGTTTTTAAGGTTTCTTACATTTTCTACTAGTTTATCAAAATTTTCTAATAAAAACATATTGATTTCTTTTTTATTATTAGGATATATAAATAAATATGTCTTTTCTTGTTCTTCTACTTTTACCTTTGGGAAAGCAAATAATGGTAATTCTAATTTTACTACTCTTTCATTTGGTAAAGATTGACTTACTTCTATCATTCTTAATTTTTCAGTAAAATCTGGATATATAGATTTATATTGCTTAAAATTATATTTATAAATAAAATTGCTATTAGCTTTTTTCATTATTACTTGATAGTTTTTTTCAAATCTTGTTAAACTCTTTGGGTCATGATCTAATCCAAAGTTATAAAATTCAAATGTAGTATTATCTAAATCTTTTACTGAATATATGATATCTAGAATATTATTAGAAGTACGATACTCTGTGATTTCAATCGGTTTACTTTTGTCAAAGTGTCCTATTCTTCTTAATGCTCTTTCCAATAATTTTATTCTTTCTTTTGACACATTACTATTCACTAAATAATCATCTGCTATTCCTTCTGAAAAAATTATCATAGTATCACGCCCTTTGTGCTGTTATTATACTATTTTTTCATGATTATAAGCAATAATTTTTCAAATTTATGTACTTTATAATTAATTCAAAATTAACTAATATAACTCCAATTAGACATAATATAATAGAAGCCAAGAATGTGCTGTAAAATGGCTAATTTTAGAAAACTAGAACATAATAAAAACTAATTTTAAAAATTCACTAAAAGAAAACCTAAAATTAGTTCTACTTTTTATCTTAATTTATCAAAATATATAAAATTTAACTTTTTTTAGTTTCCTAAATAAGTAATTCTAGCGTAACCATTTCCTTGCTTACTACAGTTTTCAGTAGGAGTTTTACTAGTACAAGTAGTGGAAATAGTTTTAGTAGATTCTTCTAGAGATTCAGTACAATTGTAGCAATACATGGCTTTATTAGTTAGGAACTGATTTCCTATATATCCAGAACCTCCAGCTCCTGAATATCCAATATCCGAATGTAATCCACTTCCACCACCATAATATCCTCCACCTCCAGCACCTTCATTAGTACTATTTGCTCCTTTTCCAAACGATGCTGTAATTGTTCCATTTGCATTTTTTCCAGCTGCTGTTTGATTTCCACCAGTAGGCCCATGAATAGTAGAACCAATAATACCTCCTCCCGCTCCACCATTAGCATTATAAGTGGATGCAGTAGTTGCTCCACCACCACCACCAGCAATTATAATTACATTTTGGCTATTATTAGCTAACAATGATAAAATTCCTGAAGTAAATGAGATATGAGTTGCTCCACCACCTGAACCAGCATACCACCCAGTTGTATCACCTGATGTTCTTGTTCCACCACCATTATATCCTCCTACTTTTGATGTTCCAGTCCCACCAATATTAATAAATAACTGACTATTTTTTTCTAGTTTGATTTTTCCTTGTGAAAATCCACCATACCCGCCAATATAGGAACTCCTACTTCCACCTTGGGCTCCCCAAACTTCTAGTTTGTATGTTCCGCTACATGGTGTAACAAAATCTTGCTCTCCTCCTATATAATCAAAATTCCATATATAACCTTTTTCGTAATTACATAATGCTAATTCTTGATTTAAGCTATTTCCATCTTTTAAAGCTAACTCATTATTAACTAGTCCACCTAACACTTTAAAAGTTACTTTACTACTAGTATCACTATCATTTCTAACAACAATACTAATCATCTTACTACTACTTCCTTCAATAGTTCCTAAAACATTATCTTTGGTATCTTTACTATAGCCGACGCTTACATTTTCATTTGTTTTATCTAGAATATAATATAATTCATATTTAGAACTCACTTCATTTAAAGAAGTTAACTTAATTTTAATCTCTTTACTAGTATTAG
>UQOS01000002.1 GCA_900542735.1 uncultured Mycoplasmatota bacterium | reverse complement strand
GTAGAATCAAGTATTGAAAAAGCTACCAAAATAGCGAAAGGGTTTGATTTAATGGAAGAATATTTGAATGAATCAGAGAAAGTAATTACAGATATTAATTTTGGAGAATCCTATGATAAAGAACTTGCTTTAAAAGAATTAGGAAGGCAAGAGGGAGAAGAAATTGGCATATTACGTGGTAAAGAAGAAAAACAATTAGAAATTGCTAAAAATATGCTAAAAGATATTGATAATTATGAGTTAATATCTAAGTATACTGGCTTAGATATAGAAACAATCCAAAAGCTATCTAAATGAAATTTGTGATAAATGGGTCTTAAAAATTATCTATCATTTGAGGCCCTTTTTCTTTTAATATTTTGGTTTCTGTACTATAATAATAATGGTGATGATATGAGAGAGATTATTGATAGTTTTGTTACAAATTCAACTACTATATTAACAAGTATAGGACCAATTGCTGGCGTTCTTCTAATTATTTTAGAATCTATTTTACCAATGTTACCACTTTCTGTATTTATTACTTTAAATATGATTAGTTTTGGCTCTTTCTTTGGCTTTCTCATTTCATGGATTTCTACTATTATTGGTTGTATGCTATCATTTACCTTATTCCGTTATTTATTTCAGAAAAAATTATATCGTTTTATTAAAAGAAAAGAACAAGATAAATTTGCTAGTATAATGAAAACTATATCAAACATTAAATTTAGTAACTTAGTAATTTTAATAGCCATTCCTTTTTCTCCTGCTTTTTTTATTAATATTGCAGCAGGAGTATCAAAAATTAAAACTGAAAAATTCTTTTTAGCTGTTATTATTGGGAAAATGGTAATGGTTTATTTCTGGGGATACATTGGAACTACTTTGTTAGAAAGTTTAACAGATATTACCGTATTATTTAAAATTGCTTTTTTATTGGTTTTAGCGTTTTTTGTTTCTAAAATAGTAGAAAAAAAGTTAAAATTGAAATAATGTTGTGGAGGTTGTTGTGATGGAATATGTAATTTTAGTTTTATTAATCATTGTGATTTTGTTATTAATTTTTAATTTATTTCGTAAAATAGATAATAGTGATATGACGGAAAGACTTGGTAGATTTGAAGTCAGTATTACGAAAGAAATGAATCAGGATTTTAATACGTTAAACGATAAAATGGAGTCAAGACTAAATGCTATTAATGATAGGGTTAATGAAAGATTAGATGCCAATTTTGAAAAAACAAATAAAACTTTTACTTCTGTTTTAGAAAGACTTAGTAAAATAGATGAAGCTCAGAAAAAAATTGAAACTTTATCTACTGATATTGTTTCTTTACAAAGTATTTTGACCGATAAAAAATCGCGTGGTATTTATGGAGAAGTTAATTTAAAACATATTATGGAAAATGTATTTGGTGTTAATGATAAAATCTATAAACTTCAATGTACTTTGCCAAACACTACAATTGCTGACTGTGTTTTATATGCACCTGAACCACTTGGTACTATTATCATTGATTCCAAATTTCCACTTGAAAACTATCAGATGATGGTTGATAAAAACTTATCACCAAGTGAGAGAGCTATGCATGAAAAACAATTTAAAATCGATGTAAAAAAGCATATTGATGCCATTAATAGTAAATATATCATTCAAGGAGTAACTTCAGACCAAGCAATTATGTTTTTGCCAGCAGAAGCAATATTTGCAGAAATTAATGCTTATCACGCTGATATATTAGATTATGCTTATCGTAAAAAAGTTTGGATTACTTCACCAACTACTTTAATTTCTACATTAAGTGTTATTCAAATGATTATTAAAAATATAGAGCGTGATAAATATACTTCAATTATTCATGAAGAATTAAATAAATTAGGATTAGAATTTTCTAGATACAAAGATAGATGGGACAAACTTGCTAAAAGTATTCAAACTGTAAATAAAGATGTTGAAAATGTTCATATTACGACTGAAAAAATATCTAAAAAATTTGAAATGATTAATCAAGTTGAAGTAGGTCAATTAGGAGATGAAAATAAAATTGAAAAAGATACTTCAAGTATTCAATAGTTTATTATATGTGTTCTTTATCTGCTTTATGGTTTATATGTTAATTACTTCTTATAGCACTATGAAGTTATCGCAGATTCTACAACTTCTTTGCATTTTTCCACTAATTATGGTACCATATGTATTAGATAAGATAAAAGGATATCAGATAGATGAAAAACTTATCTTTTTCTATTATTTGTTTCTGTTATTTGCTTTAGTAATGGGTAGTATTTTAAAAGTCTTCTACCAGATTTGGTGGTTTGATTTATTTACTCATTTCTTATCAGGAATTTTAACTAGTGTATTTGCTTATATCATATTAGAAAAGTATCAATTAACTAGCTATCAGTACAGATTTTTTGCCTTATTATTTATTCTAGCATTTACCGTTTTTGTTGCTGGTTGTTGGGAATACTTTGAATTTACTTGTGATAAATTATTTTCTAGTGATGTTCAGTGGGTAGCAAAAACAGGTGTAGATGATACCATGACAGATATGTTAATCGCAACTTTAGGTGGCATTTTATCTAGTATTTATTATTATATTCAAATTAGAAATAAGAAGTAGTAGGAGGAGTTATGAAAAAAGATAAAAAAGTGGTTCAAAAAAATAAAAAGAAAAAAGATTGGAATAAAATATTTTTAATTATTTTGCTTGTTTTATTAATATTAGAAATTATTTTAATTCCTTGTTTGGTATATGCAGAAGTTAAAAAAGTATTACCAATTGTTTTCTTCTTAATTATTCCAACAGTGTTTGCTATTATCATTTTACTTTTAAGTAGAAATTGTTCAATTGATTTTGAAAAGAAAAGAAAAAAGTGATTCAAAAAATCTAAGGTGTTTAAAAAACATCTTTTTCTTTGCATAAAAAGTATAAAAAAATAAATAATATAAATGTATCTTTGCTAATAGAATAAATTAGGTGGTACCATGACTCGAATGTTCTTTTTTTTGTTAGGATTTGGTTTTATGGTAATTGGTTTTACCTATATTATTACTTATTTGAATCTTTTAAGTATGGGTTATTCTCTACTAAATTATTTCAAATTTATTATTAGCAGAGTAGAATGTTGGTTTAGTATTGTTGGTTTTCTGTTAGTTTTTCTCACTATTTTTACGAAAGGGTATGATAAAAATGATATATATTTATGATATTTTACTTAATTTCTGTGATTTAAATGAACTATATGATTTCTATGAATGGAATCCTAATGACAACATTGAAAATATAAAAAGAATTAAAATGGTTCATGTAGCTAGAACTACATTCGATGATTTTCTTTACTATAAGGGAAAAATTGATAAAGATTTTTTACTTAAAATCTATCGTACTTGTGAAGTTTATACCGATAGAAAAGTAAAAATTTTAGATTATTGCATCTTAATTTCTGATGGAGAAAGAGTATTAGCAGTTGAATTTGATAGTACAGGAGAAACTATTTATAAGAGTAAGTTATTAATTGATGAAGAAGAAGAAATTGCTTTATTAGCAAATAATTTAGAAGTAGTTACTTTGAATTTTCAAAAAGAAAAGAAAGCTTTAAATGATCGTTTTTTTACTCGTAATGAAATTCAAATTCGTAATTATTTAATGAAAGAAATTAAAGAATGTTATAATAAAAAGAATTATGGAAAATTACGCTTTTTATATGAAGAATACTTTGATGAAGAAATAAATTCACAGTCTAAAATGTTTGATTTATTATTAAATAGTATGAAAGATAGTCTTGATGATAAACATATTCATTTGTATCAATTACTTAGATTAGCTAGTAAAAAAAAGCAAGTATAGATTAATAATCAATCATCATACTTGCTTTTACTTTTTTTATAGTAGCATCTGCTCTTATTTTTGCTTCTTTTGTACCATTATCTAAAATTTCTTTCACTATTTCAGGATTTTCTTCATAGTATTTTCTCTTTTTTCTGATTGGTGCTAGGAATTCTTCAATGTTTTCAATTAATTCTTTTTTACAAGCTACACAACCTCTAGTACCATTTTTACATTCTTTGCATACAGTTTCTAAATTAGGATTATTTATTAGTTTGTGGTAATAATATACCATACAAACATCAGGATTGGCTTTATCATCTTTTTTGATTTTTTCAGGGTCTGTTACTGCTTTCATAATTTTCTCTTTTACAACCTCAGGTGAATCTTTTAAATAAAGAGCATTTCCTAAACTTTTTCCCATTTTCTCTTTGCCATCTAAACCTTTAATTCTAGGAGTTGGACTAAGCATGTGTTCAGGTTCTGTTAAAGTTACACCATAAATAGAATTAAACTTTCTTACAATTTCACGACATTGTTCAATAAGTGGTAATTGATCTTCTCCTACAGGAATTAAAGTTCCACCAAGTGCTGTAATATCAGCTGCTTGACTAATAGGGTAACCAACGAATCCATAAGTAACACTTTCACCATCATTACCAAATAAAGCTTTTTTTTGAGCTATTTCTGTTTTTACAGTAGGATTACGATAAAGTCTTGCCATCGTAACTAAATTAGAATAAAAAACGGTAAGTTCTGCAATTTCAGGAATCTTAGACTGAATAAATAGATGTGCTTTTTTAGGATCAATTCCAACTGATAATAAATCAATTGTGAGTTCATAAACATTTTTTCTTACTTTTTCTGGATTGTTGAAATTATCTGTCAAAGCTTGCACATCAGCAATTTCAAAAAAACATTCATATTCATCTTGTAGTTTTACCCAATTTCTAGTTGCTCCAAAGTAATGTCCAAAATGTAGATTACCAGTTGGACGAATTCCTGTTAAAATCGTTTTTTTCATAAAATCACTTCCTGTTTATCATTTTAGCATAAAAGTTAAAAAAATAGTACATTTATGTATAAAATGTAAAAATTAAGTAAATGCTATTAGTAAAGGAGGAGATTATGAAAAGAATTAGTAAAGTTTTATTGATGGTTATGGCTTTATTCTTAATTGTCGGTTGTGGTAATATGATGAATACGCCAACTAAGAAAGTGGAAGAATTCTTAAGTAAGTACCAGACACAAGATAAAGATGTCTTAGATCAACTTGATGATGTGATTAAAGAAGCTGGAACAATGAATGATGACCAAAAGGAAACTTATCGTGATTTAATGAAAAAACAGTATCAAAATTTGAGTTATAAAATAAAAGATGAAACTGAAGACGGAGATAATGCTACCGTTCAAGTTGAAATTGAAGTATATGATTATGGTAAAGCTATTAGTGAATCAGAAACTTATTTAACTACCAATCGTGAAGAATTTTTAGATGATGAAAAAAAAGAAGTTGATACTAAAAAATTCTTAGATTATAAAATTGGGAAAATGAAAGATGTTAAAGATAAAGTTACTTACACCATTAATTTTACTCTTTCCAAAGTAGATGGAAATTGGCGTCTTGATAATATCAGTGATGTTGATAGACAAAAACTACACGGCTTATATTATTAATGATAATTTCTTAGATTAGGACTAACTTAGTCCTTTTTTTCATATATTTTTTTAGGACGGTGTTGATATGAAAAAAATAATGATCATAATTCTTTCTTTTGTTATGTTGTTTCCTAATATGGTAATGGGACTTTCTTTGTCTTGTCGTAGTTGTGTATTAATGGATAGTGATTCTGGTAGAGTTTTATATGAAAAAGATAAAGATAATCCGAGATTAATTGCGTCAATTACCAAAATTATGACGGCAATACTTGCAATTGAATCTAATAGATTAGAAGAAGAAGTGGTGGTTGGAGAAGAAGTATTAACTATGTATGGCTCTAATATTTACATTGAACTTGGTGAAAAAATGAAACTTTTAGATCTTGTTTATGGGTTGATGCTAAGAAGTGGAAATGATGCGGCAATTGTGATTGCTACTTTTATTGGAGGCACGGAAGAAAAATTCGTAAAAATGATGAATGAGAAAGCAAAAGAAATTGGTATGACTAATACTGTTTTTAATAATTCACATGGTCTAGATGAGGTTACACAAAATAAATCAACAGCTTATGATATGGCACTTTTATCTAGTTATGCTTCTCATAATGAAACTTATATGAAAATTGTTGGAACTAAAAAGTACACTGTTCAAAGTGATAAAAAAAGTTACATTTGGCATAATCGTAATAAATTACTAGGTAGTTATTCTTATGCAACTGGTGGAAAAACAGGATATACTCCTAGTGCTGGAAGGACATTAGTTACGAATGCTAGTCATAATGGATTAAATCTTACCGCTGTTACTTTAAATGATGGAAATGAGTATGTATCTCATGAAATGATGTACGATTATGGCTTTGAAAATTATAAGAAGTATACCATTTTAGATCGCAAAAAATTTAAAATTGATAATGCTTACTATCCAAATAAAATTTATATTAAGGAAAATTTTAGTTATCCACTTACTGATGTTGAAAAAGAAAATGTTAAGGTATTAGTCAAACTAACCAAACTAGATAAACCAAATAATAATGATGAAGTAGGGGTAGTAATTGTGAAACTAAAAACAGAAGAAATTTTTAGAGAAAAGGTATATGTAAAAGTAAAAGAAGAAGCAAAAAAGGGCTTTTTTAAAAAGATGTGGTCGTGGTTATTTGATTAATAAATTATGGGCTGGATTTATTCTTGTTGGTATTTGTTATGGCTTTTTTACAGGTAGGGTTGATGTTATAAATAAAGAAATTATCGAGTGTGGAGAGACTAGCTTGAATTTATTTTTAAGTATGTTTCCTATGATGATTTTATGGAGTGGGATTATGAATATTGCGAAAAAAGCTGGTATTCTTGATTTCCTTTCTAAAAAAATGAGGCCTCTTTTTCGTATTATTTTTCCAGATATTGATGAAAATGATGAAACATTAGGTTATATTGCCTCTAATCTAACCATTAATATGTTAGGAATCCATAATGCATCAACACCTTTTGGTTTAAAAGCTATGAAACTTATGCAGGAAAAAAATAAAGACAAGAAAACGGCTACTAGAAGTATGATTACTTTTTTGGTACTAAATACGAGTGGTGTTACTTTAGTAGCTACTGATATTATTGCTGTTAGAATGATGTATGGTAGTAGTAATCCTACAGATTTAATTATGATAACGATAATTGCTACAATTGTTAATACTACTTTAGCTTTATTAGTAGACCGTATTTTATGGAAGAGGGACAAATACCATGAATATCACTAATATTGGAAATATTTTATTACCCTGTGTTGTGTTTATAATTTTATTAGTAGCTATTATGAAAAAAGTTGATGTTTATGACGAATTTGTTAGTGGTGCTAAAGAAGGTCTTGGTATGGGAATTTCTATTTTTCCTTATTTAATTGGCATGATTTTTGGAATTAACATCTTACTAAAGAGTGAAATTTTACAAAATATTTTTGTTTTTTTTAGACCAGTTTTTGATTTTCTTAGAATACCTATTGAAATATTACCTATGGCAATTATTCGCCCTATTTCTGGTAATGCTAGTTTTGCTGTTATGATTAATGTGATTCAAACATATGGGGTCGATTCTTACCTTGGTAGAATTGTATCTGTAATGCAAGGGGCAACCGATACAACAATTTATGTGATAAGTTTATATTTTGGTAGTATTGGAATTAAAAATATTCGTTATAGTCTAAAGGCTGGATTATTTGCTGATTTGGTTACTTTAATTATGAGTGTTTTATTGGTTAGCTTGGTGTTTGGAAGCTAGCCTTTTTCTTTTTTTTTTTTTGAAAGTTTTTTTCTTTCCTAGAAGTTAGTCATTATTTTTAGAATATACGCTTTTTTCTAAAGGTTAATTCCTGTTTTCAGTGCAAATTTTTGAAATCTATGATATAATCTAATCGATAAAAACGGCGGTGATTAGATGAATAATAATACTAGCATTTGGAAACAAGAAAAGAAAAATACACAAGATGATAGTTTATTTTTAGAAGTAGAAAGTTTTTTTGATAATATTCAAAATAGTGAATATTTGGAGTATCGTGATGGCCAAAGAAATATGGCTTATAGTGTAGTAGATGCTATTAAAAGTAAAAGTGTTTTATTAATTGAAGCTGGGGTAGGAATTGGTAAAAGTTATGCTTATTTAATTCCTATTATTCAGTCAATTAAAGATAATGATGATTTTGAAGGAGCTATTATTGCTACCTCTACTATTGCTTTACAGGAGCAATTAGTACGAGATGTAGAAGCCGTTGGTAAAATACTTGGCAAAGATGATATTAAAATTAGTTTGGCTAAGGGAAAAAATAATTTTATTTGTATGAAAAGATTACATGATTTTTTAAATACTACAGGAAATAGTCAGTACCAATATATTTTAGACAGAGTTTTAGAAAAAAATTCTATTGATAAAAAAGATTTTGAAGATATTAGTGATAAAATGTGGAGAGATTTTAATGTTCGTGTATGTGCTAGTATGTCATGTCCATATTATGCTGACTGTCAAATTGTTCATGACAGAATTGACTATAAAAAATCTAAAATCATTATTACGAATCAAGATTTTTTAGTTCAAGATTTAAAACATGATGAAGATGAACGTTTATTTTCTCAAGATAAAGTTGTAGTAATTGATGAAGCTCATAACTTGGAAGAAAAAATTCGTAATGCTTATGTTTTTGAAATCGATAAAAGATATATTGAATCTTTAATATACCAGTTATATTATTCTCTAGGAGAAAATGAATTAAATCAATATTTATTTCAAGAAATTGATGTAGAATTAACAGAATTATTTACTAGACTTCGTGCTAGTAGTAAAAATGAAATTCGTAAGGTTAATGATACAATTGATACTTACGAAGAATGTAATCGTGTAAAATTTAATTGTGGAATTAAATTAACAGAAATTATTCTTAAATGTGTTAACTCTTTGCAATTACTTATTCAAGAATTAGAAGAAAAAAGTAGATATGAAAATATTTCTTTAAATAAAGAAAAACTAGAAAATTTAAAAGAAGTTATTAATGTTTTTATCGATGTTACTAAAAAAGATAAAAGTAATAACCTTTATTGGGTAAATTTTGTAGACAGCAAGGGTAATTATGTTAGACTTACTTATGCACCTAAAGATATTAATTTATTGTCTTCTAAAATGTTATCAAAAATTCATGGTGGCATTGTTTTAACGAGTGCAACTCTAATAACTCAGTCTAAAATGGTAGAGAATGGATATTCTTATTATGCTAATTCTATGGGATTAAATAAAATTATTGGTAAGCCTGTTACTATGGAATATCCTCAAAACTCACCTTACGATTATTCAGACCATACAATTTTATATTGCCCTCGTGATATTGCTTCCCCTCATCAAAAAGATGAATATTTAAAAGATATTACGGAGCGTATTTGTACTTTAATTGATGCAACAGGTGGCAAAACTTTGGTATTATTTACCTCTAAAAGTAATATGAATTATGTTTATGAAAATATTGGGGTAGAAAACTTTCCTTTTCCTATTTATATTCAAAAAGAAAATGTTAATGTTAAGGCGTTAAAAGAAAATTTTGAAAAGAATGTTTCCTCATGTTTATTTGCAACGGGTTCTTTTTATGAAGGAATTGATATAAAAGGTAGCTCTTTAAGCCAAGTTATTATCGCAAAACTTCCTTTTCCAGTTGTTGATCCGGTTGTAGATTATAAGGCAAATAAATTTAAAGATGGATTCATGGAAGTTTACTTACCAGAGATGATTTCTAAATTAAAGCAAGGGACTGGAAGGGCAATCCGTAGTGAAGATGATACTGCCGTTATTTCAATTTTAGATTCTAGAATTTATGATTATAATACTAATTATGATAATATTATTTTTGAATCTTTACCATTTAAAAATATTACAGATGATATTGACGAAGTGCGTCATTTTATATCTAAGAAAATAAGATAGGAGAAATGTTATGGAACAAAAGATGCGTTTACAAAAAGCAATTGCTAATAGTGGCTACTGTTCTAGAAGAAAAGCAGAAGAAATTATATTAGCTGGAAAGGTTAAAGTAAATGGAGAAACCATTACAGAATTAGGAGTAAAAGTAGGCAAAAAAGATGAAATTATGATAGATGGTAAGTTAACTAGTCAGGAAGAAAAGGTTTACTATTTACTAAATAAGCCTAGGGGAGTAGTAACTACTACAACAGATGATAAAAAGAGAAAGACTGTTATCGATTTAATAGATACCGATAAAAGAATTTATCCTGTTGGAAGACTTGATTATGATACAACTGGTGTTTTAATTCTTACTAATGATGGAGAATTTGCCAATATGATTATGCACCCTAAAAATGAAATTGATAAAGTATATGTTGCCAAAATAGAAGGTATTTTGAAAAAAGATGCGATTATAGCATTAGAAAATGGTGTTACTATAGATGGTGTTACTGTAAATGCTAGTAGAGTAAAAGTAAAGAAAACAGATTTAGAAAGTAATCATTCTTTAGTTGAAATTACGATACATGAAGGAAAAAATCATCAGGTAAAGAAAATGTTTGAAGCAGTTGGATATCATGTTGAAAAATTAAAAAGAGAGCGTCTTGCATTTTTAACAGTAGATGGCCTAAATTCTGGAGAGTATCGTAAATTAAATAATAAAGAAATTAGTAGATTATATGTGTTAGCAAATAAAAATAAACGAGAAAGATATTAGTTTTCTTCCTCGTTTTCTATTAACTCAATCGCACCAGTTGGACAACTTTCAGAAGCATCTTGTACATTCTCAATGTCTTCTTCTTTAATTATTGCTACTTTTTCATTATTATTATCTATTGGATTTATAACTTCAGCTAAGCCATCGTCACCAATTTGAAAAATATTATCAGCAATTACTGTGCAAGCACCACAACCGATACAAGTATCTTTTTTTACTCTTGCTTTCATTTCTTCCTCCTTATATAAATTATAACATGAAAAATTATACCGTAAATAAAAATTTCCGGAAAAACTTTTTCTTTTGATTATTTTATGGTATGATTATGGTAATTATGATAGGGAGTGATAGCATGGTAAGTAGAATGGATAAATATCATTCAGAATCTATTCCAGCAAATCAAAGCCGTTTTCAAAAAAATGAACATTTGTATGAATCTTTATATAATAATAAAGTTGTAACAGAGTTTTCAGAAATTAATAATAACGTACTAGATTTAACGAGTGGTACTTCTAGTAGCTCAAATAGGAGAGAAAATTATCAAAAAAATAAAGCTAGTTTTCCTAATTATAGAGCCGATGTAGTAGAAGAAAAAGTGGCTTTTCCAAATTCTATCGATAAAATTATCGAAGATCCATCAGAAAAAAATTATGATATTAATGATATTTTAAGTGAAGCTAGGAAAAACAGAAGTCTTACTAGTAATGATGAAAAGAAACGCCTAAAGACGGTAGAATATAGTATTTTATCTGATTTGAGCAAAGAAAAATTGGCTGAGTATCGTGAAAATAAAAAGAAAATGTCCAAAGATGAAGAAGAAAATTTGGAGGAGCTAATTCATACCATTACTTCTAATAGCTTAAGAAAAAAAATAGATGATGAATTGCTAAGTGATTTACTTCCAACAGAGGAAGATGAAACTATTATTTCTAAGGAGTTATTAGCAAGTATTGAAGATACAGAAGACATTGCTTTAGAAAAAAATAAGGTTAATGAAGATTCTGATAAAGAGGATTCTGATAAAGAAGATTTTTTAAAAGATACAACTAATGAAATGGAAATAGATCGTTCTTTTTATACAAAATCTATGGATTTATCTAAGGAAGATTTTGAAATAGATGATGACGATAGTGACGATGATTCTTTTTTAGAAGAATCTAAAATGAGTACGACAAAGAAAATATTTCTTGTTTGTTTTATTGTTTTAGTAATTGCAATTGTTGGTTATATTGTTTATAGATTTATTTAATTTTAGGAGGTTTTTTATGATTTCTAGAGTACAGAAAAAAGATATTGTTACCTGTGTATTACTTTCTATTATCACTTGTGGTATTTATACTATTTTTTGGTTTATAAGAATTACTGATGACTGTTCTAAAGCAAGTGGGGACGATTCTATGGATGGTGTTACTAGCTTTTTGCTTTCTCTTATTACTTGTGGTTTTTATACTTGGTACTGGAATTACCAAATGGGTAAGAGAATATTTATAGCTCAGCAAAAACGCAATTTACCAGCTACTGATAATTCAGCAGTTTATTTAATTCTTTCTTTATTAAAATTTGATTTTATTAGTTATATTTTAATTCAAAGTGAACTTAATAGACTTGCAGATTTTGACTATTCAAAGTAGCTTTAAGTATTATTTATGAATGCAATGATGAAAAGTATGATTAAAAAGGTATTAGCTATTTTTTTCTTTTTTCTTCTTTTATTTTTAGGCTGGCTATTTGTTTGGTGTTTCGGTAAATACATTCATATTCCTTGTGTATTTCATGAATTTACTGGGCTATTGTGTCCCGGATGTGGAATGACTAGGGCATTTATTGCTATTTCTAATGGTAATTTTTTGCAAGCAATTTATTATAATTTTCTGATAATTTTTTTAATTCCCATTTTTAGTATTTACGCATTTTATAATGCATATTCTTTTTTTCAACATAGAAAATTTGTTTCTTTTTCTAGCATTTATCCTAGAAATTTAACTATATTTTTTCTAATTTTTTGTTTAATGTATGGAATTGTTAGAAATTTCTTTTCCTTTTAAAAAGAAAGAATATAGGAAGTTGTTAAAAGACAAATCTAAGGCACTAATGGTTTAATATAAATTTCATTTTTTGTATAGTGGCAAATAGAATTTAGTTAATTTCTAGGTGCTTTTTTTTTGAAACATTATTTAGTGGTACTATTTTTTAGGAATTGTTTATGTTTTCTACTTTTTTTTCTATTACATAAGATTAATGTAGGAGAAGGTAGGTATGAAACAGAGGATTCATTTAAAGAAAAAAAGAAGAAAGATTAGTAAGAAAAAGTTTTTATTTGTGACCATGTTATTTAGTGCTTTGGGTGTTATTCTATCTTTAAATTATATTAACAAACGATTTACTCCTATTTTGGTTGAAACAGCTGAACTTGAAATAGGCAAGTTTTCTACAATCGTTATAAATAAGGCAATTGCTCAGGTGCTAGAAGACAAAATTAATACTGATAATTTATTCGATACCATTATAGATAATAACGGTCAAATTCAAACAATTGACTTTAATCCTATTATTGTTAACCAAGTCTTAAATATTGCTACTAGTGTTGTTCAGAATAATTTAAAGTTATTAGAGGAGGGTAACTTAGATAATATAGGAATTTATGATATGGATTTACCTGAAGATAGAATTAATGATTTGAAGAAAGGAATAATTGCTAAAATTCCTATTGGCGTTATCACTAAAAATTCCTTGTTAGCAAATATAGGTCCTGAAATTCCAATTCGCCTACATTATGTTGGAGATGTGAATAGTAACATTACTACTGAAATTACCCCTTATGGAATTAATAATGCTTTAGTTAAAATTGGAGTAAAACTAGAGATGACAGCACAAATTATTCTTCCTTTTTTAACTGACAAGATGGTTTTGAACTGTGATATACCTCTTGCAATTAAAATGATACAAGGAACTGTACCAAATTATTATGGAAGTGGTTTAGTGAAAGATTCTTCTCTTTACTCGATTCCTTTAGATAAGTAATGACATATTTTTATATTTATTCCCTCTTTCTAATCAAAAAAAACAATTTTTTGTTTAAAAAAGAAACAATTTTTTGTTTAAATTATTTAAAATAAGTGTATAATATATATGACACATGAATTTATAGTTTCTTTTGATCCATAGGCTATATTAACATATCATGTGTCTTTTATTTGTGATTTTGATGACTTTTCGTTAGAAATTTGGTACACTGCTATTATCAAAGCAAGATTGGAGAAAAGGATACATGAAGAATATAGTTTTAAATGATTGTCATTATGAAGTAATAGAAAATTATAAAAATGTTTTTAATTTAGAAGAGTTAACTGATAAATTTACGGATTATTTTGAAACCTTTGATTATGTTCTAGGAGATTATTCATATGGTAAGTTAAGATTAAAAGGTTTTTATAACAAAAATAATAAGGAATTGCAGGAATACAATGATTATGAGAAAGTTCATGAATATTTGAAAGAGTATTGTAGTTATAATTGTGGTTATTATGTAATAAAAAAGTTATAAAAAAACACTAAAACACTTGAATTTATTGGGAAATATGTGCTACAATTAGCTTAGATAATAAAGGGAGGATAAGTTATGGCAAATAAAGATAAAGAAGAAAAAAAAGTTCTTTCTATTATTAAAGAAGATGGAACAAAAGAAGAAGTAGAATTATTAATTTGTTTTACATTTAATGATACCAAAAAAGAATACGTAGTTTATACAAGAAATGAAAAAGATGAAAATGGTAATGTGACTGTTTATATTTCTAGTGTGGATAGAAGTGGTGAAATTCCTAAAATGGGCGCAATAGAAAGTGATGAGGAATGGTCAAAGATTAAAGATGTTTTAAGAGAATTATCAAAAAATGACTAGAAGGGTGATAAAATGGAAAATGTACTAAATATTACACAAGATGAAATGAATACTGTAATAGATAATGAGCCACAGATGCCTAGTTCAAAAATAAAACTTAGAAGTATGAGTCTTGCTAATTCAAAGAAACATATTAAAAATGTTCCTCATTTTTCAAGAAAGCAATTGAAAGATAATGATAAAGAAATTGTAAAAGAGAAAGAAGATAGTATTGTTTCTTTTTCAACTGCTACAAAAGTAGAAGGCAATGAGGAAAAGAGTAGTGTTTTAACTTCAGTTAAAAATAAAATTATTCCATTTCCAAGTATGAAGCTGGAAATGGTTTCAGGAAGTGCTAAACCAATTAATGTAAAAGAAGATAAAGAAAAGAATATTCAAAATCATGCAACTGCTTTAGTAATGGAAGCAATAGAAAAAGAAAAAACACAAGAACAATCTACAATTGTTAGTGAACATCCAGATACCACTGTTAATGAAACAGTAGTTAATCATGATAATATTGTTTCTGAAAATGTTAGTGATACTAATAATAGCTTACCTTCTACTGATTCCAATGTTTCTGTAGAAGAAAAAACTATTATTAATATTGATGATTATATTGCTAAATTAGGTAATGAGACAGAATCAATTAAAAATATTAAAGAGCAGGCAAGATTAGCACAAGAAGAAGCTGATGCATCTGATTTAAATTTAAATAAGATTAGTGTAGAAGCTAGTGAACTTGAAAAACAAGAGGCAGAAGCCAAAAAAAGAGATTTGGAATTAGACAAGTTATTAGTTGCAGCTTATGAAAGTCAATCTAATACATTAGTTAATGCTCGTAAAGATTATGAAGATACTATTAAATCTGCTAATATTAGACGCCAGGAAAATGAAAATAAAATTTTACAATTCCAAGCTAAAATGGATAGTAGTCGTAGTAATATTACGAACTTTAACGAAAGTATTGCTAGAAAGCAAGCAATTTTAGATGCTTTACAAAATACTAATGCTTCTGGTAATGCTGCAGTTTCAGAAATTTCAAATGAAGAGGAAAAAGTTAAAAGGATTGCGTAGTTTATATTATTGATATTTAAATCAAAAAGCACTAATATTTTTAGTGCTTTTTTCATATTTTATTATAGGTAGATAATATGAAAAATTTTATTAATTATTATTACGGATTTTATATTAACAATATATATTTCAGTAATAACAAGTATTTTTTTCAAATTGGTAATGAAAAATATATGCTTCAGACCTGTGAAAATCCTACTATAATTTCCTACTGTAATGAAATTAATTATCAGTTAAATCAATATTATTATTTTTTTTCATTTGTTTTAAATAAAGATAATAACTATATTACATTAATTGAAAATAAGCCATATTTATTGTTAAAGTTAAACAATATGATTAATAGTAAAATTAGTATTTTTGATATTAAAAATGATTATTTTATTGATGTACATGGCAAAATTTCAAATTTAAATCGTTTCCCATGGACGAGATTATGGGAAAATAAAATTGATTATTTTGAAAGAATACTGTTTTCAAAGAAGGAGAGTTATAAAAAAATATACCCAATATTTCATTATTTTATTGGTATTGCTGAGAATGCCTTATTGTATTTAAAACAGACTATTCAGGAAGAAGAACAGGAAGATAGTGACAGGGTTGTGATTTCTCATAGTCGAATTACTATTGATTATGAGTTGTATGATTATTATAATCCTGTGAATATTATTATTGATCATAGTAGTAGAGATATTAGTGAGTATATTAAATCAATGTTTTTGCACAGAGTTTGGGACTTAGATATTTTAAGTCAGTATTTAGACAGAAATTATTTTTCTAGATATGGTATTAGAATGATTTTTGCTAGAATTCTTTTTCCAAGTTTTTTCTTCGATGATTTAGAAAATATGATACTTCATAGTTCTGATATTAATGTTTTGCTTTTAGAAAGCAGAGCAGAGGAATTTGAAAATTTTATTAGAGAAATTGGCACTTTTTTCATGAATAAATATGATATTCCTATGTTATCTTGGATAATAAAAGAAACATAAACTATATTTCACTGTCGTTTATGTTTCTTACTTCAATTACCTCAGGAATTTCACTAGTAATTGCCATTTCTATACTGTCTTTTAATGTTAAATCAATCATTGGGCAATCTTGACAATGTCCAATCATTTTTACATATACAATGCCGTCTTCATATTTTATATATTCAATATTTCCACCATCACTAATTAGAAAAGGTCTTATTTTATCTATGATTTCAATAATTTTTTTTTCTGTTTCTTTCATAATATCACCAAAAACATTATAAGATTATTTTAATTTTATTTCAACATAAGTTGAATAAAAAAATTAATTTTGTTATAATATAGCATAGTTATATAAATGAGGTGCTTTATGTTAAAATACGAAAAAGGTAAAATTGTAACTGGGCAAGTTACTGGTATTGAAAAATATGGAATATTTGTAAGCTTAGATGAGTTTTATAGTGGATTAATACATATTTCCGAAATATCTGATGGCTTTGTTAAAAATACAGGAGATTATGTTGATATTGGTGATACTATACATGCCAGAATTGTAGAAGTTGATTCTGAAACATATCATGTGAAACTTAGTATTAAAAATTTAAATTATAAAATAAATAAATATCCTAGAAAGAAATTAAAAGAAGTTTCTAGAGGATTTGACCCATTAGAAGAAAATTTATCTGGGTGGATTTCTGACAAGTTAGATGAAATTAATGCAAAGAGTGAAAAATTTTAGTAATCTAGTTACTTTAAATATATTGAATATTCTAATTTTTGGGCTTGTTTGCCCACTTTAATTTTAAAATTTATAAAAAAATAAAAAAAAGCAATTATTTGTATTGACAAATATATTTCAAAATGATATATTTGATACTGTCAAGTCGTTATGTTCGTTGGCAATTATATTTCGGGCGATTAGCTCAGTTGGTTAGAGCACCTGCCTTACAAGCAGGGGGTCATAGGTTCGAGTCCTATATCGCCCACCATTTATGTGCCGAAATAGCTCAATTGGTAGAGCAATTGATTTGTAATCAATAGGTTACGGGTTCGATTCCTGTTTTCGGCACCATTATTTTGGAGAGGTAGCGAAGTGGCTAAACGCGGCAGACTGTAAATCTGTTCCTAACGGTTCGATGGTTCGAATCCATCTCTCTCCACCACTAAATTGCCTCGTAGCCAAGTGGTAAGGCATCAGACTTTGACTCTGACATGCGCTAGTTCGAATCTAGCCGAGGCAGCCATTTATATTAGTTATTATTTGTTCCGTTAGCTCAGCCGGTAGAGCATCTGACTTTTAATCAGAGGGTCTGGAGTTCGAATCTCCAACGGGACACCATTATGTGCCTGAGTGGCGGAATAGGTAGACGCACAGGACTTAAAATCCTGCGAGCTTCAACACTCGTGTCGGTTCAAGTCCGACCTTAGGCACCAACGGAGGAATACCCAAGTCTGGTTGAAGGGACCGGTCTTGAAAACCGGGAGGTCGTGCAAGCGGCGCAGGGGTTCGAATCCCTTTTCCTCCGCCACAATATCGCGGGATAGAGCAGCCAGGTAGCTCGTTGGGCTCATAACCCAGAGGTCGTAGGTTCAAATCCTGCTCCCGCAACCATATTGGTCTCATGGTGCAGCTGGTTAACACGTCTGCCTGTCACGCAGAAGATCGCGGGTCCGAGTCCCGTTGAGACCGCCATATTTGGCTTCATAGCTCAGTCGGTAGAGCAGAGGACTGAAAATCCTCGTGTCGCTGGTTCGATTCCCGCTGGAGCCACCAATTTTTAATATTTGACCGGTTAAATGGGTCATGCGCTCGTAGCTCAGCTGGATAGAGTGTTTGGCTACGAACCAAAAGGTCAGGGGTTCGAATCCCTTCGAGCGCACCATATCGGGAAGTGGCTCAACTTGGTAGAGCACTTGGTTTGGGACCAAGGGGTTGCAGGTTCAAATCCTGTCTTCCCGACCATTAGGTTATAAAAAGTCTTATTTATAAGGCTTTTTTTTTACCCCTTGGTCTTTAACTATAACCGGTTCTCTAATCAATTTTTATTTTATCAAAAAGTCTATTTATATCACATTCATCTATCGAAAAGCTAGTTCCATGATCATATATTTGCCCAAATCGTTTGCCTGACTTATATATTCCGATACGAAATGTAATACGGATCATTCCATTTTCTAAGAGTAGCAAGAATTGTTCAAAGTCTTTTAATTCATAGCAGTTGATTTTAGTATACTTATAATATGAAATGTTATGTTCCAATCTTCTAACAGCATATATAATAGCTAAATACTTTAACTTTCTTTCTAATTTTTCTTTTAACATTTCAAAAGACCATGTTGTTAGTTCATCTATGATATTGTGTTTTAAATCATAAACTCTTAATACAACTTTCTCATTTTTTCTATCTACATATATAGAAAAATAATTATTATTAAGTTTTTTCTTTCTATTTCCATATAGTGATAAATTAAAGACCTTGAATTCTGGATAATTACTATCTGGATATCCATATTCACGAACAATTCTTTTAATTTCAAATAAATAACTATCTGGTACTGCAGTAAATAAAGTAATATAGCTTTCTTTTGTGGAATATTTTGTCTTTATTTCTATTCCTTGATAATCTGGTAATTCAAAATTTTCTCTTTCTTTTCCTAGGATTGCTTCCAGTGTAATACCAGCATCACCAAATCCTTTACTTTTTCCTTCAATCCATTTATTAGTAATGGCTTTATTTTTTAATTCTTGAAATATACTTATTTTTGTCATAATATTCACTCCCTCTATTATATTATTTATAAAAAATTAAACTTTACTTCAAAAATCTGAAATTTCCTTAATTTTTTTATCATTTTTGTATAATTTAATTCTGTAGTGCAATATTATGAAAGATTTTGTTTTTCCATTATTGAATTTATTTTACCAAAATAAAAGCGCTTTACTTTGGAGAATAGATAAAAATTCCTATCATGTTTGGATTCTGAAATTATCCCTTAACAAACTAGGATTGAAGCCGTTATCACATATTATAATAGGTTTATTTAGAAATTTCCAACAATTGAAAATTTTGCTAATTGCCATTTAGATACGTTATTGTCATGCCTATAGTCAAAAGGCCTTCTTATCACTATCAGTTAAGTTATCGAAAAAGGAAAAATCGAAGGAAAATTATACAACTTTATTATTTATCTATAAAGATTTAATAGCAATTTCAAAAAGAGATAAATAAAGATTACTTTCTGGAATGTGGCAATTTTCAAATATTTTTTCATATATTATATTTTTGAAAAGTAGTTACTAGCTAACTGAATTTTCATGTGCTACTTTTGATGAGTTGGAAAATGATTATGCTATGCCAATTGCATTTAAGCGTTTGAAAGCTGAAATTGAAACAAAATTTAATCATTAATTAATCATTAATTAGTTCTTTTTATACTCAAATTTATAATTTGTCGTAGTTTTGCATACAATTTTATAGAGTATATGTTAATTGGAGGAATGAATAGTGAAAAAGCCAATTATTGGAATAGTAGGAAGAAGTTATTTGCTAGAAAATCAGCCTGTAATACAGCTAAACGAAGAATATCGAATAGCCATAGTAAAGGCTGGAGGAATTCCTATAGAAATCGTTCCTAATGATACTTTCTACTATGGAATTTCACAGCCTAATATAGGACATCATTTAACTGATGATGAAAAGAACGACTTATCTTTAATTTTAGAAAAATGTGATGGCATTCTTATGCCAGGTGGGTATTGTTGGTATGATTTTGATGAATATATTTGTGCCTATGCTTTAAAAAATAATATTCCTATTTTAGGCATTTGCTTGGGTATGCAAATTTTAGGAAGCATAGATGTTTTTGATATTGATGGAAATCATGATTTTACCGTAAGAAACGATACAAATATTAATCATTGCCAAATTGATAAAAAATATGTTCATGATTGTTTTATTATGCCTGGCATTTTATATCAAATTTTAAATACAGATAAAATAACAGTAAATAGTAGACATAATTATCATATTACGCCTAAACCTTATTTTCATATAGAGGCATATTCTGAAGATGGCTTAATCGAGGCAATTAGTATTCCAAACTGTAAATTTGCTCTTGGTGTTCAATGGCACCCTGAAAGTATGATTAACTATGATTATTCTATGGGGAAAATATTCGAAGCTTTCGTTATTTCATCAAAAAGTAAATAAATTTAGAATAATTATTTTTGCAGATATAGTTCTAAAATGAGTTGGTGTTTGAAAAAATTATTTTGATTTAATATTTTTATATGATAATATATTTTCGATATAATTTAGTTTCTTATTAAAGTTTCAATTGCAGAGAAATTTAAAATCTTTAAAATTCAAAAGGATGCAAAATTGTTAATTAGTAATATAAAATTACTAATCAACCACAAAAATTTGAATAATTTGAAATATTTTAAAATAAGTATTGACTTTTTTTAAATGCTAGGGTATTATTAAATCACTGATGCAGTTTGTATGCCTATTAAAACTGTATTAAGTGATAATATGGGGCATTAGCTCAGCTGGGAGAGCGCCACGTTTGCACCGTGGAGGTCAACGGTTCGATCCCGTTATGCTCCACCATATTTGAATTAGATCTGGACTTATAGTTCGGATTTTTTTAATTTTAATCTATAATATAAAATGAAAGAAGGTATTTTAATGAAAATTGCTTTAATTAATGAAAATAGTCAAGCTGATAAAAATCAAGTTATTTTTAATGCTCTTAATCAAGTATGTCAAGAAAAGAAGTATGAATTATATAATTTAGGTATGACCTCTGGTAGTGACCCTAATCTTACTTATGTCCAAAGTGGTTTAATGGCAGCAATTTTACTAAATAGTAAAGCTGTTGATTTTGTAGTAACAGGCTGTGGAACAGGTGAAGGGGCTATGCTTGCCTTAAATAGTTTTCCCAATGTAGAATGTGGTTTAATTAACGATGCAACAGATGCTTATTTATTTAGTCAAATTAATGCTGGTAATGCTATTAGTATTCCTTTTGCAAAAGGTTTTGGTTGGGGAAGTGAATTAACTCTTACTTATCTCTTTGAAAAATTATTTGCTAATAGTTTTGGTGGTGGTTATCCTGTTGAGAGAAGAGAGAAAGAACAGGAGAATAAGAAAATTTTAGATAATATCAAAAAAATTACGCATAAAGATATGATGACTGTATTAAAAGAGGTTGATTATGATTTCTTAGTACAAACAATTAATCGTGATAATTTTCTTTCCTTCTTCTTAAAGAAAGCACCAAGCTCTGATATAAAAAATTATATTGAAAAAGTCGTAAAAGATATTCAGTAATGATTGAATTTTGATTGGAACTATGTTAAGATTTATAGTGTTATTGCCCCATAGCCAAGCGGTAAGGCAGTAGACTCTGAATCTATTATGCGTTAGTTCGAATCTAACTGGGGCAGCCAATATGTAATAAATCCTTAAATAATAAGGATTTTATTTTTTGAAAGTTTGAGTTTTGGTAAAGTTTTATAAATTTATTGAAATTATTGACTAAAAATACTGTCCTTAATAAACAATAAAAACTTTTTAAAACTATTTGTATTTATAGTTAAGATTAATGATTAGAAAAATATTGGACCCAAATTGAAAGAGATTGTATATTTTTTAAAAATATTATAAAATATAAACAGAAAAGGAATGTGATATCATGACGAATAAAGAATTAGCAGAGTTAATGTTTCCTAATGTAAAACATGATGTTGATTATTATGAAGCATTATACCCTGAAAGAAATTTACCTGAAGGAGCAGTTGTATCTCGTTTTGCACCTAGTCCAACTGGATTTGTACACATGGGAAGTTTATTATCAGCTTTTATTGCTAGCAAAGTTCCAAAAGAAACAAATGGTGTTTTTTACTTAAGAATAGAAGATACTGATGGCAAGCGTAGTGTTGAAAATGGTGTTCAAGGTATTATTGATGATTTAAATAATTTTGATATAAAAATCGATGAGGGTGTTGTATCAGAAACAGAACAAATTGGTAAATATGGTCCATACATTCAAAGTGAAAGAAAAGAAATTTATGATACTTATGCTAAACATTTAGTAGAAGAAGGCCTTGCTTATCCATGCTTTTGTACTCAAGAAGAAATTGACGAAACTAGAAAAATGCAGGAATTAAATAAAGAAAGAATAGGCATCTATGGTAGCTATGCAAAATGTCGTTTCTTAACCAATGAAGAGCGTGCTGAAAAAATAAAGAATGGTGTTCCTTATATTATTCGATTAAAGTCACCGGGTAATTTTAATAAGAAAATTGTATTAAATGATTTAGTACGCGGAAAAATTGAATTTCCGGAAAATGATATGGATATCGTTTTAATTAAGAGTGATGGATTACCTTTATACCATTTTGCCCATGTTATTGATGATCATTTAATGCGTACTACTCATGTTTTAAGAGGAGAAGAATGGATTTCATCAACTCCAGTTCATCTACAATTATTCCAAGTACTAGGTTTTAAAACTCCAAAATATGCTCACTTAGGTGTAGTTATGAAAATTGATGAAGATGGAACAAGGCGTAAACTTTCTAAAAGAAAGGATCCTGAAGCTGCAGTTAGCTATTATCATCAAAAAGGTATTCCAGTAGAAGCAGTAAAACTTTATCTAATGACTATTGCTAATTCTAATTTTGAAGGTTGGTGGGATCAAAATCCGACACTTGGAATCGATGATTTTAAATTTGATTTTAAGAAGATGAGTGTTAGTGGTTCTTTATTTGATTTAGAAAAGTTATTAAATATCTCCAAAAGCTATATCAGTAGATTAAAAGCTAGTGAAGTATATGAAAAAGCTCTTACTTGGGCTAAAGAATTTGATACAGAATTTGCTACTATTTTAGAAAAATACAAAGATTATTCTATTTCTATTTTAAATATTGAAAGAGAACAAAAAAAGCCTCGTAAAGACTTTGAATCATTTTCATCTATTAAAAGTAATATTTGGTATATGTATGATGAGTATTTTAATAATGATGTAACATACAATTTTGGTAAAATCACAGATAAGGAAGAAGTTAAAACAATTTTAAAAACATACATTGAAAAATACTATGATGCTGCTGATGATAAGGACACATGGTTTCATAAAATTAAGGATTTAACAGAAGAATTAGGATATTGTGCTGATATGAAAGCTTATAGGGAAAATCCAGATATGTATAAGGGCAGCGTTGCTGATGTTTCTACTGTTATTCGTGTTGCAGCTACTACCAGCTCTATGACACCTGATTTATATGAAATACTAAAACTATTAGGAAAAGATAGAATTATTAGTAGATTTTATAGGTTTATGTAAAATGATTAACTAGAATAGAAGTTTATTTCTATTCTTTTCTTTTAAAATAGCAAAAAAAATTATATAATATTACTAGAAAAGGATTTGATACTATGGAACTAAATAAAAAGAATATGCAACAATTAATGATTCTAATTTCTTTTGGCATCGGACTTTTTTGGATTCTTAGTAATTTAGAATTAGTTTTGGGATTTCTTTCCCATTTTATTCATTTACTGATTCCTTTTATCATAGGTGCCATAATTGCTTTTATTTTAAATATTCCAATGACAAAAATTGAATCATTTATAAAAGGTAAACTTAAAAATAAAAATACTAAACTTCCAATTAGAACCATTTCTATTACTTTATCACTAGTTTTCTTTCTCGCTTTTATCTTATTAATCTGCTTTTTATTAATACCAGAATTAATTGACAATATTCAATTGCTGATTAAAAATATTCCTCATTTTTTTGAGAATATTCAAACTTGGATTTTAAATCTAGCAGGAAATTATCCAGAAATACAGACTAAAATTCAAGAAGTGTTTAAAGATACTACAAATGTTAATAATATTATGATAAATGTTTTAAATTATATCATTAATGGTTCTATAAATTTTATTACTTCCTTAATTTCTAGTTTATTTACTATTTTTACGGCTATTGTATTTGCTGTCTATATGCTTAGTCAAAAGGAATATTTGCATCGCGGAGTTACCAAAATGATGTATGCTTATTTGAAGAAAGATCATGTAGAAAAAATTACAGACATTGCTTCTTTATCAAATCGTACTTTTTCGAAGTTTATATCTGGACAGTGTGTAGAAGCTTTTATTTTAGGAACTATTTTCTTTGTTGTTTTAACACTTCTTCGTTTTCCATATGCTTTAATTATTTCAGTAATAACTACAGTTACAGCATTAATTCCAATGTTTGGAGCTATGATAGCTATGATTATAGGTGCGTTATTAATAGCTGTTACTAATCCACTTGAAGCTGTTCTATTTATTATTGTTTTCCAAGTAATTCAACAAATAGAAAATAATTTTATTTACCCTAAAGTAGTTGGAAAGTCAGTTGGTCTTGCTTCTATGTGGACATTAATGGCCGTTATTTTAGGTGGAAGTATGTTTGGAATTGTAGGAATGATAATAGGGCTTCCACTGGCATCTATCTTATATGCAATTTTAAGAAAAGTAACTAACGATAGATTGAATAAGAAGAAAATTAAAATATAGTTGTAAATTGTAGAGAGGTTTGTATGAAAAAGAAAAGAATCATGATTTTAGTTAGTGCAATCATTTTATTTATGATTGGAGTAGTAAGTTTAGTTTTATTTTTAAAGAAAGATAAAAAAACAGCAAGTGATATGGAAAAATTTAGTGCTGAATATCATGAAGTAGCTAAGAATAATGTATTTGTATATCGTAATATTGATGAAATTATTAATATTTTGGAAAAGGGAACTGGTATTGTGTATTTAGGATTTCCTGAATGTAAATGGTGTCAGAGATATACTAAATATTTAAATGAAGTATCTATGGACATGGGTATTAGTAAAGTATACTACTATAATATTCGTGAAGATAGAAAGCTAAACACTGAAAATTATCAGAAAATTGTATCGATTTTAGAAAATTATTTACAAAATGATGAAGAAGGTAATAAACGCATTTATGTACCAAGTGTCATTGCTTTAAAAAAGGGAGAAATCGTTGGTTTTGATGATGAAACAGCTTGGGATACAAAAGGATTTGAAACACCAGATGAGTATTGGAATACAGATGAAGTTAATGACTTAAAAGAAAAATTAGAAAAAATGATAGCAGACACTGGTAGCAATATCTGCACAGAATGTAATTAACAATATTAAATATAATAATAGGAGTTTTTATGACTTTAGAAGAAGAATTTAGATTATTAGTTAGTGGCTATTATGGAGTTTCAGAAATAGATGAATATACATCAAAAGTATATGTTTTAAAAGATATAGAAGATTATATTCGTAGTTTTATACAACTTTATCCAATACCAATAGATTATTACAAAATAGCAGATGAACTTGAAAAATTACCTTTAAAGACAAAACTACAAGATGCTTTACTTATATTGCCTAAGGTTAAGGGTTCTATGGAGTTGACATTATTAATTAGAGCTCGCCTCAATGAAATGAAAAAGTAGTAAATTTTTAAATTACAAAAAATATTCATAAATGATTGCCTTTTTGATTTAAGTTATGTTAAACTATAAAAGTCATTAGGTTGACTTTTGGTCTGTTGGTGAAGTGGCTTAACACACCACCCTCTCAAGGTGGCATTCTCGGGTTCGAATCCCGTACAGATCACCATTTGATACTAAACTAGGTTGATGCCTAGTTTTTTTCTTTCTTTGTTTGTTTTTTGATGATATAATAATAAAGTGGTGATAGAAGTGTTACAAGACATTGTTTATATGATAATAAGACCTAGTGGTGAAGTGATGGAAATATCATGCAATAATAAATATGTAAATCATTATCAGTATTTACAAGATTTTTCTAAACGAAATCCTTATTTAATACGAAACTCTTTTGGTTTAACCTTTTCTAGAGATGATGATACTTCTAAATTTTTCTTTTTTAATATGCTAATTCAAGATGGAAATATTATTTATGAAAATCATAAGCTATTTTCTAATGACAGTATAAGCTCTGCTCAATTTTATTTACCTGTTAAAACAACACTTATACAAAAAGAAATTCTAACTGCTTATCAAGAAGAAATTGATAAAATCAAATGTATTTTCTTGGAAAAATATAATGAAGAAACAGAAAGTTTTTATTCTTTATATGAAAATATTGATGATTTAAAACAAGGTAGTAAACTTTTAATGCACTATGTAGATGAAAGCTTAAAAGGTGAAAATTCTATGGGAGGAAGATAGTTAAAAATAATTATTTTTCATAGATATAATGTCTAAAACAAAGTGAAAGGAATTAAATTTAATATGAAAATTTTATTATATGCGGAAGGTTTAAAAACAATAGGAAAGAGTGGCTTAGGTAAAGCAATTCAACACCAAATGAAAGCGTTGGAAGATGAAAATATTGATTATACCTTAAATCCTAAAGATGATTATGATATTTTACATATCAATACTTGGTTTCTAAAATCTTATTTTATGGCTAAGCGTGCGAAAAGAAAGGGCAAAAAGATTGTTTACCATGCTCATTCTACAGAAGAAGATTATAAAAATGGGTTTATTTTAGCAAAACAAACTTCTAAACTTATTAAATGGTGGCTGATTAAGTGTTATTCACTTGGTGATGTCATTATTACGCCTACTATCTATTCTAAAAACTTATTAGAAGGGTATAAGGGATTAGAAAATAAAAAGATATATGCTATATCAAATGGAGTAGAATTAGACTTTTTTATAAAGAATAAAAAATATGGAGAAGAATTTAGAAAAAAATATGGATATACTGAAAATGACAAGATTATTGTAGGAATTGGTTTATATATTGAACGAAAAGGTATTGTTGATTTTGTAGAACTTGCTAAAAGAATGCCTGAATATAAATTTATTTGGTTTGGTTACAGTCCTTTAGCAGTAGCAACCGAACCAGTTAGAAAAGCGGTAAATACAAAATTAGATAACTTAACTTTTGCTGGATATGTAGAAAGAGATATGATTAGAGCAGCTTTAAATGGGTGCAACTTATATTTATTTCCAACTTTTGAAGAAACGGAAGGAATTCCTATTATTGAAGCAATCTCTTGTGGTACAGATGCTATTATTCGTGATATTCCTATCTTTGATGGTTGGCTAGAAGATGGAAAAAATGTCTATAAAGCAAAAGATGTTGATGATTTTGAATTTAAAATTAAAGAATTTATGAGTGGCAAATTAAAAAGTGTTAGTAAAAATGCTTACCCAGTAGCTATTGAAAGAGATCAAAAAAATATTGGAAAGCAGTTAAAAAGTGTTTACGAAGAAGTACTAAAACAAAAATAGTGCTTCTTTTTTTAATTTCTAGATAGTTTCAATTTAGTAAATATTATCATTACTTTTTAGCCTCTAATATTAACGTAATAGTACCTAATTAAACAAAAAAACACTAGATTTTTGATGTAAGTCTTTAATGTCTACTCTAAGGTTGTATTTTAATTTTCTAGCATTTTTATTTACCATTTAAATTTTTAATTAATAGTTTTATAAGTGTCATTATGAATATTTAATAAAATGCCAATCATTAACATATAAGAAAGTAGTGAAGAACCACCATAGCTAATAAATGGTAAAGTAATTCCAGTAATTGGTAGAATTCCCAGTGTCATACCTATATTTTGAATTTGCTGATATACTAGGATTCCTAAAATGCCAACTGCTGTGAATTTTTCAGTAATATTACTAGCATTTTTGGCAATTTTTATAATGGTAATATCAAAATATAAGATTATAACTATTAAAAAGATACTTCCTAATAGTCCAAAATTAGATGCATATACAGCGAAAATAAAATCGGTTCCTGACTCTGGAAAATAAATGGGTGTTTTATTGTAACCATGTCCTAAAATACTACTAGAGCCAATTGATGTTAAAGAATTTTCTAACTGCATACCTGTTCCATTTTTCCAGTCTAAAAGTCGATCAATTCGGTAGAATAATTCGGTACCAAATATATTTACAAATATATCTTTTTTCAAGAAGTATAAAAATAAAAAACTACCTAATCCAATTCCTATTAATATCATTGCAAGAATAAACCATCTTTTTCTTAAAGGAGATACAAATAAAATTGCTATTACGATAATGCTATAAATAAAAATGGCACCTGTATCTGGCTCTAGAAAAGTTAAAAAAGAAGGAATTAGCCATATTATAAATATTTTAGCTAGTAATATTATTTCTTCTTTTAAAGTGGGGACTTTTCTTATTTTTTTTGCCCAGTTTTCGGTTATGATACTTACTGTTAAAATTAAACTAATCTTAGCAAATTCACTTGGTTGAATAGATCCAATTTTAGGAATGGTAAACCAACATTTACTGCCATTAATAGGTTCTCCTATCACTAACAAGATAGCTAGTAATAAAATGCTAGTAATATATATGTACCAATTAAAATAGTATATGTTTTCTACTGATATTTTATTCACAATAATTATCATGAAAAAACCAACTAAATACCACATAAACTGTTTGAATGCTAAATTTCCTAAATAGTCTGGTAAGTAGGTCATAGCACTATAAATTGTTACTATACTAATTATCATGAAAATAAATACGCAAATTATTAGTGATTTATTTAGTTTAAATTTTTTTAGTTTCATCATTTTATCCCTCTTTATTAATATGGAAAAAAGTTTTAAAAATATTTATTTAGAATAGAATATATTGAAAGGAAAGGTTGTATGAAAAAAGAATTACCTAAAATTTTTAAAAAAGATGTAAGTAGTAGTCATGATAATAATAAAAAAGTGTATTATGCAGGATTACAAGATGATAAAAAAAAGGAATATCGTAGTGTCGATACTCCTATTAGTCAAGATTCTCTTAATAGTGTAGAAACAGAAATTAGAAAACTTTTTAAAAGTAGTCGTTATGTTTTTAATATTCATGTCATGATAGAGACAGATACTAAAACTTATGATACTAAAGTAGCTGGTAAATTAAATGATAATTTAATTACGGTAGATGGTGATATTATTCCTATTAAGACAATTCGAAACATTATAATAAAAGATCGCTTTTAGCGATCCTTTTAACTACAAGCAATAAATGTATCTGGTAAGCATCTTAATGCACCAACGCAGTTTAAATTAATTGTAAAGTATGAATCGGTTGGAAGATATGGAGTAGTTGTAGCAGTTGCTTCATCTGTATTAGGAGCTAATACACGGCATGTTGCACAACAACCTTCTACATGTTCACATCTAAATACATTACTTGTATTATCTGCACCATTTAATGTATAAGGGAAACTCCATAATTCTCCATTTGAGCATTGATAAAAAGTAACTGGTCTAGTGTTGTAACAAACAGTAGCAGGTGTTGGTCCTAAGAACGGACGGTCACAACCATCTCCTAAACAATCAAATTTTTCACTACGGTCTTGTAGTTTCACAATTACTTCTAGAATGTTTGCTAAGCAGCAGTTGTTGTTTGTGTTATTATTTTCTGGACACATGAAAATACCTCCTTTCATAAAAGTTGATAATTATTCAGTAGGCATTTGTTTGTAGCAAATCTAGTTTATGATTTTTTTGGTTACATAGTATGTAGTCCTTTATAATTATCTACTATAAGATATTCTCATAACTGCTTTTTGGTGTATTATTATTACCTAGACGAATTATAAAAATAGAAATATTTACAAAGTAAGATTTGCCCTTTTTAATTTAGATATTCCCACTTAAGAGGACTATAAAAAAATAAAAATGTTAATTCGTAAAATTAATTTTTGCCTTTCTAAACCAGACTATTCCTACTTAAAGGAACATAAAGAGGTAAAATAGCAAAGTAAATGCAATTCATAAAAGTCATAGCAAATACAACTGATAAGAGGAATTATAAAAAAATAGAAAAAATCTAAATCAAAAAGAGAGTGAGTCAAAGTAAATGCAACCCTTTTTATTAGGGATGAATTTTACTTTGAAATTTCAGGACAGAAAAAAGTTGAAGAAAATATAAAAAAAATATTTTCTTTTTTAATTTTTATGATATACTATAGAAGTAATTCAAATTTTGGGCTGTTAGCTCAGTTGGTAGAGCAACTGACTCTTAATCAGTGGGTCTAGGGTTCGAATCCCTAACAGCCCACCAAAATTGAGTTTAACATTACTCATATTTGAGTAGTGTTTTTTTATGCCGATTTAGCACAGTTGGTAGTGCAACGCACTCGTAACGCGTAGGTCATTGGTTCGAATCCGATAATCGGCACCATAAATAAAAATAAGTGGACTTTTTGTCCACTTTTTCTAACTATTATGTTATTGTTGGATAGATTGTATCAAAATAAAAATACATAATTTAGTTGACACCAATTTACTTAGTGGCTATAATATGAAAACATAACTATCAAAGAGAATTTATTATGTAAAGATGAAATAGAAAAAATATATTTTAAATATATTAATTAGATTTGTATGATGATTCTAATTTTAATAACTTTCTGGGAGAAAGATTTGAAATGAAAAATTTAGATTTAAAAACAAGCCTATTTTTGCATATTACAAAAGCAAAAATAAAAAAACATATTGAGATTAAAGAAGTCAAAGATAAACTTAATTTAAATATTAGTGAATCTGATTTTAATGATGTATATATTTTTGACAATTATAACGAGTATAGAAGATTCTTTCTGATGTATCTTGATAATATAGATGATGATGTGATTAATTTAGCTATTTACACAACAGGAAGTAAAGGACAAATAGTAGCTTTAAAAAAATTATGTGAACATATTATTATAAAAGCACAGATAAAAAGATTTTATGCTTCAATTACAGAAGAACAGGAAAATGAGATTCATAAAAAAGGAAAACTAACACCATTAGAAATAGTAAAAGTATGGGAAGATTATGATTTATGTGCTAGCGGTAATCATATGTCTGGTTTTGAATCTAGATGTAATTTCTTTGAACATAATTGTCATGAATGTTTACTAGAAATTGCCTCTCATAAACTAGAACATGATAATATTGAATTTAAAATAGTGAATCCTATCATAGAAGAAAAACAAAAAGTTTTAGAAAAAAGTATTACACCAAAGAAAATTTAACTTTAAAAGCAAGATAATAAAACTGTAAAGAAATGTATAGTGAAAGACATTTCTTTTTTTTCTATTCAAAATCATATATAATATTACTGGAGATGTTATGATAGAAAAAGATAAATTGTTAACCTTAAATAAAAAAGATAGAATTTTAGTATCTAGTATATTAGATAAATACAGACAATATCAGAAAACAAAAAAAGGAGTAGCCAGTAACTTTTTAAATCCTAGTGAAATGAAACTTGTTACAAACTACTTAAATTATTATCAGATACCATATTCTATCTATGATAAGTATCCCTTTTTAGAGAAGAAAATTATTTATTTTGGAGAGTATGAATCTTATCTTACTTTTTATCAAATAAAAACAGATACTTCTCTTACTCACTATGAAATTTTAGGAAGCTTATTTGCACTTGGTCTAAATGATAATGTAATAGGTGATATCTTTGTAGAAAAAGATAGTTATTATGTAAGTCTTTCTAAATTAGATTCATATCTATTAGAGAACTTTCATTATGTGGGTAACAAATTAATTGAATTAATTCCTATATCTGAATTATCACTAACAGAAAATCATTTTCAAAATTTTACGATTATGGTAAGTAGTATGCGAGTAGATATTATTGTTAGTAAACTAGCAAATAAAAGTCGTAGTCAAGTAAAGGATTTAATAACATCTAAAAAAATATTCTTAAATTATCAAGAATTAAAAAATAATAGTATTCTTTTAAAAGAAAATGATATTTTATCCATTCGTCATGTGGGAAAATTTAAGATTGGTACAAAATTAGGAAATACAAAAAAAGATAATATTATTTTAGAAATTAATCAATATAAGTAGTAGGTGAATTATGAAAAAAGTGGTATATATGTTTTTAATGGGATTTCTTTTATTTTCTCCCATTATGAGTTATGCAGAAGAAATAGATAAAGAAGAACAAGAAAAAGTAGTAGAAGAAAAAGTAACACTAGAAGAATGTGTAGATATTAATACTGCTAAATTTAGAACATCTAGTAATAGTATCATCAAAGTAAGATTTTTAGCACTTAATATAGAAGATATTGATGATGGAGTAAGTAGTGTAGAAACTCCTATTTTAAAAGAAGCAAAAGAGTATACTTGTACGACTCTAACAAAAGCTAAAGAAATAAAATTAGTAACAGATGATAATTTTAAAGAAGAAGATGTATATGGCAGAACCCTTGCTTGGGTTTTTGTAGATGATATATTAATTCAAGATAGTATTATAAAATCTGGATATGGTAAAGTAGATAATTTATATAGTAATTCTAAGTATTTTTCTTCCTTAGAGAAAAGTGAAAAAGAAGCAAAAAATAGTCAAGTAGGAATATGGAAAAAAGAAACTACTACTGAAAATAAGCAAACAGAATTAAAAAATACTAAAAAGAAAAATTCTTTTCAAAGCTTCTTTGATAATTTACTAGCATCGATTACTAGTTTTATTGATGACATATTAGAAAATATTTTAAAATTTATCGAAGATATGATATAATAAGGCTATGAAGAAGGGTAGTGTAGTTATGGATAATAAAGGTAACTCTGCTTATGAATTAGCAAGTAAATTTAAGAAAAAATATAAAATGAGTGTAGCTTGGCGTATTAAAAAGAATGCTAAGATTGTGGAAAAACATTTAAATCCAAATGAGAAAATACTTTATGCTTTTACTGCTCAAAAAAATGATAATATGTTTGATCTTTTTTCTACTGCCGTTATAGCTTTAACCAATAAAAGAATCTTGATAGGTCGTAAAAGAGTAGTGTTTGGTTACTTTTTAGATTCTATTACGCCCGATATGTTTAACGATTTAAAAGTGTTATCTGGTGTGATTTGGGGAAAAATTTATATTGATACTATTAATGAATTTGTAACTCTATCTAATATTGATAAGAGAGCACTTCCTGAAATTGAAACTATGATTACCGATTATATGATGAAAGAAAAACAAAAATTAAGAATTTCAAAAGATAAATAGTAAATTTATCTTTTTTTTGGGCAAAATATTAGATATAATAAATATAATTGGAAGTGGTTAGTGTGAAAAAAGTAATTTCTATTTTAATTTTAATGATTTTAATGTTTTTAGCTTTTGAGTGGGGTTTTACTTTCTTTAAAAAAGGACATGAAGTAAATTATGAAGTATATTTTAACGATAAAAAGTTTCAAGTAGATGAAGTATATGAAAAAACTTCTACTGATATTTATGATATTTTAATTACCAATGATAATCATAAATATTCTTATGTAATTGGTAATCAATATAATAAACAAAAGAAGATTATTAAAGAAATTTTATATTATCAAGAAAATGGTATAGAGTGTATTTACCCAATATTAGAAAATAAAACTGGTACTTATATAGAATGCATTCAAGATAATCAATTATATACAGAATTGACTTTACAAAATCAAAGTATTATTACGAATATGAAAGCATTTTTAACAGAAAAAAATATTAAGATAGAGCCTTTTAATATTGATTTAGAAACCAAAGAAGCAGTTGGAACTTCTAGTGTATATACTAAGAATTTAAAAGAAAAAGATACCATTACTTTATGGAATTATAAAGGAATTGAGATTATTCGTAGTAAAAATGCAAGTGTAAAACCTATTTTAAACTTTGATAAGTATGAAAATACTCAAGGCTATTTAGTAGGAAATTATTATATTGTACCAAATTATTTAAGTAGTAAAGTTCAAGAATTTGATTCTGTTACCTTAATTAATCTAGAAAATTCAAAAACAGATACTATTTCTTTAGGGTATACTTTATCAAGTGATACTTATATTAATGGCATAGTTGATAATAAACTATATTATACAGATCCTTCTAACTTACTACAAATAGAGATAAATCCAGTAAAGAAAATAGCTAGATTAATTGGTAGTAATGAAATAGGTGGACAGTTATATAATGGAAAATGGCAAAATGCTAATATTTATGACTTTAGAGAAAATCATATATTATTTGAAGAAGAAATAGTAGAAGAAGTAAAAAATAAATTTGATTACCAACAAATTATCATGAGTAATAATAATTATTACATTCTAACAAAACAAGGAGAAGTATATCGAGTATCTAATCATCATTTAGATAGTCCTATCTTATTATATAAACAAAATGGTATTCACAACTTAAAAGTAGTAGCAAATACAATTTACTTTATAATAGATGATACTCTATATTATCAAGACGAAGGATCTAACATTATACCAGTTTTAAAAAATAATGAACTTCGTTATAATACGGTAAATAGAGTAGATATCTATCAAAAATAGTTAATATTCTAACCTTTTTACATATAATGATGTAGGAGGTTATTATGCAAACTTATATTGTGATGCCAGGTGATACTATTAATAGTATTGCACAAAAGTTTAATGTTGATGTTATTAGTTTAGTAAGAGAAAATAATTTAGAAAATATTTATTATTTGGTGCCAGGCTTAGAATTAATTATTCCTATTTCTAACAATAATAATTCTACTAACAATGCGAATGGTAATACCATGAATACTACAACTAATAGTAGTAATAATGGTGCCTTTGAATACTATACGGTAAAAAAAGGTGATAACTTATATGCAATTGCTAAAAAGTATAATATAAGTGATAAAACATTAGCAGAAATAAATGGTTTAGAGTTAAATGAATATATTTATCCAGACCAAACATTATTAATACCAAAAGCTGGAGTAGGAGTTTATATTACCAAAGATGATGATACTCTTAAAAAGATTACAGAAGATTTACAAGTACCAGTAAATGAGATCTTATACTATAATCAAAATATTTATCTCTTACCAGAACAATTAATCGTTTATCCTAAAAATAATCAAATAAGAACCTCTTTATAGGTTCTTTTTACTATTCTTTAAAGACTAAAACTTTTAAGTAGGTACCTAATAACAAAGTGAATACACTATCGAAAAAATAATAAATTTATGTAATTTGATGTGCTCATATCTACTAAAAATTATTTTAAAAGGAACAATACCTAATGTCTTAATCAGGTCTACCATTTATTAAAATAATAAAAAAACTATAAACAGCTTTACTTTTTAAATTTGTTTATAGTTTTTATTTTCTAAATATTATAGCTTTTAAGTAATACATTCATTTCTGAAAAACTAATTTCATCATTACCATTAATAGTCGTTCTAACTTCTAAAGTAGTAGGACCTATAATATCCGTTACAGTCATTTCAGAAAAATTCATATCAGGCGTATTTCCTGCTTCTAATACAAATAATAAGTCACTAACTACAGCATTTGTTTCTGTATTAAATAATGAAAAAGATGCTCCTGTATTTTGAGTAACTCCAGAAATTCTACCACAAAGTACAATTTCAAACACACTAGTTTTTTTAATCGTGATACTATTACCGTTAATCACTATATAATCACTAACGCCAGGGATTACTCTTGTGTTACAAATTTGAGTAGTTCCAGCTTTTTTGGTATTTATAATACTAGCAAAGCCAATAGTATTATAATCAGTTGGACTAGCAGTTCCTCGTGGTCCCGTTGGTCCAGTTGGCCCAGTTGGCCCTTGAATTCCTATAGGGCCTATTTCTCCTTGAAGACCAGTTTCACCTTTAGGACCTATTTCTCCTTTTTTTCCTTTAGGACCAGTAGGCCCCATTTTACCTTCGTTACCAGTCTCACCTTTATCACCCTTAGGAATTATAAAATTTAAGTGATGTTCTAATCCAGTTTTATTGTCAATTACCTGTGCTTTTGTACCAGCTTCTCCTGTAGTAGTTTTTTGAATAATAAAAGTCTCAGTATCTCCAGTATCTCCTTTAGGCTCCTTAATATTACCAATATCAGTCCAGTTATGAATAGTAGAATCCCAAATATATAATTCACCATTGATAAATATAACTATCGCCATCTTTACCAGTAGGGTGATCTTTTTTTAATTCTTCTAAACTAGCATAACTACCTATAATTTCTAACCCTCTACCACTAGGCCCAGTAGGACCAGTTGGCCAAATTGCATAAGGAAGTAAACCAATTTTTTTAAGTTCCAAACGCTTTTTACTTACTTCTATAATTTCGTTTATCTTATCTTTATGATTCATAATTTAACCTCCATAATAGTTAATATAAAGTATGTAAGAAAACCTCTTCTTGACTGTGACAATATCTATAATTAGGAAAATTAATAATATAAAGTAGTAAAAAATTGATAATTTTAAATTAGTATTTAAAAAAAACTAAACACTAACTAGAAAAGAAATTTATAACAAACCCAGTTGGACTAATATACAACTTACTGATAGTTTAGTTTATAAAGATTATGTTGGTAAAGTAACACCTTTATCTTCTACATCACTTTTTATTTATATAGGTAAAAACGATGAAAATGTTTTAAATACTACATCATTTACCATAACACTACTTCAGCAAATGTAATTAGCTACTAAAATTTGAGTATAAATTAGTAGGAATACTATTTTAATTTTCTAAAATAATATCTGGATTACTTCACTTTTTTAATAGAACATTCAAGCAAAGTCTTGTAGAAAGTAAATAAAATGTTGGAATAGAAAAAAATATGTTATAATTTTTTTAGAAGATATTTTTATAGTAAGGGTGGTTAAATTGAACAAAGAAAAAGATAAAAAAGAAAAAATTTTAAGATCTAGTTTTTTTCTAAAATTATTTGGAATACCTTCAATTAGTTTGATATTATTAGAAATATTGTCAAAAAACATACCTGATGAAGATGGTTATATTATTACTTGGACTGAATTATTACAAGAAACGTTGATTGCAATAGCAGTTTGGTTTATTATTTCATTTGTGATAACTTTGACTATCAATGAAGTTAAGAAGAGTAAACCCAAAACAAAAATAATTAAAGAAGTTCAGTATATAGCAAGTCCAAATGATAAAATTGTTATAAAAACTGAAGAAATTCAAAAAGATAAAACTCAAAATGAAGCAAAGAAAAATAGTAAATGTTTATATATTTGTGAAAGTATAGTGGACGGTTATGAATATAAAAAGATGGTAAAGTATTTTCCTAAAAAAGTGTACTGGGTATTTGCACTTAGAGGGACTATTCTTAATATATTAATAACAGCTTTCATTGCAATAATCTCTCAAAGTTGGATTGAAACACTGATTTTCTTTATAGTATTTGAAATATATTTGTTAATTCTATATAGGATAAGATTGGGATCAATGGCCGAAAAAGTTCACAATGCTAGGTTACAGCGTGGTGAAATAGAAGCTAGTTCTGAAATAGAGTTTTATGAGGATTATTTTATAAGAAAAGGGAAAAATGTTTCAATAACAGCCAACTACTCAGAAATAACTAGATGCATTGAGAATGATACTAATTTTTATTTAGAATATCCTAACCAAAATATGGTTATAAATTTGCAGAAAAATAGATGTGATTTAGAGTTAATAAATTTTATAAGGACAACTTTTAAAATAGAGAATCATATAGGGGATAATTCTAATTTTAAAGGTGTTAAAGAATATCATAATCCTAAATTTATTAGAAATTTTATGAATATATTATTTATAATAACGATATGCAGTTTATGGGGAGCGTTGTGGACATTTGCTTTTGTTAGTGAAATAAATCCACAACATGGATTTAACTTTATTAGAAATGCTTGGGTATTTTGGTGTTGGTTGCCAATTCCGGTGTTATCTATCATTTTGGGATTTAAATATAAAAATGCTGGTTTTAAATGTACTAAAAATATTGTTGGTGGATTTATAATAGGATTTTTAATGCTAATATATGGTTCGTTTTGCCTAATGCCAACCTTTGAACAAGATTATAATAAAATTGATGCATATAAAAATTATATTGATGCACCTCTTCCAAATAATGGAGAACTTGAAATTCGAAATTGGGGAACCTATTTTGATGAAGATAAAACAAATTACACAATCATTAATGTTTATTACGATAAGGAAGATGTAAATGATTTGGTAAATGGTATTGAGAATAGTAATAACTGGATTTTAAGTAAAGAAATAAAATCAGAATTAAAAATATTAATTCCATCACAACTAAAATCTGACTTTGATGCCTACTATTCAATTTATAATAAAACTACTAATGAATACAATACTTTACCTACTATAGCTAGTAACTATGAAATATATGCAATGAAGTATGATAAATCAGATAAACATTTAGAAATACATAAATTTGATTATAATTATAAATAGAAAAACTGTTAATTTTTAGATTATAAAAGAGCTATCTTATTCTTTTTATGGAGATTGATAGCTCTTTTTTGTTTAGTTTTGTGACACTTTTTTGTAAAGGGTAGAGTATTCTTAAATAAAAACAGATTAAAAAACTCGCAATCACTATATAAGTGTGCGAGTATTAATTCAAATGGAGCGGACAAGGGGAATCGGACCCCCACAGCAACCTTGGCAAGGTTGTATTCTACCATTAAACTATGTCCGCATAAAAGTGGAGGGCCTAGTCGGATTTGAACCAACGATCAGGGAGTTGCAGTCCCACGCCTTACCACTTGGCTATAGACCCATATATTTTATTATATGTTTATTCCTCTTTTTTGAGTACATTTCAATTCTATCTTAAAAAAATGTAAATGTCAACTTATAGAAATGAAAAAGTTTGCTTTTTTTGACATTTTGTGGTATAATAACGCACAACTTAAAAGGAAAGGGGCATCTTAGATAAAAAGGGGGAAAATTTATATGAAAAATAAAATACTTGTAGGATTAATGACAATTTGTTTATTAAGCTCTACTACTTCTGTTTATGCTATGGGAAATGCTACAGTATCATTTAATAGTGATGATACAGTTACAGTTGGAGATACTTTTACAGTAAAAATGAATGTTGAAGATATTAAAGATACTTACGATGGTGTTGTTAGTATGGGTGGTAATTTATCATTTGATAACACAAAAATTGAATATATTTCTTCAAAAGGAATAGATACACCATACCAATTTCAAATTAATGAGGATTATAACTATAAAATAGCTGGACTTGACTTTACTCTAGAGAACGGTATTAAAGATAATTTAACTGTATATGAATTTACATTCAAAGCTTTACAAGAAGGTACTACTACAATTACTCTAACAAACACAAAACTAACAGATAGTAAAGATTATATTGCTAATAATGTGGTAACTAAAGAAATTGATATTATTCAAAAAAATAAAAATGAAGAACTAAAAAATATAGAAATACCAGTTATAAACACTGAATCTATAAAGAATGAAAAAGAAATCAAGGTAGAACCAGAAAATGAAATAAATTTAAATGCTGAAAAAGAAAATAATGAAATCGTAAAACAAGAAGAAGTAGAAAGTAAAAAAAAGGAAAAGAATACAATAGTTTCACACCAAGTTACTACTCAAAAAGAAAAAAGCCTAATACAAAAAATAACGAAAAGTGTAACCAACTTCTTTCAACAAATTTTAAATTTATTTAAATAATTTGAGTAATAAAATGATAATAAATATAAATACTAATTCTAACTTTCTCTAAATAGAGATAGAGAGTTAGTATTTTTTTACACTTATATGTTTCAAATGATAAAAATATGTTATAATGAATGCGTTAGGTAGGTAGAATTATGAAAAAAATAAATTTAAAAAAACTAAATAAAAAACATTATTATATAATAGGAGGTATTATATTACTATTAATAGTAATTATCAGTTTATTTCTGATATTTAATAATCACTCAAAAAATGAGTCTCAAAAACTAACAAAAGAATTAAAAGAACTAGGGATATCATTTTATGAAGATTTTTACTATAATCAAATAGGGAAAACTGATGAAGAAAAGAAAACATTCTTAGAAAAATATACTGATATTGGTATTAAAGTAAGTTTAGATAATTTAGCTCGTTATAAAAAAGATGAGTCAGAAGAAATTATCAAGAAATTTGTAAATAGTAAAACAAATCAAGAATGTGATAAAACAAATTCGATGGTTATTATTTATCCTAAAGAGCCTTATGGTAAAAAGGATTACCGTATTGATACAAATCTAGTGTGTGGATTTGAAGTAGAAGAAACAAAATAAGAAATAGATGGTCTGCTAAATATAGCAGACTTTTTATGCGTATAAAAGTGAAAAAAAAGTTCCATTTTAATGACAAAATAAGACAAATATAGTATACTTATTTATAGAGTAAAATGGTGATAGTATGAATAGAGTATTTAATAAATTAAAACGAAGTAAAAGGGTATTTAGTATCTTGCTAGTAACTTTATTAACAGGATTTTTAGGATTGCCAATAGTAAATGCAGGAACTAATAGTAATATATATGAATTTAATTACACAGGTGATTATCAAACTTTTGTTGTTCCAAGAAGTGGTATTTATAAACTTGAAACTTGGGGAGCTCAAGGTGGACACCGCGGGTCTAATAACGGTGGAAAAGGTGGCTATGCAACAGGAGAAGTATATCTAAAAAGAGGAGATACTCTATATATTTATGTTGGTGGTAGTGGTCAAACTCATACAGGATACAATGGTGGAGGATTTCAACCACAGTTAAAAATATATGGTGGCGGTGCTACTGATATTCGTTTTGTATCTGGTGAATGGAATAATGAAACAAGCCTTAAATCAAGATTAATTGTTGGTGGCGGTGGAGGTTCCGTTGGTTCTAATAGTAATACTGGTGGAGCAGGAGGTGTCACTGGTGGCTCTACAAGCGGTTGTGGTTTTGGTGGAATAGGTGCTTCATTATCTACAGCCGGTAGTCTTCGTGCAGGATTCGGTTATGGTGGAGATGGAACATCAGGTGCAGGCGGCTATGCTGGTGCCGGTGGTGGCGGCTGGTACGGTGGTGGCGGAGCTAATCCGGACAGCAGTAGAGATGATGATCGCGGTGGTGGAGGAGGTTCAAGTTTTACTTGGAACTCTCAAACAAAACAATATGTACCAACTGGTTACTCAGTCAGCGAAGATTATTTTATGACAAGTGTTAACTATACTGATGGAAATAGAGCTGGTGATGGTTATGCTAAAATAACTGCTGTAAAATTAGATGGAATTACTAATTTTGAAATCAATCGTGGAAATGTTCCAATAGATTATAAATATAATATCTATAATTATGATTTAACTGTAGATAATGACATTGAAAATATTCGTTTTAATATAACTACTGAGGAAGGTTACAATTTAACTCAATCAAATCGTAGTACCGATATGACTGATAAATTATCTGTTACGAATACTATTACTTTAACAGATAACGAAACAGGTGTTGTGCAGATTTATACAGTAACAGTAAAAAAACAAAATGCTTACTTAGAAAATCGTAGCAGTGTATCATATGGTTACTCATATGCTGGTGATTATGAAAAATTCTATGTACCAGCAACAGGTATTTATACTCTTGAAACTTGGGGAGCTCAAGGTGGTCATCGTGGAAGTAATAATGGTGGAAAAGGAGCTTACTCTAAAGCTGACATGTATTTAGTTAAAGGAGAAGTACTATATATTTATGTTGGTGGGTCTGGTTCTACTACCACAAAAGATGGTTTAAAAAAAGGATATAATGGTGGTGGCCATACCGTTGGTTATTATACAACTGGTGGTGTTTGGCATGAAACTACTAATACCTATGGTGGTGGAGCTACTGATATTCGCTATGGTGGTAATACTTTATATAATAGAGTCCTAGTTGCTGGTGGTGGTGGTTCCGTTGGAGCTAGTGGTAATGGCGGTGGAGCAGGTGGCGTTAGTGCATCATCTGGTTGCGGATCTGGTGGAACAGCTGCTTCTATTAATGCTGCTGGAAGCTATCGCGCAGGATTCGGTTATGGTGGAGATGGAACATTTGGATCAGGTGGCTATGCTGGCGCCGGTGGTGGTGGCTGGTACGGCGGTGGTGGTGCTAATCCAGATGGCAGTAGAGATGACGATAAAGGTGGAGGAGGAGGATCTAACTTTGCCTTTACTAGTGAAAATAGTAAATATGTACCAGAAGGTTACTTAGTTACTGATAAAAATTATTTGACAAATGCTTCTTTAATAAATGGTAATGCTTCATTTTTATCACCAACTGGTTCTAACGAAACAGGACATGCGGGTAATGGTTATGTCAGAATTAGTCCTAAATTAATCAATGGTGTTGCTGATATTACGATTAATGATGGTACAGTTCCTATTGACTTTGATTACACAATTTATGAATACAATATTTCAGTACTTGATAGTGTAAATAGTATTAATGTTAACCTTCAACTAAATGATGGCTATTCTATGGTTGAAAGTCATACCGGTAGCTATGATATCACAAACAGTAAACAATATGTATATAGTGTTGATGTAAAAAATGATATTACTGGTTTAACAGTTAATTATAAAATTACTTTCCATAAGCAAAGTGATTACTTAATGAGTGGTTCAACAGGAGCTTATGGGTATGAATATAATGGTTTACCACAAAAATTTATTGCCCCTGCAGCTGGAATTTATACTCTTGAAGCATGGGGTGCCCAAGGTGGACATCGTGGAAGTAATAATGGTGGAAAAGGTGGCTATTCAACTGGACAAATTTTCTTAAATAAAGGGCAAATTTTATATGTATATGTTGGAAGTAACGGTAATAATGGTGGCTGGAACGGTGGTGGAAAAGCAGGCTATGGCACTATCTATGGTGGTGGTGCATCAGATATTCGCTTAGGTGGCCAATCATTATATAATCGTTTAATAGTTGCTGGCGGAGGTGGTTCCGTTGGCGCTAGTGGTAATACCGGCGGAGTTGGTGGCGGAACTTCCGGTGGCAACGGTGCAGGTGATTACGGTGATGGTGCTCAAGGTGCTAGTCAAACTTCAGGCGGTGCCAATATCGGAACCTTTGGAAAAGGAGGATCCGGAATTGCTGCTAATGGTGGCTACGGCGGAGGCGGTGGCGGCGGCTGGTACGGCGGTGGCGGAGCTGGCGTTGACGGTTCTAGAGACGATGACCGTGGAGGCGGTGGAGGTTCTGGTTTTGTTTGGACCGAATCAAACGCGTCTATCGTACCTGATGAATACTTATTATCATCTAGTCAATATCTATCTGAAGCATCTACTAAAGCCGGAAACACTAGCTTCCCAGCACCAAAAGGTGGCAATGAAACAGGTCATACTGGTAATGGATTCGTTAAAATATCTTTCTCATTATCATATGATTATGATATTATCGTTAGTGATAATGTTACTTTAGATAAAGAATTTGATTATGATACAAAAGAATATACTGGAACTTTATCTAGTAATGATTCTTCTTTAGTAACCTTCACAGTAACTGATAGTGATTCTATCTTAAAAGTAGATGGTGATGGTAAACAAGAAATTCATGTTGGTGATAATACTTATAATATAACCATTACTTATATTAATGGCGCTGTAGAAGTATTTACATATCACATTCACCGTGAAGCAAATGATATTGATTATTTAAATAATATCTATTTTGATGAATATTCTATCTCTGAATTTTCTGATAAAACTTTTGATAAAGATACTTTAACTTATAATGTAACCTTACCTTATTATATGGATGAGTATGATTTAACAGTTGATAAAGGTTCAGCCGACCAAATTATTACTAATATCGGTCATATTTCTAATAAAAATAATACTTATAAAATACCAATTTCAGTAACTAATGAAACTGGTACAAGTACGAAAACTTATACTTTAAACATTACTTTACCTCACTCAAGTAAAATTAAAAAACTAACCTTTAACAGTAGTGGTGGTTCAGTAATAGAAATACCAATTCCTAATGATCAAACGGAATTTGATATTGAATTTGAAAGCCATATAGCAGCAGTAAATACTATTGTTGATTTATATGATAATGAAGCTAAAGCTACAGTAACTGGCGATGGCTACATTGAATCTGACAATTTTGATATTACGATCAATGTAACAGAGCCACATGTTGATGCAACAACTTATATTCTTCATGTAAAACGAGTAACTGTAAGTGGTTATGAAAAAGATTTAAGTTATAATGGTAATGTTCAAACTGTAATTATTCCATACGACCATGAATATTTACTAGAAGTTTGGGGAGCCCAAGGTGGTAATGGTGGTGGCCGTGGTGGTTACTCTTATGGTAATATTTACTTAACCAAAGGTACTATTCTTTATGTATATGCTGGTGGAAGTGGTGCCAGTGGTGGATTTAATGGTGGTGGTACTTCTCGCGTTGGTAAAGGTGGAGGAGCATCAGATATTCGTATAGGTACAGATTCCTTATATAGTCGTGTAATCGTTGCCGGTGGTGGTGGCGGACACGGATCAGATGGTTGTGCTAGTGGTGCTGTAGGTGGAGGCCTTAATGGTGGTGGATCTAGCGCCAGTGGTTCATGTGGAACTCAAGCTGGTGGTGGTACTCAAACTGAAGGTGGAACTTACGGAAAATATAGTAGCGCAATTGGAACAATAGGTAAATTTGGTATTGGTGCTAACGCTCCTACTAGTGGTGGAAATTACTACGGTGGTGGCGGCGGAGGCGGCTGGTACGGTGGAGGAAGTGGAGCTACAAGCGGCTGGTCTAACGGTGGCGGTGGTGGATCTGGTTTCATCTATACCGAAGAAAACGCATCCGTAATTGAAAATGACAGTAAATGGTTATTAAACAGTGATTATTATTTAACAAACGCCAACACCTTAAGTGGTTCTAATTCCTTTACCTCACCAACAGGAACAAAAGAAACAGGACATGCCGGTAATGGTTATGCCAAAATCACAATTCCTTATCAAGAAAGTGAAAATAACTACCTTGATGGTATCATTTCAAATAAAGGAGTAATGACTCCAGACTGGGATTATAATACCGATACTTATTACTTAACCTTAGCAAGTGATGAAGTTGAAATTAATGTTGAAGGAGTTCCTTCAGATGGTAAAGCAAGTGTTGTTGGAAATGGTGATTATATTATTGAAGCTGGTACTACAGAAATACCATTAGTGGTAACTGCTGAAAACGGTTATACCAAAACTTATAAAGTAGTAGTAACAAGAAAAGCTGATACTAATGCTTCTCCTAAAAATATTTTAATTAATGGTTTACTTCAAGAATACTGTTCTTCTATGGAAGGTACTTGTGTTTATAAATTTGATGAAAATACTAACTCATATCAAGTAAAAGTACCATATACTATCCGTGAAATCGTAATGGTAGTAGATAAAGCTCATTATTTCCAAACAGTAAATGGCGATGGTTTATATGAATTATCAGGTGGAAGCAATAAATTCCAAATAGATGTTACATCAGAAGATAAAAATAATACTACTTCATGGTATTATGATATTTACCGTGATATGACAGGTAATGCTGATTTAAGATCTTTAAAGATGACTTCACCTGAGTATGATATTAATTATTCTTACAATATAACGGATTATTATGTAACAGTTCCTCATGAAACAGAAAATGTTGAAATAGAAGCTATAGCAGATGATCCAAATGCTACTGTAAAAATTACCAAACCTGATACCTTAGATTATGGACAAAATACTATTAAGATAACAGTAACAGCTCAAAATGGTACCGAAAAACAATATACCATTTATGTTACTAGACTAGAAAGTAATAATGCTTTCTTAACAGATTTAACAGTAACAGATATTACAAACAAAGATAATCCTAAAAAAATAACTCTTAGTCCAGAATTCAACAAAATGAATTTAAAATATGACCTAGAAGTAGAAAACTCTGTTTCAAAAATATCTTTAACCGGTACTTTAGAAGATGAATTATTAGCAACTTCTACTGGTTTACAAGAATATGACTTAAATGTTGGTGCAAATACTATTAATGTAGTAGTAACAGCTCAAGATGGCAGCAGTTTAACTTATACTATTGTGGTAAGAAGAAAAGCAAATAGTAATACTTTACTTGCTGATTTAACAGTAGATGAAGCTCCACTAACAGAAAAGTTTGAATCTACAAAATTTGTATATTATTTATATGTAACTGGAGAAGTTGAAAAACTAACTATAAATGCAACACCTCAAGCAGGAACTTCTACATATCAAATAATAGGTAATTACAATAATTTAATTGCTGGTAAAAATGAAATAACTATTAGAGTAACATCAGAAGATAAATCAACTTGTGATTATAAATTAATAGTAAATCGTACTGGCTACAATGATAATTACTTACAATCATTATTAGTAACAAATGGTAATGAAAATTACATACTAACACCAAATTTTGATCCATTATATGATAAATATGTATTAAATTTACCAAATGATATAACGAATGTAGTCTTAACTGCAACTTCTAATGGTAAAAAGCGTGCATCAATTGGAAATAGTAGTGTATATGTAAAAAATATTAATTTATTATCAGATAATCCTTCTGAAAATAATATTGTTGTGACTGCAGAAGATGGAACTACTAGAACATACTCTGTAATAATCACAAGGGAAAAATCCAGTGATAATACACTAGCTAGTTTAGAAGTAGAAGAGAATACTCTAATTCCTAATTTCAATTCAGATACCTTAAATTATAGTTTTACTACCAATGATCATTCACTAAATATTAAGGCAGTTCCAAATAACAAATATGCCAAAGTAGTAATTAGTGATAATGCTAAAAATTTAGTACCAGGGGAGAATATCATCACAATTACCGTAACTAGTGAAACTGGTGTAGAAAAAGTATATACTTTAACTGTAACAAGAGAATTAAGTAGTGATAATACTTTAAAAACACTAGAAGTAAAAGATATTATTCTTAATCCTTCATTTGATCCAAATACTTTAGAATATAATTTTGATACCCATAAAGTAAATATTGAAATTACTGCAATTCCAAATAATAAATATGCTAAAGTAGAAATAATTGGAAATTTAAAACTAAATCTTGGATTAAATGAAATTGAAATTAAAGTAACCAGTGAAACGGGAGATATTAGAATCTATAAAATTAATGCCAATTTTGTATTAGATGATAATAATTATTTATCAAATTTAACTACCAACACTGGATTGGAACAAGAATTTTCAAAAGAATTATTGGAATATACAAAAACAACAGAAGATAGTCGTATTACGATAAATGCTACTATAGAAAGTAAGAATGCTACTTATTCTATCACTGATTCAACTGGTAACGTTATAGATACTTTCCCACAAGAATTAACTTTAGGAGAAAATATTTTCTTTGTAAATGTTACTGCTCAAAATGGTAATGTTAGAACTTATAAAATTACTATTAATAGAAATAAGAGTAGTGATTCTAAACTATCAAACTTAACGACTAGTGAAGGATTAAATGAAGAATTTAATTCTGAAAGTTATCAATATACTTTAAATACAAAAGCTCATAATCTTACTATCACACCAACTGTTAGAAATGAGTATGCTAGTTATAAAATTTATGATATTAATGGTGATATTGTAGATAATGATATTAATTTAATAACAGGAAGTAATATTTATATGATTATTGTTACTGCTGAAGATAATACGACATCTACTTATAATTTAGTGATAAATAGATCAGATAATAATATTGCTACTATTGATTCACTAGGTATTATTACTAATGAAACATTTGATAAAAATACCTTTAATTATACAATTACTACTGATGAATCTAGTTTGAATTTAGATAATATTGTCTTAACAGATTCTTATGCTACTTATACAGTAGAAGGTAATAGTAATTTTACAAATGATCAAACGCAAGAAGTTCTAATCAAAGTAACAGCTGAGGATAAGAAAACTACAAATACTTATAAACTTACTGTTACCAAAGTAGTATCAACAGATTCTAGATTAGAGATATTTAAACTTGGTAATTATGGATTTACTCCTAAGTTTGATAAAGATACAACTACTTATGAAGTATTTATACCTAGTACTCTAACAAGTGCTAACCTAGAGTTAAAAACACTAAAGAATACAGCTACTATTAAAAGTATTATGATAGATAATAATGAGCAAGTAACTACTTCTTCAAATACTTATAAAAATGTAATTACGATACCTGATATTACTACAAGTAGTAATATTACGGTTACTGTAAAAGCAGAAGATAATACTGAAACTACTTATACTTTAACTTTAACAGATGAAGTAGTAATTAATAATTATTTATCTACTTTAAATGTTAGTTGTGGTAATTTAGATCCAGTTTTTGATAGAGAAACTACTTCTTATACTGTATTTACAGAAAGCAATGTAACTTCTTGTACTGTATTAGCTACTAAAGAAGTTGATATTGCTACAATTACTGGAAATGGTGATTATAACTTCCCAGCCAATGAAAAATATTTAGATATTCCTATTACTGTAACATCAAGTCGTGGAGAAGAAAGAGTATATAATGTTACAATAAGAAGACCACTTTCTAATGAATCTAGATTGTCTAATTTAGAACTTAGTACCTATACACTAGATCCAGTTTTCCAATCTGATACTTATGAATATAATGTAACAGTACCTAACTTTATAAACCATTTAAGTAAAGATAATTTTACTTATACAACACTAGATCCAGATAGTACAGTAACTTTTGAAGACAAAGATTTAGTATCAGGAAAAGTAACAAAATATACAATTGTATCTACATCAGAAGATGGAACTAATAAATCAACTTATATATTAAATGTAAGTCGTGAAAAATCTAGTGATACAACAATTTCTAGTGTTAATGTAACAGTATCTGATAATAAATTTAGTTGTAATATGGACCCAACTTCTAAATTATGTACTATTGAAGTACCAAGTAATACTTCTGATTTTACTTTAGAAGCAACACTTCCTGATATGGCTAGTGTTAATCCAGCTAATCCATCTAAACATACTCTATTAGCTACAGAATATAATAAAGATATTTCTTTAACAGTAACAGCTGAAGATGATACTACTGATACTTATACTGTTCGTATTATTCGTAGTGAATCTAGTAATAATGATTTAATGGACCTACAAGTAAACTATGTTTCATTACCTAATTTTTCATCAACTAAATTAAGTTATGAGAAAACCGTAATTGGTACTATGAATCAAGTAATGATAACGGCAGTTTTAGCTGATACAAAAGCTACTGTTGTAACAGATTTAAGTAAACCATTTAATCTAGAGTATGGACTTAATACGATTGAAATAGTAGTAAGAGCTGAAGATAAGACAGAAAAAACTTATACAATAGAAATTACTAGATGTGATTCAGTTAATGCACAACTTAGTAGTTTATCAGTAAAAAATTACCCATTTGAAGAAACTTATGATCCAGAAGAAACTGAATATACAATTAGAGTTCCAAGAACGAAAAAAACATTAACTAGAGATGAAATAATTTACAGTTTAGCAGATAAAAATGCTAGTATTACTTTAGATAATAAACTAGATATTGATTTTGATAAAACAAGTAATATCTATACGATTACAGTAACAGCAGGTGATGGCGTCGTTCAGAAGTATTATCACATTTCTGTATTACCAGAGTTATCTACTAATAATAATGTTGATAAAATTGTAGTAGATGGTGTTGAGATAAAACCAAACAGTGATAAAGAGTTTAGTTATGATATCTTTGATACAGATACAAATGCTACTCTTACTTCTATTACATTAAGTAATGAATATGCTGTTCACAATGTAATGCTTCCTCAAAAATTAACTTATGATAATCAGTATCAATTTATGGTAACAGCTGAAAATGGTGATGTAGCTATTTATACTGTTAACTTGGTAAGAAGTAAAACAAGAGAGTTAAAATTAGCTAATATTGAAGCTAATTTCCAAAAAGAAGATGACTGTAGTGGTATATGTACTTTTGATAAAGTATTTAATGAAGATACTACTAACTATGAAATCTATATTCCTAATGAAATTACTAGTTTAGATGATTTAGTAATAACACCTAAAAACAATCTACAAACTTATGAAATAATTGGAAATAGTAATTTAAGTGTTGGTGAAAATACTATTATCATAAGAGTTAAAAATTCATTAAATGAAACTTTTGATTATACTTTAACAGTATATAGAGAAGCAAATAGTGATCCTAATATTCTAGGTGTTTCCTTTATTACTCCAGAATATGAGATTACAGATTTTGATGAAAATTTATATGAATACAACGTAGAATTTAATGCAATAGAAAGTGGTAAATATGAACTTGATGTTGAAAAGAAAAATGATAATCAACAAATAGAAATAAAAGGTGCTAAAGTATTATACTTTGGACGTAATGATATTATAGTTCATACTAAATCAGAAAGCTGTTCTACTACTGTTAAAACTAGATATGGTTGTAACGAAAAAGACTATATCATTCATGCTTATCGTAATGAAAAATATAGTAATCTACTTGCTAGTTTAACTGTTTCATCAGGTGATACCGGTGATTTCTTACAAGTTTTCAATAAGTATAAATTTGATTATGTATTAGAAGTAGATAGTGAAATTAGTACCGTTAAAATTGAGGGTACTGCTGTTAATACTACTCATGCTACAGTATTTGGAAATGGTGAATTTAATTTAACACCTGGTTTAAATACTTTCCAAATTATAGTAACACCAGAAATAGGTGATCCATCTACATATACTTTAAATATTATAAGAAAACAAAGTGATAATGTTAACTTAGCTAATTTGAAAGTAACAGGTTATGAATTATCACCAGAGTTTGTTAAAAATACCGTTGACTACTACATTAATATTGATAGTACCGTTAACCAATTAGATATTATTTATACTAAAGAAGCAGAAGACCAATTAGTATATATTACTGGTAATTCTAACTTTGTAACTGGTGAAAATATCGTAAATGTTGTAGTATTATCTGCTGATAAAACACGTGGTAAAACTTATAAAATTCATGCTAATAGGAGTGCAAGTGATAATAATTTATTAAATGGTATTACTGTTTCTTCTATGAAAAATGATATAGAAACTATTTATCCATTAACACCAGACTTTAATAATGAAGTAAATGATTATACTGTAAATGTTTCAAAAGATATCAGTGAAATAAACATTAAAACTATTAAAGGTCAAAAAATGCAAACAATAGTGGGAAATGGTAGTTATATTTTAGATTATGGAATTAATGTAATTCCAATTACGGTAACTAGTGAAAGTGGATTAGTAAATACTTATAATATAACTATAAATAGAGAATTTGAATTTGGATTAAACAGTTTAACTGTAAGTCATGATGATACTATTTATGATTTAGATCCAGTATTTGATCCAGATACTTTAGAATATAATGTTTCGGTTGATTATGAAATTGATAGTGTTATCGTTGATGCTACTTTAAAAGAAACATTAAATGATATTAATGGATTAGGTGAATATCAATTAAATACAGGTAATAATGATATAGTAATTACTGTAAGTTATGGTGAAAATAGTAGAGATTATATAATTCATGTTAATAGAAAAAAATGTAGTGATAATTCGTTAAAATCATTGCAAGTAGCAGAAGGATTAATAGATCCAAGCTTTAATAAAGATATTTTAGAATATAATGTTGATATTCCATATGAATATGATAGTGCTACTGTTATTTATGAAACAAATTCTAAAGATGCAACTGTTGAAATAAGAAATAATACAGATTTAGAAATTGGTATTACCAAAGATATTGAAGTAATAGTAACAGCAGAAAATGGAGATATTAAAACCTATATTATTCATGCTACTAAACTTCCAAAACCTACAGCAAGTAATCGCTTAATTAATATGTATATTGATGAAGCTACATTAGAACCAGTCTTTAATATTGGTATTATGAATTATACAGCTGAAGTTTTAAAAGATACAAAAAGGGTTAATCTACACTTACAAGCAGAAGAAAAAATGTATTCAACTGTTGAAGTATATAAATTAGGTTCTACTACGAAAACAAAAGTAGATATGAAAGTAGATGATCCTAAGATTATGTTAAATGTAGATGCTGGTAAAAACTCTTTTGTTATCAGAGTTACCAACTATGAGGGTAGTGTTAGAAACTATCAATTAGATATTTATCGTGCTGGACCAAATGAAGCTCGTATTAAAAATTTATCATTTGATTATGGTACATTAGCTCCTGTATTTGATAAAAATAAAAATGCTTATACAATGGAAGTTGAGAATACTGTAACTAAGTTAACAGAAACAGTAACTATGATGGATGAAAAAGCAACTTATACAATAAGTGGTAATAAAAACTTAAAAATAGGTGAAAATACCATTACTATTACGACTCTTGCTCAAGATGGTAAAACAAGTTTAGAATATACTATTATTGTTACTAAAAAAGCATCAAGTAATGCTTACTTAAGTGATATCGTTACTTTCCCAGAAAAGGATTTTACTTTTGATAAAGAAAAATATAATTATATTTATCATGTAGAAAGTAATATAAATACTATTCAAATAATTGGTATTAGAGAAGATACTACTGCTAAAATAACTGGAAATGGTATTTATCAGTTAACTGGTGAAGATTTAACAGTAAAACTTACTGTAGTAGCCCAAGATGGAACTACAAAAGTATATACTGTAGTAGTAACTAAGAAAAAAGAATCTGATAATAATCTAGAAAGTTTAACGATTAATAATGGTGAATTAGTACCTAACTTTGATAAAGATACTTTAGAATATACAGTAGAACTTGAAAATTATATTGATTCTATTAATGTAACTGGTAAAAGTGAATCAGATAAAGCTACTGTATCTGGAAATGGTAATTATAATCTTGTAGAAGGAAAAAATAAAATTCAGATTATGGTAACAGCAGAAGATGGAACAATTAAAACTTATACAATAACAGTAACTAGAAAAGAAAATGAATTAGAACAAACACTACTAGAAGATTTAAGTGTATTAGAGGGTGCTTTAACACCAGATTTTAATCCAAATACTCTTAACTATATTGTAAATATTCCAAATGAATATGAAAGTGCTACTGTTACTTATAAAGTTCATAATCCTGATGCTGTAGTAGATATTTATGGAAATGATAACTTAGAAGTTGGTCATAATATCATTACTGTCAAAGTATCTTATAATGGAGAAGATACTACTTATACAATTGATGCTATTAGACAAGAAGCAAGTAATACTTATTTAAATGTTTTATCTGTAATGAATCATGATATTACACCAGAGTTTGATAAAACAATTCAAAATTATACTTTAACAGTAGCAAATAATATAGCTTCCATTGAATTAAAAGCAACACCAGAGTTATCAACAAGTACCGTTTATATTAAAAAAGATACAGATTATAAAGAAACAGCAGGAGTTACAACTATTAATTTAACGCCAGGAGAGAACACAATTTATATTAAAGTAGTTAGTATTTCCAAAGCAGAAAGAGTATATAAACTTGTTGTTACTAGAGAAAATAGTGATGAAAATAAATTATTAACTCTAGAAAGTAGTACAGGTAATATTACTCCTAAGTTTGATAAAGATGTAAATAGTTATACTTTAAATGTACCAGTTGGTACTAAATATGTAACATTATCAGGAACTGTATCAGAAAATGCTACCGTTAACGGATTAGAAACTTATCCATTAACCGTTGGAACAGTAACTAAATATATTACTGTTACTTCTCAAAGTGGTTTAGTAAATACTTATGAAGTTACTATTGTAAGAGAAGCTAGTCACGATGCTTTAATTACTAATATTAAACCAAGTGTTGGTAGTCTTAATCCTAGTTTTACATCAGATACTAAATCTTACACTATAGAAGTAGAAGGTGATGTTAATAATATTTCCTTTGATGTTACTACTAATTCAAAAGATACATTAGTAGTTGGTAATGGTGTAACAACTTTATTTGCTGGTAAAAATATCATTACAATTACTTCTATTGCTGAAGATGGTATTACACAAGAATCAGTAAATATTGAAGTATATAAGAAAACAGATATTATTTCTTTTGATACAGATTTAGAAATTAATGTACCAGTTGGCAATGATTATCAAATTGACATAAAATATAATCCTGAAAATACTGATTATAACGGTATGACTTATACAGTAAATAATAAATCTATTCTTACTGTATCAGATACAGGTTTAATTACACCATTAACAGTAGGAGATACAACGATTACTATAACTTCTACTAGAAATAAATCATTAACGAAAACAGTTACCGTTCATGTAATTAATCCAGTAATACAAAGTGATACTTATTATATTAATCGTGATGATGAAGATAATAATTACATAACAGGAATGGAACCAAATACAATAGTAGATGATTTCTTAAGTAATTTAAAAAATGAAAGAGAAAACTTGAAAGTGTATGAAAGTACAGAAACAAATGTGGTAGAAAATGAAGAGAATGTAAAGACTAAATATATAGTAAAACTAGTAATTAATAATATTACCTATGATCAACTTAATTTAGTAGTGAAAGGTGATATTGATGGTGATGGTTATATTACAGTAGCAGATGTAACATTAGCAGAAAATTCAATATTGAGATTAAGCAAATTAGATAAAATTGAGTTTGTTGCTGCTGATATTGATGTTGATAATTATGTTACAGTAGCTGATGTAACAAAAATGCAAAACTATATTTTAAGATTAAATTCTTCTTTAAATACTGACTTATATGAACAACTAGAAGATAAATAAAAAATCTTTAAGCGAATTTTTCGCCTAAAGATATAAGGTGCAAAATTTAGTGTTTGCACTTTATATCTTTAGAAAATAAAAACATTTATTAATTTTTGTAGAAATATATCGAAAAAATTGGTATACTTATATAAGAATAAGAAAGTAGGAAGTTACATGAATAGTAGAGTTATGAAAAAAATAATTTTTGGGTTTATTTTAATGTTTGTATTAACATTTGATACCAATGCTTATGCATTATCTCATGGGTTAAATTTAAAGGCTGTAGTATGTGATCCAACTGTATATAATGATTCAGATAATGATGTCAATTTAGATAATTGTTATGAAGATTATAAAAGTGGAACACTTGATTCCTATATTAAAAATAATAATGATGAAATTCAACCGGGTACTGTTGTGATAATTGTAGCTAGCTATAAAATGGGTGATGTATCAGAAGTTATTGGAATTAACTCAGCTATTACATATGATTCATCAATTTGGAGTCCAGTTTATTATAGTGATGATTCTTTTGCAGCTTACAATAATATAAATGACCTTCCTAAAGGAACTAGTAGGAAACCAGCAAGTTGGTCAAATTATGTAAATTTAGATACGAGTACTAGTCAAATCATTGTATATGCAAAGGAAGGTTCACAATACCATTATTCTTTGAATGGTGATACTGAAATTGGTTACTTTTTTATGAAAATAAATGATTCAGCACCTAGTGGAACAGCAGAATTAAAATTTGATACTACCAATGGTAGAACCACAATTAGTGATGGAAATGGAAAGAAACTTAATTATGAAACGGATGACATTTCTTTTGTGGTACCAGGTGAGGAAATATCACATGATGCAACACTTGGAACTTTAACTGTAACTAATAGCAGCACTACTTATCAGTCTATTCCTTCATTTGTAGCAGGCAGTAGTCAAAAAACTTATGATTATATTGTTCCTAATAATATTAGTTTTATTAATTTATCAGCAACAGCTAATCATAGTCAAGCATCTGTCTTATCAGGTGGTATTGGTAAAAAGAACTTAAATGTAGGAAGTAATACCTTTAATCTAACAGTAACAGCTGCCTATGGTAATACAGAAACTTATACCATTAATGTTTATAGATTATCAAATGATGCAACATTATCAGCAATTAATTTAACGAACAGTATTAGTTTTGGAAATATGATTAGTGGAACTTATACTTATCAAACGACAATTCCTTATGCTATTAATTCAACATCAGTAAGTGCTACTACGAATCATAAAAATGCTTATGTTGATAGTGGATTAGGAAATTGGAATCTACCTAATTCTGGAAATTTATCAAATAATAAAACTTTAGTAGTAAAAGCCGAAAACTGTCTTAGTAAATATGCTAGTGTTCCAGGTAATACCTGTACTACTCAAAATTATAATTTAACAATAAATCGTGAAGCAGCAAGTAATAATAGCTACTTAAAAACATTAACAGTTGATGGTAATTTAGTAAATAATTTTAATAAAACTGTTCAAGAATATGATTTAGGACAAGTAGCAAATAATAAAACCTCATTACTTCTAAATGGTTTAGTAGATGATACAGGAAAAGCTACTATTAGTGGACTTGGAACGGTTAATTTAAAGGTAGGTGCTAATGAGTTTACGATAAAAGTAACTGCACAAGATAACACAACTAGAAATTATAAACTAAAAGTTTATCGTCTATCTAATGAAAACAAATTATCTAATTTAACAATTACATCTACTCCTCAAGCAACTATGTCACCAACATTTCAAGAAAGCTTTAATGGAACTTATTCTTATAATTATGATGCTACTGTAACTGATGTTACTATTACTGCTACAGTAAAAGATACTGGTAAAGCAAGTGTAGCTATTTATGATAATGCTACTGGTACCACAACAGCTAGTCCAAATACCAAAACTGAGACTTTTCCAATCTCAACTACTGATGTATCAGTTGTTGTAACTGCTGAAGATGGTACTATAAATACTTATACGATTAATCTAATTAGATCAAAATCAGCTGATAGTAGTTTAAAATCTTTAACAATTGATCACGGAACTTTATCACCATTATTTAGTCAAAGTACTAGAACATATACTGCTACTGTTGATGCTGATATAACTGAAATTAATGTAGATGCTGTTCCAAATTCTTTATATGGAAATATTAAATCTATTACCGGAAATACAAACTTAAAGTTTGGTGCTAATCAAGTAGAAGTAATAGTAGAAGCTGAAAATAAAACAACTTCTTCTTATATCATTAATGTTACTAGAAAAGAATATGATATAGCTACTTTAGATGATATTAAAGTAGATAGCATCAGTGTTAAAAACTTCAATAAAGATACTTTTGAATATACATTAGATAGTGTTGAATTTAATAAAAAAGATATTAATATTGAAACTTCTAAAACTAATTCTTATGCTACTGTAAAAGGTGATGGTAATGTTACTTTAAAAACTGGAAACAATGAAATATTAATTACAGTAACAGCTCAAAATGGTACAGAAAAAGTATATAAATTAAATATTAAACGTGCTCGTAATAGTGATGTTTCAATTTCAAATTTAACTGTTGCTGGTATTGAAGCAGTAAATACTGATGTTGGAATTTATGAAGTAACTGTACCAAATAGTGTAACTGTTTTAACACCTAATGATGTTTTATTTACAACTTCATCTGATGCTAAAATAACTAAAAATCAAACACTTCAACTAGTTACTACTATGGTAAATGATTATCGTTTTACAGTAACAGCTGAAGATGGTACCGAACAAGAATATTCTATTAAAGTAACTAGAACTAAGGCTAATGATTCTAGAGTATCTAGAATTAATCTAACGATAGGTGATGACGATTCTAGGTACTGTTTAGTAGATAGTAGTAATAACTGTCGTATTGAAGTTCCAGTTAACACTTTACAATTTCAATTAAGTGCTGAAATTAGTGATACTGCTAGTGTTTCACCAGTAAATGGTACAACTTATCAAATGCCTGCTAGTGAATCAACTAAAACAATTATCTTAACAGTAACAGCAGAAGATGGAACAATTACTGCTTATACTGTAAATGTTATTAGACAAAAATCTTCTAATAATAACTTAGCTGATTTAACAGTAAATGGAACTACTGTTAAAAACTTTAATCCATTAACTCAAACTTATGAATTAACTGTTCCAGGAACAACTAGTGAAGTAGTAGTAAGTGCTACAGTAGAAGATACTGATAAAGCAGAAATTACCACTGATTTATCTAATCCATTCCCATTAGAATTTGATACTAGAAATAAAATTGAAGTAACAGTTAAATCAGAAGATGATACTAGAAAAACTTATACCATTTATATTACTAGAAGTCATAGACAAGACATTACTTTAAAAGATTTAACGATTAATGGGGTAACGATATCAGATTTTACTAGTACAAAAGATAATTACACTTTAACAGACTTACCATATAATACTCATCAGTTAAATATAGTAGCTACTCCTAATGATAACTTAGCTACCAAAACAGGTGATGGTTTAGTTAGAATTAATACTGGTAATAATAAGATAACTATAACAGTTATTGCACATGATACTAGTATTACACATGATTATATTATTAATGTAAAACGTAATCTTAATAATGATACAAGTATTAAAAATATAACTTTAGCAGGTAAAAAAGCTACTTATAACACTTCATCTAAGAAGTATGAAGTAACTGTTCCTAATAATATAACTGAAGCAAATAGTAGTAATTTAAGTGTAGAAGTAAATGATCCAATTACTAATCTTGATAAAAAAGCTACGGTATCATTTACAAATACTCCTTTAGTTACAACAACTATAAATGAAGTAATTATTACAGTAACTGCAGAAGATGGCACAATTAAAAATTATATCTTAGCTGTTACTAAGGAAAAATCAAATATCGCTACTTTAGATAAATTAACAGTAACAAATGGTTCATTTAATCCAAGTTTTAATAAAGATACTTTAGAATATAATGTAACTGTTCCTGTTGAAACAACTGAATTTGATGTAAGTGCAATTACTACTGAGCCTCATGCTAGTATCACATCTGGAATTGGTCATTATACTATGACAGAAAGTACAAAAGAAATAGAAGTAGTGGTAGTAAGTGAAGATTTAACAGTAACTAAAACTTATAAATTAAATATATCTAGAACGAAATCTAGTGATAATACATTATCTTCTATTACTGTAAGTGAAGGAAATTTATCACCTGAATTTAATCAAAATACTACTGCTTATACCGTAAATGTAGGTGGAAGTATTGATTCTATTGATATCGAAGCTACCTTATCTGATAGTCGTGCTAAGATTTTATCAGGTACTGGAAATCATGATTTAAATGTTGGTAATAATACGATTACGATTACTGTAGAAAGTGAATCAGGTGCTAGACAAAACTATGTAATTAATGTAGTAAGGGCTAAAAAAGAAAATAATGACTTATTAACATTAACAGTAGATGGTAATCCTGTAAAAGATTTTAATAAAGATACTTTAGAATATACTTTAGATAATGTAGTATATACAAAAACAAGTATTGAAATAGGTGCTACTACAGTAGATTCTGATGCAACGATTAGTGGTCTTGGTACTAAAGGATTAACTACTGGATTAAATACATTTGAAATAGCTGTAACAGCTCAAAATGGTACTATTAAAACTTATAAAATAAATATTACTAGAAATAAAAATAATAATGCTAACTTAAGTATTTTAGCAGTAACTGGTTATGCTTTAGTTCCAACTTTTAATAGTGAAATATATGATTATGAAGTAACAGTAGAAGCTACTAAAGAAAAATTATCTCCAACTGAAGTAACAGCTATCTTAGAAGATAGTAATGCCACTATAGCAAAACAAGAAGAAATTACTTTATCAACAACACAAGATAATTATTATACTGTAACTGTAACTGCTGAAGATGGTAAAACAACAAAAACTTATACGATTAAAGTAATTAGACCAAAATCAAGTGATGCTTCTTTAAAAGAAGTTAAACTAACAGGAGCAACATTATCACCAATTTTTGTATCAAATAAATATGAATATACAATAACAGTTCCTTATGGAAGCAATGATTTTTCTATTGAAGGAGTTCCAACCATTAATAAAACTACTGTATCTGGAAATGGTAACTATCATTTATCTGATAATAAAGTAACTCTAACTTTAACAGCAGAAGACGGTACGATTTTAAATTATCACTTTACAGTAGTTGAAGCCTTAAGTAAAGATGCAACATTAAGTAATTTATCAGTAACAGGATACCCTCTTGATAAAGCTTTTGTTCAAACAACACTAGATTATTCATTAGGAGATTTACCATATGGAACTACTCAATTAAAAATAAATGCAACTCCTAATAATAATTTATCTACAATAGAATACTATGTAGACGGTATTAAACAAGATAGTAATATTGTTAGTATACCAAATGTAATGGGTAATAAAGTAATTACAGTAGTAGTAACAGCTGCTGATGGTATCACTAATAAAACATATAATATTTCTTATAATATAATTCCATCAAGTAATAATTATTTAATTAGCTTAGCACCATCAATTGGTTCAATTGATTTTATTAAAACCAAAGAAAATTATAATTTAACAGTAGAAAATGAAGTAACTAGTATTGATCTTTCTATGGAAACAGAAGATAGTAATGCAACCGTTGATATAAATGGTAATGTATCATTTACTCCAAAAACAGTTACGATAGATAACTTAGTAGTAGGAAATAATCCAGTAAGTATTATCGTAAAAGCCCAAGATAATTCTACTAGAACTTATATCGTTATTATTAAAAGACTAGAAAGAAAAGCATCAACAGATGCTAACTTAAGTAGTTTAAATGTAGAAGGTTATGAACTTGATAAAAAGTTTAGTATGGACTCTTTAGAATATTCTATTGGAAAAATACCATTTAGTTTAGAAACACTTACTATTCATGCAACTCCTAACATGGGAACTTCTAAAATAAGTTATTTAGTAAATGGGGTAAAACAGTCAAGTAATACTGTAAATATTCCTAAGATAGAAGGAAAATCTGCCATTACTGTTCAAGTAACAGCAGAAGATGGAACTACAATTAAAAACTATAAAATTACTTATGAAAAAGAAGCATCAACTAATGCTTACTTAAGTAATATTTTAGTAAGTGAAGGTAACCTTACATTTAATAAAAATACATTCCTATATACCGTTAATGTAGATAGAACCGTATCATCAATTGATATTACGGCAATTACAGAAGATAACACAGCTATTATGAAAATGAATGGAACTACTTATACTTCACCACATACTTTAACACTATCACCATTAATGAGTGGAAATACAGAAGTAATTATTTTAGTAACTAGTGAAAATGGTACAGTATTAACTTATAAAATTAATGTAAATAAAGAAGCTGATCCTGCTAGCACTATTACTTCTATTCAATTTGGACATACGATTATGAATAATTATATTAGAACTGTAAAATTAAATACTACTGGACAAGAAATGAAAAATCAATTAGATAATGAAAATGAGTATTTAGAAATTTGGGATGCAACTGAAACAAGAAAAATAAATGATGATGAAAAACTAGCTACTGGTATGATTGTTAAACTAGTAATTGATGGGGTAGAAAAAGATCGTAAATATGTAGTCATCAAAGGAGATACTTCAGGTGATGGTGAAATTGATTTATTCGATGCTGTTAAAATTTTAAATCACTATTTATCGAAAACATTATTAACAGGAGCTTATCAAGAAGCAGCTTATGTCAATGATGATACTGATATTGACTTATTTGATTCAGTAATGATTTTAAATCATTATTTAGGAAGAATTTCATTGCATTAGGAGGAAATTTATGAAAAGAATAAAAAGTTTAAATTTATTAATGGCATTAGTAGTTGGTTTTTCACTATTAACTTATCTAGTACCAGTAAAAGCAAGTAGTGCTACCGTTGGATTTAGTGGTAATTCAACGGTTAGCCTAAATGATAAAATTACCATTAAAATGTATGTAAATGGTGATAATTCAACAGATGGTGGTATCGTTAGCGTAGGTGGTAATTTATCTTTTGATAGTAATTACCTAGAATATGTATCAGGAACAGGTACAACTAGTCCCTATACTTTTCAAATTAATACAAATGCTAATTATATAATTGCGGGATTAGATACTACTTTATCTAGTGGTATTACAAGTAAGACTGAAGTATTTACTTTTGTCTTTAAAGCAAAGAAAGTAGGTACCACTCAAGTAACTTTAACGAATGCTAAATTAAGTGATGTATCTAGTAAATTAACTACTACTGTAACACCAAAAAGTATTACAATTACAGACGCCAATCCTATTCCTACAACTAGTCCAACACCTACAACTAGTCCATCACCATCAACTAGTCCTACTCCTTCTACTAAGAGTAGTGATGCCACTTTAAAAAGTTTATCAGCTAGTGGTTATACTTTATCACCTAGCTTTAAAGCAAATACAACATCATATACAGTAACAGTTCCTTCTACAGCAACAACGATAAAATTAGAAGGTGCTACTAATCATAGTAAAGCTACAGTATCAGGACTTGGAAATATTACTTTAACAGGTAATGAAACAGTTGCTACTATTAAAGTAACAGCAGAAGATGGAAGTGTTAAAACATATACTGTAAAAATTGAAAAAGAAAAACAAGAAGAAGTAAAAAAATCAAATGATGCAACACTAAAGAAATTAGATATTAGTGGTTATACCTTAACACCAACTTTTAAGAGTAATGTAAACAATTATTCTATGAAAGTTAAAAATAATATCACAAGTTTAGATGTTACAGCAATTCCTAATAATAACAAAGCTAAAGTAGTAATATCTGGTAATAAAAACTGGAAAGAGGGAAATAATACCGTTACGATTAAAGTAACAGCCGAAGATGGTACAGTAAATACTTATATAGTAAATGTAGAAAGAGCTTCATCTAATAATGATACGAAAACAGATACTAAGTCTAATGATAACTATTTAAAAAGTTTAACAGTTAAATCATCACATGAAATGGAACCAGGTTTTAATAAAAATGTAAATAGTTATAATATTAAAGTACCTTATGAAGTAGAAAAATTAGATTTAAGTTACATTACAAGCAATGAAAAAGCTAAAGTAGAAATTACTGGTAATGAAAACTTTAAAGTTGGTAGTGTAAATACAGTAGAAATTAAAGTAACAGCAGAAGATGGTAGTGTTAGAATTTATTCTTTAAATGTTACTCGTAGTACAGCTTCTAGTAAGACAGATTTAAAAGATATTACGATAGATAATGTAAGTATTACTCCTAAGTTTGATCCTAATAATCAAGAATATACTGCTAAAGTAGATGGAAATACTAATAAATTAGATATTAAAGCTACACCAAGTGATAGTAGTAGTAAAGTAGAAATTATTGGTAATGAAAACTTAAAAGTTGGTCATAATACTGTATTAATAAAAGTTACTGATAAAGATGGTTTTACGAAATATTATTCAATTGATGTAGAAAAAGAGAAAGAAGAATCTAAAATTTTAGGTTTAACTCCACTACAATTTGGTATTATCGCTGGTATTATTAGTTTACTTTTATTACTTATCTTATTCTTATTATTCCGTAAGAAAAAAGATGATGATGACGATAATGATAAAAGAGTAACTCCAATTATTGAAGTAAAACCAGAATTTAATTTTGGATCTAAAAATACATCAGATGATGACGTTATTCATGGTAACTATAATCAAAACAGTGAAGTAACTACAAAAGATAGTGAATTAAAAAGATTAGGTAGTACCAATACTTATGAAGCTAGATATGAAGAAAATGAAAATACACCATATGATCCATATGATGAAACAGTTACCAAAAAAGAAATTATAGACGCTATTCATGAAGCAACTAGAACCAAAGATCCATCAAAGTTAAAAATGTTATTACAGCAAGATGCACTAAATCAAAAGAAAAAAGAGTTAATGAAAAAAGAAGAGGAACAAAGAAAGTATCAAGAAAATGATAATGACGATTGGAGGTAAGAAGATGAAAAGATTGAATATAAAAAAAATAACCTTTTTTCTTCTTTCCTTCTTTCTTTTTTTATGTCCTTTTAAAATATACGCACTAGGAAATGCTACTACAGGTTTTAATGGAAATAGTAGTGTTTATGTAGGAAATACCATTGATATTACTTTATATATTGGAAGTGTATCAGGTACAACTGATGATGGTGGATTAGCTGCTTTTGGTGGTAACTTAAATTATTCTAGTGATAAATTAGAATTAATTGGTGCGACTTCTTTAGCTCCCTTTAATATTGATTTAGTAGGAACTAAGTTTGGTGGATTTGGTGCTAATACTATTAAAGGTTATCAAAATATTATGAGGCTTACTTTCCGTGCTAAAGAAACTGGTACTGCTAATGTTTCTTATACAGGAAGTAGTCAACCTGATGCTAGTGCATCTCCTGTTAATATTAGTGGAAGTAGTAAAACAATTACGATAACTACACCACCTAGTACGAATAATAACTTAAGTAGTTTATCAGTAAGTAATGCTAATATCAATTTTAATAAAAATAACACAAGTTACCAAGTAACAGTAGAAAATAATATTACTTCTATTAATATATCAGCATCAGCAGAAGATAGTGATGCTAGTATTACAGGAACAGGTACTAAGAATTTAAATTATGGAAATAATCAGTTTTATATTGTAGTAACTGCACCTAGTGGTGATAAAAAAACATATGCAATTACTGTTAATAGAAAAGATAATCGTAGTGGTAATAATAAACTAGCTAGTTTAAGCGTAAATGGAGCAGAATTAAGTCCTAAATTTAATGCAAATACAGATAGTTATAGTGTATCAGTTCCTTATAGTATTTCTAATTTAAAAGTAAATGCTAAAACAGAAGATGAGAAAGCTAAAATCAGTATTACGAATACCAATTTAACTGCTGAAGAAACAACAGATGTAAAAATAGTAGTAACAGCAGAAAATGGAAGTACAAAGACCTATACTATTCATGCAACTCGTGGAAAAGATCCTAATAAAGTGTTATCTACAAATAATAATTTATCTAGTTTAACAGTATCAACTGGTACTTTAAGTCCATCTTTTAATAAAGAACAAACCAAGTATATTGTTTATCTTCCTTATGAAGTAGATAGTATTCAATTTGAAACAGTAGTAGAAGATATTAAATATGCTAAAGTTAAAATAGAAGGACCAAATAAATTAAATGTAGGAAATAATAATTATAAAATTTTAGTAACAGCAGAAGATAATTCTATTAAAGAATATACAGTAATTGTAGCAAGAGGAAATAATCTTTTAGAAACAAATCTTTCTTCTAATACAAATATTAAAGAAATAAAATTTAAAAATGGTAGTTTAGTTGGTAAAATAGATTCTACTAAAAGAGAATATTCTTATAAAAGATATAAAAATTTTAAAATAGAAAAAGTAGTTTTAGAAGATGAAAATAGTACAGTAAATATAATAGAAGAAGGAAAAACAATTTATTTACTAGTAACTTCAGCTAGTGGAGAATACGATATTTATACATTGAGAGTACAAGAATTTTCTATTATGAATATTATAGTTTATTTACTTATTTTTCTATTAGGAATGGTATTTGGTATTAGTATCATGTTATTTATGAAAAAAGTAGTAAAAAAGAAAAAAGATAATAGTGGAAATGACTCTGAAATGAAACCTAAAACAAAAAAGAAGAAATTAAAAACAAGAAAAGAAATCAAACAAACTAAAGTAGATGCCTAATTGGTGTTTACTTTTAATTTTGGTAAAATTTGAGTAATATTACTTGCATTTTACTTAGATTTATCTTATAATGTTATTGATAACTATTATCAATAGGAGTAAATATGGAATCAAGAAAAACTAGACAAAAATATGTTATTTTTAAAGCACTTAAAGAAAATAGAAATCATCCTACAATATCTGAAATATATGAAGATGTAAAAAAAATCGATCCAACAATAGGGCAAGCTACCGTATACAGAAATGTAAAACAGTTTGTTAAAGAAAATGAAATAGTACAGCTTCCGATGCAAGAAGGAGTAAATCACTATGATTATTATAAAGACCATTTTCATTTCGAATGTTTAAATTGTGGTAAGATTATAGATATTTTTGATGATGAATTATTAAAAAAACTAGTAAATAGATTTCAAAATAGAGAAGAAGAAATTAACATTTATAATTTAATGTTAGAGGGCTATTGTAGTAGTTGTAAAAAGGAAAAAGAGAAAGAAGGTAAATAAAATGGATTTTGAAAAATTAAAAGGAAGTAAAACAGAACAGAATTTAATGACTGCTTTTAGTGGAGAAAGTCAAGCCAGAAATAAGTATACTTACTATGCTTCTAAAGCTAAAAAAGATGGTTATGAGCAAATTGCTGCTATCTTTGAAGAAACAGCTAATAATGAAAAAGAACATGCAAAATTATGGTTTAAATATTTACATAATGGAGAAGTACCAACAACTCTTACTAACTTAAAAGATGCAGCAGCTGGTGAAAATTATGAATGGACAGATATGTATCAAAAGTTTAGTGAAGAAGCAAAAGAAGAAGGATTTACAGAACTTGCTTATTTATTTGATGCAGTAGGTAAAATTGAAAAAGAACATGAAAAGAGATATTTAACACTACTTAAAAATATAGAAGATGAAACAATATTTGAAAAGAAAGAAGATAAAATTTGGATTTGTCGTAACTGTGGTCATGTTTATATTGGAACTAAAGCATTAGAAGTATGCCCTGTATGCAAGCATCCTAAAAGCTTTATGGAAGTAAAAGCTAATAATTATGAATAAAATTAGTCTTATGGCTAATTTTTTCTTTTGGTAATTGTTTCCAGTAAAGTTTAAGAAAAAGTGTTTAAAATAAGCATTTTACATATAATATATTAGGGAAAGTTGTATCTTTAAGCCAGGCAAATTTGCATATTCTAGAAAAATATGCTATACTAATAAAGCCCGAGAAAGAGGAATTATGAAAAAATTTTATAATTATACTTTCCAGTTGGTATGTATCTATATTTTAGTGTTATCATTTTTTTCTATTTCTAATTTTGAAATAAAAATTGATCACTATGATAGAAAAGTATATAATGTAAATCAAGAAAAGATATTAGGTAGTGTTGTGTTAGCAAAATCTCATCAAGAAGTAAAAAATAAAGAAGAAGAAACACTACCAGAAGAAAGTATAAAAGAAGTAGAAGAATCTTCTACAGATAACCAAACGGAAAAAGAAGAAGTAAAGATAGAAGAAACGGTAACAGAGAAGAAAGAAAGCATACAAGAAACTATCAACATTGTAGACACATCTAATTTTACTGTTTTAAGTCAAGAAACAGTAAATATTAGTCATTACGGGCACGACTGTTATGGATGTAGTTCTGGACATACAGCTAGTGGATATTATATTGGTGATGGTAGAATTTATTATCAAGATGCTACTTTTGGTAGCGTAAGGGTAGTAGCTGCTGATAGCAAATATCCATTAGGTAGTATTGTGCGTCTTTCTTATCAAGGTTCTACAATTACTGCTATTGTTTTAGACCGTGGTGGTGGAATAGGTGACGGCAAGAAATTTCAAATCGACTTATTAGAATCAAGTGAAGCACAAGCTAATAGTCGTAGTATTGTTTCTGGTAGTCAATTAGAGGTACTAAGATTAGGTTACTAACTTAGTATCTTTTATTTTTTTTAAAAGTGCTAGCTTTCTAGCTAAATCATGATATAATAGTAATAACAGTAAATACTTTGAAATAGGTGATAAAATGAGAAATAATAGAAAAAAATTATTTAAACATCAAGTATTAGTAACAGCTATCTTTGTTTTTAGTGTAGTTGTTAGTATGATAGGTGGAAGTTATGCTATCTTTTCTTCTACTAGTAAAGCTGATGAATATAATGTGTTAAAGGTAGGACAACTTGAAATTAGTTATGTAGATACTGGAGATGGTTACAGTGATGTATTATCTTTAAATGGTGCTTACCCAATTAGTGATGATGTTGGTTCTACTAGTACGCCATATCGTTTTAGTATTACGAATACAGGTAGTATTACAGCTGATTTTAAAATTAAGATTCTTTATGATGATTCTATTATTAATGAAGATGGATGCAAAAATAATCTATTACAACAGAAATATGTAAAATATAAATTTGATAATGAAAGTCCTATATTATTAAGTAGTAAACAAGATCAAGATTACTTAATTTATGAAGCTAATAATTTATTACCAGGTAGTAGTGAAATTCACGAAATTAGACTATGGATTGATTCTAGTGCGCCAAATGATATTTTAGGAAAACATTTCCATGGTAAAGTAGTAATAGAAACTACACAAAGTGGTATTGATGAAAGTTTGAAGGTGGAATATAAAAAAGGAGATAGTGTTACTTTAAAAGATGGAAGTAAATGGCATGTAATAAAAGATAGTAGTTCTAGTAGTGCAAGTGTTACTTTATTATCTGATTATAATTTAAATAGTGATGCTACTTATAATACTAGTTGTGGAAAAGATATTAATAATACCACAAACTGTGCTCCTCAAGTATTTGACTTAGAAAATAATAGACCACAGTCTAGTAATTCTTATTGTTTATTAGCAGAAAATGGGTGCAATATCTATGAACAAAATGGTAGTGGTGTTTTAAAAGATTCAACTGTAAAAACATGGCTAGATACTGTTTATTTACCACTATTAAAACAATCTTTAACAAATGCAAATGGTAACCTAGAAAGTTTAAGTGTTTCACTTCCTACTATGGAAGAGTTAGCTTTAGCAGATAACCAAACTTTTGAACAAAATCAAATTACTTTTAATGCTAGCTTTCTTACTACTACTAATTATTGGACAAAAACAGCTTCTACAATAAATTCTGCTTATGTATGGAATGTAGTGGGAGAATATAATAATAGTTATGTTCAAAACGCAAGTGAAAATACGAAAACAGGAGTTAGACCAGTTGTAGTTGTATCAAAAGAAAACATTAATAGATAATAGTAAAAAAGTGGTCTGGTGGCTACTTTTTTATGTGCTAAAAAATTGACTTTTTATTAACAATATGCTATAATACAGTCCATATTGAAAGAGGGGGATTCTAATGTTTACAGAAATGTTAGACAAAATTAATAAATATTTAGAAGAAAGAGAAGAAAAAAAATATCAAAAACTTCAAAGAGAATTAGAAGAAGAATATGGTGATCCTGAGGAAGTTCCAGAATCAACTTATGAAGAAGTTGAAAATACAAATGAAATAGATATGAATATTAAAGAACCTAATGAAGAAGAAATAAACATGAATATTCAAGAACCTACTGAAGAAGAAATTGATATGAATGTTATACCTAAGAAGAAAAAAAGTATTCGTGGCTTTTTCCAAATTTTAAAGAAAACTAAAAAAGAAACACCTCCAGTTAATGAAGAAATAGATATAAATATTCAAGAACCTATTGAAGAGAAAATTGATATGAATGTTATACCTAAGAAGAAAAAAGGTATTCGTAGCTTTTTCCAAAATTTAAAGAAAACTAAAAAAGAAACAACTCCAGTTAAAGAAGAAATAAACATGAATATTCAAGAACCTACCCAAGAAGAAATTGATATGAATGTTATGTCAAAAAAGAAAAAAGGTATTCGTGGCTTTTTCCAAAATTTAAAAGCAAAAGTTATGAAAAAATTTAATTCTGAATTAAAAGAATCAACTACTAAAATGGATATTGCGAATGCAACATTATTTACTATAATCCAAGGTATTATATTAACAGGTACAATTGTAGTAGGTGTTATGAATCCTGCTGTTGGCTTTTTAGCTGGTATTTTAGCTACTGGATGTTCTTTAGCAGTTATAGCTGATATTAAAGATGTTATGATGAAAGTAAAAGAATATAAAACTAGCCAACCTGTCCAAGAAGAGAATTATGAAGAAATAGATGAAGAATTAGAACAAGATATGAGTACAGAAAAAGCTAACACAGAAGAACCAATTATCTCTTATTCTTTTACTAAAAATGGTCCAGAAATTGCTGAAGTTGATTTATCTAATATTCATACAGAGCCAGGCTTACATATAAATCAAGAATTATTTGGATTTAAAAATGAATCTGCTGATATTAAACATTTCGTTGTAAATAGAGAAGATGAAGAAGTAAGTAACTATGTAGCTAATGAAATTGAAAATGTAACAGGTATGGAACCCATATACAATGATTACACTGTAGAAGATAATGAAAAAAGAGTTTATGTACTAACAAGATAAGCAATAAAATACTAACAAGATAAGCAATAAAATATAGTAAAGTTTAGTAAACAAGCTAAACTTTTTTTTATGTCTTTGGTAAAATGTTATTGGAGGCTATAAAAATGAATCAAGATATAATTTTAGAAATAAGTAATAATTTAAATATAAAATCAAAGCAGGTAGAAACTGTTTTAAATTTATTAAGTGAAGGTAACACAATACCATTTATTGCTCGTTATAGAAAAGAAGCAACAGGTGCACTCGATGAAGAAGTAATTCGTAGTATTAACGAAGTATATGAATATCAAGTAAATCTATTAAAGCGTAAGGAAGATATAATTCGTTTAATTGATGAGAAAGGTTTACTAACAGATGAATTAAAGACCAGTATCTTAAAATGTCAAAAGTTAGTAGAAGTAGAAGATTTATACCGTCCATATAAGGAAAAGAAAAAAACGAAAGCAACCGAAGCAATTAAAAATGGCTTAGAACCACTTGCTAAAATGATGATGTCTTTTCCAACTACTGGTAACTTAGAAGAAATGGCAAAAAAATTTATCACTGAAAATGTTGAAACAGTAGAAAAAGCAGTTGAAGGAGCTAAATTCATTATTGCTGAATGGATTAGCGATAATGCAAGTTATCGTAAATGGATTAGAAGTTTTGTATTTAGAAATGGTATCTTATCTACCAAAGTAAAAAAAGATAATAAAGATGAAAAGAAAGTATATGAAATGTATTACGACTACAAAGAAGAAGTAAGAAATATTAAACCACATAGAATTCTTGCTATTAATAGGGCAGAAGATGAAAAAGTAATCACAGTGTCTATTGATGTAAATCAAGAAGAAATTACTGCTTATTTAGAGTCAAAACTAATCAAAAATAAAAATAGTTTTGTAGTAAATGAAGTAATTGATGCCATTAAAGATAGTTTAAAAAGACTAATTTATCCATCTATAGAAAGAGAAATTCGTAGTGAATTAACAGATAAAGCTAATGTTGTAGCAATTGAAAACTTTGGTAAAAATGTAGAAAGCTTACTACTACAACCACCAATGAAAGAAAAAGTAGTATTAGCATTTGATCCTGGTTATACAAATGGTTGTAAGTTAGCAGTTATTGATAAAACAGGAAAATATTTATTTTCTACTGTTATAAAACCATTTGCATCAAGTAATGCTTCTTTGGAGCAAAGTAAAATAATATTAAAGAATTTATTAAACCAATATAATGTCGATATTGTAGCAATTGGTAATGGTACTGCTTCTCGTGAAAGTGAAGCTCTAGTAGCTGAAATTATTAAAACACTTGATAGAAAAGTAGAATATATTATCGTAAGCGAAGCAGGAGCATCTATTTATAGTACCGAAAAAGTAGCTCAAGAAGAATTTCCTAACTTATCACCTAATGAAAGAAGTGCCGTTTCTATTGGTAGAAGACTACAAGATCCTCTTGCTGAACTTGTAAAAATCCCACCAGAAGGAATCGGTGTAGGATTATACCAACATGATGTACCACAAAAAGATTTAAAAGAAAGCTTAGACTTTGTTGTTACAAAAGCAGTTAATAATGTCGGAGTAAATGTAAATACTGCCTCTCCATCTTTATTAAAATATGTATCAGGTATTACGAAAACTTATATTGATAAAATTATTAAATATCGCTATAGTAAAGGAAGAATTAATTCAAGAGAAGAATTAAAGAAGCAAAAAATATTGAGTGATAAAGTATATGAACAAGCAATTGGCTTTTTAAGAATAACAGATGGCGATAATATTTTAGATGTTACAGATATTCACCCAGAAAGTTACGATGTTACTTTAAAACTACTTGAAAAAATAGGCTGTACTACTGGTGATATTGGTAGTGAAAAATTAGTAAATGCTTTAAAAAATATAAATATCGAAGAAAAAGCTAAAGAATTAAATACGGATTTTTATACTTTAGATGATATCGTAAAATCCCTTTTAAAACCTAATCGTGATCCAAGAGATGAAATGCCAAAACCTATTTTAAAAAGTGATGTATTACATGTAGAAGACTTACATATTGGCGATAAACTACAGGGTACAGTTAGAAATGTAGTTGATTTTGGTTTGTTTATCGATATTGGATTACATAATGATGGACTAGCACATATTTCTAAATTATCAAAAGAATACATTAAACACCCATCTGAATTATTTAGTGTTGGTGATATTGTTGACTGCTATGTAATAGATATTAAGAAAGATCAAGAAAAAGTTTCTCTTAGTTTAATAGAAGAATAGTAATTACTAAAAATGATTTCCTAAATCAATAATCATAATATAGACATTTTTATATATGTAAACTGGTGTATTTAGTAATGTCAATCGAACAAGTAAAAATAATAAAAAATCAAAAAACAGAAATCCTTATAAAATAAGAAAATTAAAAAAACAGAATTTTTTTCTGTTTTTTAGGTAACTGAAAAATAACTAAAAAACCCTTATAAAATAAGGAAAATAATCAAAAACACTAAATTTTTAAAAATTAGAAAAAATTAACTTTTGTAAAAAGTGAGAATGTCAAATTTTCACTTTTTTTCTATTTTTTATTGACTGATAATATAAGTAATAATAAAATTGAATTATAAAGTATAGGAAGTGAGGAGTACATTATGATGGATACTTTAGAAAAAGTTTCAAACCTTACTGTTATCAAGCGTAACGGTAAAAAAGTAGATTTTGATGGAGCTAAAATTGCTTTAGCCATTAAGAAAGGATTTGATCATGTAACTGTAACAAATGGTGATGACGAAGAAAAAAAATATACAGAAAAAGATATTCAAATTGTATATAAAGAAGTTATCTCTAGAATGGAACATGATTTTAAAGATCAAGAAAAAATTAAAATTGAACAAATTCAAGATTTAATTGAAGAAGCCCTAAAGAAAAAAGGATATGATGATGTTTATGAACATTTTTCAGAATATCGTGAAAGAAGAAATCAATCTAGATTATTATTTTCAGAAGAAAAGAAACTTCATAAATTCTTAAAGACTATTGAAGGTCTTGGTTTAAAGTCTGCTAATGAAGATAACAACAAAAGAGAAAATGCCAATGTTGATGGTGATACTGCTATGGGAACTATGCTTCAATATGGTTCTACTGTATCAAAAGAATTTGCCAAAAGTTATTTAATGAAACCAAGATTCAGTGAAGCACATGATAGTGGAGCCATTCATATTCATGATATGGATTTCTTACCAATGGGTACTACTACTTGTATGCAAATTGAACTTGATAGATTATTTAAAAATGGTTTTTCAACTGGACATGGTCATTTAAGAGAACCTCAAGATATTATTAGTTATTCAGCACTAGCTGCGATAGCTGTTCAATCTAATCAAAATGATCAACATGGAGGACAAAGTATTCCAGCATTTGATTTTTACTTAGCCCCAGGTGTTTTAAAAACATTTAAGAAACAATATAAACAACAAATCTATGATTTATTAGATTATGAAGATATGCTAAGTTTTATAAATATGGATAAACTAGCAAAAGAAATTGATAAACTTAATAGTATTGAACTTGATGCTACAATTTTTGATAGTTATTGTAAAGAAAGTGAAATCTTAAAACAAGGATTCCACAAAGCATATGAAAAAGCATTAGCTAAAACAAATCGTGCAACATTTCAAGCTATGGAAGCATTTGTTCATAATTTAAATACAATGCATTCTAGAGCAGGAGCTCAAGTACCATTTTCATCTATTAACTTTGGAACTGATACATCAGCAGAAGGCAGAATGGTAATTGAAAACTTTTTACTAGCAACAGAAGAAGGATTAGGAAAAGGAGAAACACCAATCTTTCCAGTATCTATCTTTAAAGTAAAAGAAGGCGTTAACTATAATCCAGAAGATAAAAACTACGATTTATTTAAACTAGCTTGTCGTGTATCTGCTAAGAGATTATTCCCTAACTTCTCATTCTTAGATGCACCATTTAACTTAGAATATTATAAAGAAGGAGATTATCGTACAGAAGTAGGTTATATGGGTTGCCGTACTAGAGTTATGGCTGATGTAACTGATTTAGATAATCAAACTACAGGTGGTCGTGGTAATTTATCATTTACTTCTATTAACTTACCTAGAATTGGTATTAAACATGGTATTTGCTTAAAAGAAAGAGAAAAAGCAGATATGGAAGGATTCTATCAAGAACTTGGTGAAATGATGGATTTAGTAAAAGATCAATTACTAGAAAGATTTGAATTACAGTGTAGCAAGCACCCTTATAACTTCCCATTCTTAATTGAACAAGGATTATGGGCTGGTGGAGAAAAACTAGGACCAAATGATAGATTAAGAAAATTATTAAAACATGGTACTCTAACTATTGGATTTATTGGTCTTGCTGAAACATTAAAAGCTTTAATAGGAAAACATCATGGTGAAAGTGAAGAAGCTCAAAAATTAGGACTTGAAATTATTAAATTTATGAGAAACCGTTGTGATGAATACTGTAAGGAATATAACTTAAACTTTACTTTAATCGCAACTCCTGCTGAAGGATTAAGTGGTAGATTTGTAAATATTGATAAAGCTATTTATGGTAAAATTAAAGGTGTAACTGATAGAGATTATTATACAAATAGTTTTCATGTACCAGTTTATTATAATATTAGTATTAAGAATAAATTATATACAGAAGCACCATATCATAATCTAACGAATGGTGGACATATTTCTTATATCGAATTAGATGGTGATACTGTAAATAATGTAGAAGCATTTGAGAGCGTTATTCGTATGATGAAGGAAGCTGGAATTGGTTATGGAGCTATTAACCACCCAGTAGACAGAGATCCAGTATGTGGTTATGTTGGAATTATTAATGATGTTTGTCCAGGTTGTGGAAGACATGAATTTGAAGGTGTTCCAATGGAACATTTAAATGAAATTGGTTGCAACTGTGGTAGATAATAAATAGATAAATAAATAATAAAGGAGTGAATGAAAATGGAAAAAATCGTTGGAGAAGGAGTAAAATTTGAAAGAATCAGAAGAGTAACTGGCTATTTATCAGGAGATGTATCTCGTTTCAATAATGGGAAAAGAGCAGAAGAACATGATCGTGTAAAACATACTGGTATTAAAGAAGTTATAACAGATACGAAGTGCAAAGCATAATGAAAATAAGACTAGCAGCATACTTACAACCAGATTCTATCGTAGATGGAGAAGGTATTAGAACAGTTATCTGGACACAAGGTTGCCCTCATAACTGCCTAGGTTGCCATAATCCAGAAACTCATGATTTAAAGGGTGGAGCATTAGTAGACTTAGAAGAAGTTTATGAGATTATTGACTCTCTAGAAGGACAAACAGGAATTACTTTTTCTGGAGGAGATCCTTTTATGCAACCGAAAGAATGTAGTGAAATAGCTAAGTATGCTAGAAAAAAAGGCTATAATATCTGGGCTTATACTGGTTATACTTTTGAACAACTTTTAACACTAGCTAAAACAAGAAAAGAAATTATGGACTTTCTAAAAGAAATTGATGTTTTAGTAGATGGTAAATTTGAACTAGCTAAGAAAAATTATCAAGCTGTCTTTAGAGGCTCTTATAATCAAAGAATTATTGATGTTGTAAGTAGTTTAAAAGAAAAAAAGGCTGTTCTTGTAGAAAAGTATAATGTAAGTAGTAAGACTAGTAATAGAGAAAGAGCAAGTGGAGTATATATTTAAAAAGTGAAATTTTACTTCACTTTTTTCTTTTTCTAATTTATAATAGTTGGCATCAAAAGAGGGGATTTTTATGTTAAAAATGTCTTTAAATGAAATTAGAGGAAAAATTCAAATGTATCCTGAAAATTGGGTAAATATGTATTCAACTAACTGTTATGCTTATGCACTTGGATTAGATATTAGGCAAAGTGATATTTGTGATTATGCTTATCAACCAGGTACTATTTCTGAAACAACGAATATATTTAAATCAAAATATTTTTCCTATGATATGTTAATAAAGGGTATAGAAAGTGACTTGGAATTATTACAAATAGCTTATCGTAATGTAGAAGAAGATGAAAAGTTAGCCTTAAATGAATGGAAGATAGCGTTATTTGTTGATAAATATCATGGAAGCTTAATTGATTTTCATTTTCTAAGACAAAAAGAAAATGGAATATGGTTACAAAAAAATGGTTACCAAGGAACTATTAGCAAAAGAGATCACAGTGATGAAGTTATTGTATCTCCTAGTAGTGCTGAATTATTTCCTTATATATATAAAAAGTGTTATGCTTTAAGACTAGAAAAATAAGAAGAATAAAATTGGTGATAATATGTTATTAGAATGTAGAAAAATAAAAGAAAAAATGCTAGAAGACTTAAAAGTAAACATAAAAGAAAATTTAACTTTAGCAATTATACAAATTGGTGATTTTGCTAGTAATGAAGTTTATTTAAGAAGTAAAAGAAAGTTAGCTGCTTTACTAAATGTTAGTATTAAAGAGTTTAAGTATCAAGAAGAAAATACCAAAGAAGAAATTATCAATAAAATAAAAGAGTTAAATAAGGATTCTTCTATAACTGCTATTATGATTCAAAAACCTATATTAAAAGGTTTTGATTATCAAGAGTTAGTGGATTTAATAGAAGAAGAAAAAGATATTGATGGTGTTAGTAAGAAGAATCAAATGAAATTAAAAAATGGGAAAAATGCTATAATTCCTTGTACATGTATAGCTGTATTAAGAGTATTAGAAGAATATAAAATATCTTTATATAATAGAAAAATTATTATTATTGGGAAAAGTAGTTTAGCTGGAATGCCCTTATATGAAATATTAAAAAGAGATAATAAGGTAGTTTTATGTGATTCAAAGACTGAAAATTTATTAAAAAAGATAAAAGAAAATGATATTGTGATTACTGGAATAGGAAAGCCTTATTACTTTAAGAAAAATAGTTTTAGAGAAAATCAAGTAGTAATAGATATAGGTACTTCTTACTTAGATGGTAAATTGGTAGGAGATGTGGATTATAAAGAGGTAGAAAATATCGTAAGTATCACACCTGTACCTGGTGGAGTAGGATTACTAACTCCAGTATGTTTGTTTGAAAATCTACTTAAGATTTCTAACAAGAGTAATTGATTTTGAATAGTAGATTAGAGTAGAGAAATCTACTTTTTTTCGTATTTAAAATTGACTTGCATTCATTTGAATGCTAAAATGATATTAGGATAGATATGATTAACAGTATGTTAATACATAAATTCTAAAAAATAGTAAAGACTAAGCAGTAGGAGGTCTATTTACAAATGAAAAATAAGAAGAAGCAAATAATTATTACATTAATAGCTATTATTAGTTTAATAGTAATAACAGTAGGAGTAACTTATGCATTCTT
>UQOS01000001.1 GCA_900542735.1 uncultured Mycoplasmatota bacterium | reverse complement strand
AGTGATGATGCTTCTTTTAATTTATTTCTAGGTATTTTATAACTAATTCCAAACCAATCATCAACTGAACACTCTATAATTCCATTTGGATTTTCTTCTTCTAAAATAAACTGTAAAACTTGCTTATTCATACTTACCTCCTGTGACACTATGACACTATTTATCGATGTAGTCCACACCAAATTCTAATGTCATTCTGTCATTAATCTAATATATTGCTGACTTTAATATTGTAATATTCAGCTATCTTTCTAACTACTTCATTATTAAGTTTTCTACTACCTTTTTCATATTTATTGTAAGTAGAAATATCTATACCTAAATAATCTGCAACTTCTTGTTGTGATTTTTTATTATCTAATCTATATTTTTTAACTCTTAATCTAGCTCTTGCTTGAACTTTTTCTTCTAATTTTGCCATACCTTCAGCAAAATTTCTTATATCACCTATCATTTGAGATTTATTTTGAGAAACCTCAAAAGCACGTCTACTTATTTCTAATTCTTCTTTTGTAGATAATTCTGGCATATTCTCAAAAAAATAATCTGTTGAAATCTTATAAAAGTTTGCTAAATCTCTAATAACTGCTAATGGCGCACATCTATCTCCTAACTCATAATGCTTATATGTAGAAACGTTTACACCAACTACTTGAGAAATATCTTTTTGAGTTAGATTAAATTTACTGCGCATATCAGCCATATTCTTACCTATTGCTATATCACTTTTTCTACGATTCTCCACAAGTATACCTCCTAATATCTTCTTGATACCATTATATCATAAATTTTCCATTTTGGAACATAAAAATTCCATTTTGTCAATTTTTTATCATTTTAGTATTGACATTATGGAACTAAGATGATATATTATAATTGTATTTCCAATTTGGAACTTTTATTTTAAATTTATAATTGACAAATTGGAACTACAAAGTTCTTTGAAAATTTGTAAGTTGCGGAAATCGCCGATATGCCGTAACTCAAAAAAGGCAAGGCAGAAATTATAACCCTATTGGCACGGGAGTTATGAAATAACTAAAATTTCAACAAGTGGGCTTAGCCCAGGGGATACTCTACCCTTTTTTAGAGAGAAAGGAGTAAACATATGAATAAAGAAGTATTAGATTCTATATTACCTACTATGGATACAAATGATATTGTTGAATTAGTTCATAATCACTTATGCGGATTAAGAGTTATAGAAAACAAGGATCGTGAAGATGTTAAAGTAGAATATGGTCTTAATGAAGATATTGAAGATAATTCAAGAGAAGAATTAATAAATGCATTATATAAAATGAATGAAAAAATAATGAAAATCAGATAGGAGGTTTGATATATGACTGCAGTTGAAACATTAGAATTATTATCTAAACAATGGTGCACTCTACAAGATTTAATGAAACTAACTAGTCTTGGTAGAAATTCAGCACTTAAAATTAGAAAAGAAATAATAACAGATCTTACTGATCAAGGTTATAAACTACCATGTAATTTAATACCAATGTGTGAAGTAGTTAATAAACTAAATATTAATGTTCCTTACCTTAAAGATATGGCAGAACTGGAGAAATAAATGAAACCTATAGAAGAATTAAATATAGCCATAAAAAAAGACAACATTATTGATGGAATAATGAAGTCAAATGGATTATATTGCTTAGTTGCAGAACCAAAAGTTGGTAAGTCATTCTTAGCATTACAGCTTGCCAACTCTTTGGTAAATAATAAACAATTCTTAGGATTCAATACTAATCCCACATCCGTCTTATATGTTAGCACAGAAATATCAGAATTACAACTTAAAGAAAGATTAGAAATAACAGATATACTTTTAAACCTAATTCATTCTTCTTTGTACAAAAAGATGAACAACATAAATTATGTATTAGAGATGATCTATTATTAGATTTAAAAGAATTCTCAGAAACTTATAATGGAAGATTTGTAATTATAGATATTATGTGCGGAATAGATTACGGATATGAAACTGATATAAATAATTATAGTGATGTTATGAAAAATATGTTTGATAAATATAGAGAACTAGCTAAAAAATACAATCTCACATTTCTTTTAATACATCATTTAAATAAAGAAGGTAAAACATTAGTAGCACAGGTATTGATAGTAATATGAATGGTATATTAACATTAATCAATAATAAAGATAATACTTATACTTTAAAAATAATCAATAGAGACTTTGAAGAGCAAAATCTTAATCTTATAAAAAATGATAAACTTGAATTTGAAATTATTAATGAAGATAATACTGAATTAGATTTTAATCTTAGTGTATTTATGAGATATGTAATTAAGAAGAAAGAAGTAGTATTTACTCCAGCAGAAATGATAGCAGAATTAAATCTACTAATTACCCCTTCTCGTTTTGGAAGATTGCTAAATAGTAATATTAAAAGATTAGAAAAAGAAGGTATATATGTTGAGTTAAATAGAACTTCTACTTCTAGAAATTACAAAGCTAAGTTTACAGATCCTCTTGTTTTAGAAAAATAAGGTTTTAGGATTTATCCTAACTCACATTTGGTCTATGACCTAGTGAGATAAGTCATAAAATGACTTCTATTTTAGTTGCAAACATATATTCGTTCTACCTTTTGACAGATATTGTATTATATGGTAAAATGTTCATAGTCCCAGAGGTATAATCTGAGACAAAAAAATACTATCTGCCAGGATAGTATCGTTGGGTACAAATGAAAGAACCCAATACAATATTCTATATTGTATTACAATTATATCATTTTAATATGTTTTTTACAACAAATATATTTTTATAGATGTAAAAGTAATGCAATTTGGTTTAAGTAATTTGTACTCATTCATTATTATGAAAGGAGGACAAATATGCCAATTAAACCAGGGCCTAAGCCAAAGGCAAAAAGTACTGGCAAGTTAGATCGCAGAAGAAGAGATAATAAGTTAACACCTAAGAATAAAACATCATTGAAAACTCATCATCACAAGAAAGGCGATTAAGTTAAACAACCAATAGTGGTTGTTTTTCTTTTGTAAAGGAGGTTTTAAATGCATGATGGATATCAAGTATTAAGATTTGAAAATAATTATAAAAGTAAAGATTTATATCTTATAGGTAATGAAATGAATAGTAGAATTGGCACAGGTAATTATGATAAAGAAAGAACTAAATTTAATATTAAGTATAAAGAACTAGAAAAGGATAATTTATATCAAGATGTTAAATATAAATTAGAAAGTAGAAATATAGAATACCTTCACAAAACTAAAACTAATCTATTAAATGGTGTAACTATATCAAGTGGCCCAGAGTTTTTTATGACTCTGGGTTTACCATTTAAAGAAACAGATAGGAAATATAAAACAGGTAAAAAAGAAGGACAAAATATATGGACTCCTGATATTAAAAGTAAAAATGATATTCCTAAAGAAGTAATTAAATACTTTGATGAAAGTTATAACTTTTTAAAAGAATTAGTTGGTGAAGAAAATATAGTAATGGCTCAAGTACATTTTGATGAAGATACTCCTCACCTACAAGTTTACTTTTTACCAGTAGTAAATGAAGTAAAAAGAAAATGTTATCAAAGAGATAAAGATGGTAATCTGATAAAAGAGATAAAAAAAGATAAAAATGGAAAAGATAAGGAAGTACCTATTCTACTCAGAGATAAAAATGGTGAGATGGTATATGAAACAGTTAAAGGTAAATTTTTAAATAACGATCAATTTTGGAAAGATTTAGGAGGTAGAAATTCTTTTTCTAAACTACAAGATAGATTCAATAAATATATAACAAATAAAGGGTTTAATTTAGATAGAGGTGAAATTGGTGCCAATAAATATCATCAAACTAAATTAGAGTATCGTATTAATGAATTAAAGGCTGAAGAAAAGATATTAAGTAAAGATTTAAATAATTATAAGAATAAAATAAATGAAGCTAAAAACGTATTAGAAACATCTTTAAAAGATTCCAATTCAGATTTAAAGAAGAAAATCATTGGATATAGTAAAAAAGAAGTAGAAAAACTTATGGATGATTTTGATAACCTTACAAGATTAAATACTATAAAGACATATGAGTCAAAAGATAAAGATAATAAAATCACTTCACTGTCTATAGAAAATGATTTTTATAAAAATAATAGACAACTTATTAAAAGTGAAAAGATAAGACATGAACAATCTAAAGAATTATCTAACAAAGATAAAGAACTTAAATATTATAAAAATGCTTTTAGTAAAGTAACTCGTGCTTTAGATATTATTACGAAAAGAAGACCAATGCCATATGTACATAATTATGTATCATTTGCAGAATCTGTTATGGCTGGTAAAAGAGCTCGTGAAATGGATGAAGAAGCACAAAGAGAATTCGATGAAGCTAATAAGAAAGGAGAAGATATATGGCTATAAGACAAGTTAAAAATAAATATGCAACTAAAGATGGTGAACTTGGATAGTAGATATAACCTATAGAGATTACTTAGGTAGACCTAGAAGATATCACTCTAAAAAGTTTGCTACTAGAAGAGAAGCTAAAGATCATGAAGCAGAATATAAAGTTAATATTAAAAATATGACTGAATTTACTGATTTAACATTTAAACAATTAATTGATGAACATTATAAATATCAGCAAGATAAAGTTAAATCTACTACACTCTATAATTATAGAAATATGATGCCTTATCTTGAACCTTTATTTAATATTAAAGTTGAATCATTTAATATACGACATTTTGAATTATGGAGACAATCTATGAATGAGAAGAAAATATCTACTAGATATAAAAATGGTGTTTATAAATATCTAAAAGCAGTTATGAATTTTGGAACTAAATGGTATGACTTAAACTTTGTTAAAGTTTATAATAAAATGACTAATTTTACTAATCCAAATGAAAGAAAAAAAGAAATGTCATTTTATACACCAGAAGAATTTCAAAAATTCTTATCTGTTGAAAATGATGTTAAATTTATATGTGCATTTCAAACACTATTCTATTGTGGACTTAGAAATGGTGAACTAAGAGGATTAACATGGAATGATATTAACTTTAGAAAAAGTTGTTTATCTGTTAATAAAAATATAACTAAGACACCAGATCCTATAACTGGTAAGCCATATACAGTATCAAGTCCTAAAACAATGTCTAGTTATAGAACTATACCTATTCCTAATTTCTTATTAGAATACTATAAAGCTCTATATGATGATTGTAGTTCTTACTATAACTTTAATGATAATTGGTATGTATTTGGTAATATTGATCCATTACCTGAAACTACATTAAGAGATAGAAAAACTAAAAATGCTTTTAAAGCTGGAGTTAAAGATATAAGAGTTCATGATTTTAGACATAGTTGTGCATCATTACTAATTGATAGTGGGGCCAATATAACATTAGTAGCTAAATATTTAGGGCACTCTAAAATTGACGAAACACTAAACACCTACTCTCATATGTACCAAAATAGACTTGAGAACATAGTTCAAATTATAGAAGTTCAAAATACTAAATTATTAGAAAATAAACAAAAAGAATTACCTGAACCTAAAGAAACAATTATTGATTATGATGAAGATGATTATTACGATTATGAAAAAGATTTAGATAATAAAAAAGAAGATGACCTAGTCCTTTAATGGGCCAGGTCATTTTTTAATTGTATTTTTGTCTTCTAAGATCAAATGCAGGCATAGTTCCCTCTAAAATATCTACGACTTTTTTTCTTATATCATTATTTTCTATACTTCCTGATAAGTAAGAAATAGCATTCGTTTTTTTATCGATTTCGCAATATATTATTTGTTCTGAATCACAAGCTATAGCAATATTAGGGTTATGTGTAACAATAATGATTTGCCTATTTTTCTTAGCACTCTTTATACATGGTACTAATTTGCTATATACCGATTGATTGTCCAAATTATCCTCAGGTTGATCAATTATTAAAGGAATATTTGATTTTGATAATGATAAATAGAATATCAATAATACAATACCTCTTTCGCCAGGTGATAATTGTTTTAAATCCTTTCCGCCAAGTCTTAATGTATATTGACTCTTCAAATAATCCATCGATCCAATATAATTATAAAATTCTAAAACTTTATCACGTAATATTCCATCAATAGAATCATAATCATCTGTTACTTTACTAAAAATATCTTCTATGAATGAAATTACACTTTCCTTATCATTAAATTTTGTTTCTTCTATTAAACTTTTTAGATTTGAAGCACCAGATTGTTTTGAACTAAAAAATCCATTATATCTTTGATCAATTTGATTTAATATCTTGTCATTTAGATTAGGATCTACGACTACTTGTACAGTAAAACTAATTTTTTCTTCCATTAGTTCTAATACATTCTTTAATCTTTCTTCAATTGGTAAATATATTTTCTTTAAAACTCCGCAATTACTATTATGATAATCATATATTTTTTCTATTATTTCTTTCCTTTTTAAAATCAAATTATCTAAATCAGAATCTAATTCTTTTTCTAAATACTCTTTTTGCTCATTATAATATTTTAAAGATCCATCAGGATATCCATCTTCTTCACCTATAATCTGTTTTCGTGTTTTATCCCAAGTTTCTAAATCCTTTAAATATTTTTGATACTTTTGCGTCGCCAAAGAAGTATCATTAACAATTTTATTTTTAATTAAATCTAATAAATACATTTGTGAAAATAAAGACTTAGATGATTTAATATAATTATTTAAATCTTCTTTTTCAATATCAAATGATTCTTTCAATGTCACTTTTCCGAGTTCAACATCGGTTTGAGAAACAAGTTGATCTAATTCAATTTTCCTGTTTGTAAGAATATTTAATTTAGAATTAATATCATCTTCACAGATTTTATATGAAAGAAATTTTTTATTTTCTAATCCTATTTTTTTAGTCAATTCATCATATTTATTATTTAATTCATCAATTTCTTTTACAACAACAGTTTTAATTGTATTAAAACTATCCACATCTGTTATTTTAGAATTAATATTTTTTAATTCTAGAATGTTTTTGTCATACTCTTGCTTTATTTTAATCTTTATATCATCGATTGTAGATATATATTTTGCATACTTATCATTTCCATCTTTTGGTTTTTCAACAGCCAATGGCTTTGATTGATTATGTCTCTCAAGAGTTAAATTTAAATTTTTAATTTTTTCTTCAATAGTTTCTCTATGAATTTTTTTCTTTTTATTTTCAAGATTTATAATATCAATATTAATCTTTTCAAGTTCATTTTTCAAGTTTTGATATAGTGAATAGTTAGCTGTCGTTTTATTTGCTATTAATTGAGATAAGTTAGTGCATCCCTCTTTTTCAGCTAAGTCCATGTATGAAAAAATTGTTTTTTCTATTTCTGTATTAAATTCTTGCCCAATTCCACTACATACATTTTCAATGTATCTTTGTGGAAGAAATTGAACTAATTCCACTGATGATTCTACTAAATTATCAGATAGTCTGTCTATAGTATTACTTTTTTCATCAGACCAATCAACCCTTGCAGTATAATCACCAGCATAATTTTCTGGTTTAAGTTTAAATCTTTTTGGCTCAATAAATGATGCATATTCAATATTTTTACTACATGAAACTAGTGAGATAATATCAGACAACGCACTTTTGCCACTGCCTTTATTACCTATTATCGTAGTCATATATGGATTTATTTTTATATCACTATCAAACCATGTTGGGTTATTTTTGGCATCTAGCCTTTTATGAATTGAAACACTACTAATAATGTTTTGTTTATTTTTTAAATAATTATCATATGGAATTGCAATTGGACCAATATAAATTCTATCTTCAGGACTAATTAAGACTTGTTTAAGTCCTTGAAATGTTAAATCTGCCTTTATCCAACAAAATCTATCCATATCTGGTAAAAACATTTTATTATAATCATGAGCATCAGAACCCCAAAAGCAAGGCTTATATGTTGAAAATTCTTCTTTAGTTTCATCAGACAAGCCCCACTTAATTGAATTTGGGTTTGAGCTGAATAAGCCATTTGATTGTGTGTATATATTTTTTCGTACCAAATGTCCTTGATTACTCCATTTAATATCTGTGATATTATCTTCAGCCAATAATAAAATGTATTTATTTTTAAAATTAGTATCTAATAATTTTTTTAAATCATCAAATTTAACATATGCAACAGTACATCCTACTTCATAATCGTTCTTTGATGAAAATTCAGGTTGTTCATCTTTTATTTTTTTACCAAGTTTTTCAAGATTTCTTCTTGTTAATGAGACCTTATTCGACCCATCAATTGTTATTTCTGTCGGGATAGTTAGTAATGAAATAAAATCATTTTCAATGCTTTCAATTTCAACTTCATTATCAAAAATAACATGAATTTCTATTTTATCTTGTCTATTACCATTCTTATATACAACCATTTCTTCTAGACGTAATTCAATATTAGGAAAAATCGCAATATTATGTACCTTATTCAAATAATCATTATCTAATTCAATCTCAGATTTAAAAATTCTTTTTAATTTATCATCATCGTTTATATATTTATTAATCATAGAATAACCTTCTATTGAAAAATAATCTGTAATTCCAATTGCGTGAACATCGTTTTTTATTGCTCTAGTAAATAATTCATAAACATATTTTTCTTCATCATTAATTTCATTTCCACTTTTTTCGAATTGATTATTAAGTGCAGACTTTATTGAATGCACATGTAAATCCCATTTTCTCCATAATGAACCTTTATCAAAATTTTCCATAAACTGCCACTTCCTTTACTACTTAAAAAACGCCACTACAAAAACTTGTGAATCAAGCCTGTACTAGCGCCCTTTTTCTTAAAATTATTATATCATATTTTGTCGAATTTTGTCTGCTATTTTGCATATGTTATTAAACTAATACAGGATCTCTTTGTTCCATCATTTTTAATATACAATCTAATATATCATCAAAATCTATATCTTTTGCATATTCATATTTTCTTTGATATATTTTCCATCTTGATCTTATTAATTCACTTTCTTTTAATATATCTATTGCTATCAATGGTTCCCCAACATATTCTCTTTTAGCAAATGTTTTATCAATAGCTTTTCTAAAAATATCAATATTAATATTCTTCCAATCCTTTGTATAAATTAAATAGACATCATAGAAATCTCTCATTCTACCATTTAACTCTGACCTACTAAGAATTGTTTCTATCTTTTCAGCTAATACTGTTTCAATATTATAAGCATATAAATCAATATAATTATCTCCAAGTAATGGAATATATTTGTATCTTATTTCTTTTGGGGTAATTGGATCACCTGTAGCTATATCAACATGAAATTTTTCTTTAACATTTTCAAGTTCAACTTGTATATCTACTCTAAATCCACCATATTCATCTTCATCTCTTATCGGTGCTATTCCTAAATATAATAGTTTAGCGTTATCATCTATTTTTATTGATAATATTTCTTTTATCATTTTAACTATAGTATCTTCATTAAAATTTGCATTTCTAAAAGCAGTATCTATATCCATAGTAGTTCTATTTTCTACTCCAAATAGTGTGCTTAAATAAAATCCACCTTTTATGATAAAGTTTTCTCTATATTTGCTTTTTGATAATCTTTCAACAAATCTATCATACATATAAAGTCTAAGTAATGTATTAAAATCAACATTCTTTTCTTTAGAAATATTTCTTAATTTATCTTTTAATTGCATGCTATTCATAAAATACCTCCACATAATCCATCACTTCTTTTTTAACGCCAAGTTTTTCAGCATATTTTGATAGTTTAACTAGATCTTTATCTTTTCTTTTAACATATTCTCTAATACTATGTTTAACATGCTCTGAATCCATTCTATTTTTAGATCTAATAATATCACAGATACATCTTTCCATATCATATGCTTTTACTTTATTACCCATTGGAGTATCAATTTGAATTAGTCCCAGTTCATAAATATCTTTATCAACATAAAAGACATTATGATTTTTAATTTTATAATTAAAATAATTATTTGGGACAGTTATATCGTATTTATCATTTGGAGCTTTAATAGAAAGTCCATGAAAATAAAGTGCTGTCATATGTGAATATATAATATTAGGAAGTTCTAATCCAAAAACAAAATAGCTATCTTCTATTTTACTTGAATCAATATAAATACCATTACCAACTTTTTCTATCATACCTTTTTCTTTCATAATATTAAGATACATTCTATGAATTCCAAGATTAGATAGTTCTTTTGAAGTAACATATCCATTATTCATTTTCATAATAGATTCTATAATTTCAATATTACTTTGATCTTTAAATTCCTTAATTGTCATCCTTTCCATAAATATTCCTCCTTGACAAATCTAATGAAATTATAACATTTATCATTAGTTTTGTCAAATGATATTAAAAAGAATTGGAAATATTTTTCCAGAACTTAGTATTTTTACCTACTTTTGGAAATTTATTTCCAATGCACTAAAATCATCAATTTTTATGCATTTTTTTAAATTTACGTACCTAGCTTAGTACCTAAAATAGTTTAATGGGCTTCAAATCCTTTAAAATAAACAAAAATGAGGCCTTTCGGCCTCTTCAGGGGGTTTTGGTTGAATTGCTCTCACACTTTAGTTCGTAAGAGCCACCGTTTGCGTAAGATTTATCCTCACGCATTTTAATAATATAATATTCTAATCTATAAGTCAATAATTTTTACGGATTTTAAGAATTATTATTAATGGAATCAATGAGAGCTATTTTTAACTCTTCCTTATTAGAATTATTATCTTCTAAATACTCTAAAGAATCTTTCTTTGCTTGCATTAAAATCTTATAATCTTGTTTAATACTAGCTATTTTAAAGGTCATATCTCCACTTTGTTTTGTGCCAAATAAGTCACCATGGCCCCTTAATTTGAAGTCCTCTTCACTAATCTCAAAGCCATCATTTGTGTGCTCCATAATTTCTAAACGCTTGGTATCACTATTACTAATTAAAATACATTTAGAAGCAATACTACCACGACCTACTCTTCCTCTTAATTGATGAAGTGTAGATAATCCAAAACGATTAGCATCAAATATTACTATCATGGAAGCATTTGGAACATCTACTCCTACCTCTATTACTGTGGTACTAATTAAAATTTGAATCTTATTTTGTTTAAACTCATTCATAATTAAATCCTTAGCAGCAGTTGCCATTTTACCATGAACAATATCAATATCGTACTTGCTACCAAATGCTAAATTCATTTTATCTCTTAGTTCAATAACATTCGTTAAATCTGAATTCTCACTTTCTTCAATTAGAGGTGCTATTACATAAATTTGATGTTTTTCCTTTAATTCTTCATACATTAATTCTAAAACATCTTTGATTTCAGTATCTTTTTTGACATAGGTTTTAACAGGAATTCTTCCCTTTGGCATTTCCTTAATAATCGATACATCCATATCACCATAAATTGTTAAAGCATAAGTTCTAGGAATAGGAGTTGCACTCATATATAAAACATCAGGCATAGTACCTTTATTATTTAATAGTGCTCTTTGATTTACGCCAAAACGATGTTGTTCATCTGTAATTACTAATCCCAAATCTTTATATTTTACTTCTTCTTGAATTAAAGCGTGTGTACCAACAATCATATCAATATTACCAGATTCTAATTCTTTATAAATTGCTTGCTTTTCTTTTTTTGTTTGAGAACCAACTAATAATTCTACATTTATTTTTGTATCTTTTAGTAATGATTTTATATTATTATAATGTTGAATTGCTAGTATTTCAGTTGGTGACATTAAAGCACTTTGATAGCCACTTAAATAATTTAAATACATCGCTAGTATTCCTACAATTGTTTTACCACTACCAACATCACCCTGTAAGATACGGTTCATTCTAGAAGATGAGTTTAAATCTTTTCTAATTTCTTCAATTGCTTTTAATTGATCACCCGTTAGTTCAAAAGGTATTTTACTAATAATAGTATTTAAATCTTCTTCTGTTAAGTTTCTCTTAATTCCCGTTTTTTCTTTTTTATGCTGTTCTTTTAAATAATTAATTTTAAACATAAAAGTAAAAAGTTCTTCATACTTTAAACGAATTTGAGCTTCTTTTAGTTTTTCAATACTAGGAGGATTATGAACGATATTTAAAGCCGTGCGTTTATTAGAAAAGTGATATTTTTCTTGATAAGAAGTAGGAATATAATCTGTAATATCTTTGCCATTCATAAGTAGTGCTGTATTGATATAAGTTAGCATATTTTTATTGGTTAAGCCACTTGTTGAATGATAAACAGGCTCAATTTTAGCTTGATTTGTTAGAAGTCCAAATTTAATATCAGATGCCGTAATTACATTTTTTTTAGCATCATACTTTCCAATTACGATAACATTTGTACCAATCGTTAAATTATTTTTCATAAAAGCCCTATTAAAAATAGAAACACCAACTACACCAGTAGTAGTTACTAAACGAAAATTGAGCTTATTAAGACCAGCTTTAAATCTTAAAAGAATAGGTACACTTTCTACTTTGCCATCGATAACTACCTTTTCTTCTTCCTTTACATTTTTTAAGTCACTTCTAGTTAAGACATCATAACGAAACGGATAATGTGTTACTAAATCATCTACTGTATAGATTCCTATTTTATTTAATAACATTAGAGATTTAGGTCCAATTCCTTTTACTTTTGAGACATCTAACATACTACCACGCTCATTTCTAGGCATATTATACCATAAATTTACTTCTTCTCAAAGAAAAAATTAGAAAACTAAAAGGAGTATTTTTTTTAAAACAGGTTTTGAATATCAAAAAAATCAAAAAATTGTTGACAAATCAACACTTTTAGATTAGTATAAGTATCACCAATTCGGTTATGGCGAATTGGTCGCTAGTATCACACTAGCCAACCCCTTTTTATTCTTTTTATGAGGCTATCCTTCAGGGGGTATAGCCTCAAATTAGTTATTTAAAAGAGAAGACTATTTATCAGTCTCCTCTTTTTTTTGTTTTTCAGATTGTTCTTCTAAACCAACATAATAATTATATCTTTCAATAGCATTGATACGATTTTCTTCTAATAACTCATGGTATTTATCAGGATTAATCTTCTTTAACATACGATAGCGATCTTCTCCAGCAATAAATTCAAAATATCTACTAAAATCAGCTTTGGCATCTAATTTAAATTCTTTGGTATCAGGATTATAGTGAAATAATGGATAATAACCTGTTTCTACTGCTTTCTTTTCTTCTTGAATCGTAGATTCCATTCCTGTTAATATACCTTGGGAAATACATGGTGCATAGGCTAAAACAATAGATGGTCCATTATAATTTTCTGCTTCTTTTAAGATTTTTATAGTATGTTGCATATTAGCTCCCATAGCGATACTTCCAACATATACATGAGGGTAAGTTAAAGCAATTTTAGCTAAGTCTTTTTTAGCAACTTCTTTTCCTTTAGCAGTGAACTTAGCGATACTTCCTACTTTACTAGATTTAGAAGACTGTCCTCCGGTATTAGAATATACTTCGGTATCTAGAACTAGAATATTTACATTTTCATGATTTGCTAGTACATGATCTATTCCAGAAAAGCCAATATCATAAGCCCAACCATCACCACCAACAATCCAAATAGATTTTGGTTTTATATATTCTTTTAACTCTTTCAATCCTTCAATGTTAGTATTATCAACAATATCATATAAGTTATTTGCTGTTTCATGATTAATTTCATCTAAATATGCTTCATAAACATTCTTATCTTCTTTTGCTACATTTTCCATATTTTCCGAAATTAAATTTAATATACGTGATTTTACTGTTTTATCAGCAATTTTCATACCATAGCCATATTCAGCATTATCTTCAAATAAGGAATTAGCCCAAGGTACTGAATAAGCAGTTGTTGGAAGACTAGCTGCATAGATAGAAGAACAGCCAGTAGCATTACTAATCATTAAATTATCACCAAATAATTGTGTTAAAAGTTTTAGATATGGTGTTTCTCCACAACCAGCACAAGCACCACTAAATTCAAATTTAGGTTTTACAAATTGACTACCTTTGACAGTGGAAGTAGGCATTACTTCCTTTTCTGTTACATGGTTAAATAAATATTCATATGCTTCTTTCTTTGTTTTCTTAAGCTCTTCCATTTTTTCAATAGTTAAAGCTTTATTCCCTTTTTTGCCAGGGCAAATATTTACACATAATTTACACCCTGTACAGTCTGGTAAACTAATTCCAATTGCGAATTTTAAATTTTCCCCTTTGATATTTGCATCTATTAAATCTTCTTTTAACGATAATGGAGCATTCTCTACTTCTTCTTCATTTAATAAGAATGGTCTAATAACAGCATGAGGACAAACAAAGGAACACATATTACACTGTATACAATTCTCTTTATCAAAACATGGTCCAATATCAGAAATATTTCTCTTTTCTTGTCTTGATAAACCTGGTAAAAAGGTTCCATCTTCATATGGTAAGAAGTCACTTACTTTTAAAGAATTTCCTCTGCCACTAGAAATAACGGCAAAAATATTGTCATCTGTTTCATTTTCTACTTCTTCTTTTAAGTCACCCAATTCAACTAAAGTTAATAAATTGATTGCTTTATCTACTGCTTCTATATTTTTATTTACTAAGTCATTTCCTTTATTTTTAAACTTAATTTCTAAATCCTCTTTAATTTTCTTTTGAGCAAATTCAAAGTCCATAATATGACCAACTTTAAAGAGAATAGTTTCCATAATAGAACTTATTTTATGATCTAGTCCTACTTCACTAGCTAGTTTATAAGCATCTACAATATAGAATTTAATATTTTTTTCTACTAAAATATTATAGTCATGACTAGATAGTTTCCTTTTGATTTCTTCTTTATCTTTACTTGTATTTAAAATGAATATACCATTTTTTCTAATTCCATCTAACATTTTAAATGTTTTTAAATAAGATTCTTTGGTACACATTACTAAACTTGGTTTTTCTACATAATAAGTAGAATGAATTTTATCTTTACTAAATCTTAAATGAGATTTTGTTACTCCACCTGATTTTTTAGAATCATATTGGAAATAGCCTTGCACAAAGGCATTCGTATAATTACCAGCAATTTTCATAATATCTTTACTAGCACTTACCATACCATCAGATCCATAACCATAAATTAAAAATTCTACATTTTTATTTTCTAAAGAAATAGGAACAGGAGTTAAACTTTTATTCGTAATATCATCTACGATACTTAGAGTAAAATCATGTTTACAATCTTTTTGATTTAAGTAATTATATACACTATTAATATCACTAGGTGTTGTGTTTTTACTAGAAAGTCCATATCTACCACCAATTACTTTGATAGAACGATTACTATTTTTAATCACACTAGCTACATCTAAGTATAATGGTTCTCCTAAAGAGCCTGGTTCTTTAGTTCTATCTAATACCGCAATTTTTTCTACTGTTAATGGTAATACATTTAATAAATACTTTTCTGAAAATGGACGATATAGGTGTACTTCTATTAAGCCTACTTCTTCTTTTTCTTTATTTAGGGCATCTACTACTTCACGGATAGTCTCACAAACAGAACCCATTGCTACAATTACACGAGTAGCTGTCTTACTTCCATAATAATTAAATGGTTTATAGTCCTCTCCAGTAATTTTATTAATTTCTTCCATGTAGTCATTTACAATATCTGGTAATACTTCATAATAACGGTTTCTAGATTCCATCATTTGAAAATAAATATCATCATTTTGAGTAGTACCACGTGTTACAGGATTATTTGGATTTAGGGCTTTTTGTCTAAATTCTGCTAATGCTTTTTCATCTATTAAATTTTTTAGTTTATCAGTATCTATTACTCTTACTTTTTGAAGTTCATGACTTGTTCTAAAACCATCGAAGAAATTCAAAAATGGTACTTTTCCTTTGATAGCAGATAGATGAGCTACACCTGTTAAATCCATTACTTGTTGAACAGAAGAAGATGCAAGTAAAGCAAAACCTGTCATACGAGTTGCATAAATATCTTGATGATCACCTAAGATTGATAAGGCATGAGTCGCAATACTTCTTGCTGCTACATTAATGACACATGGTAATAATTCTCCAGCTATTTTATACATATTAGGTATCATTAATAGTAAACCTTGACTAGCTGTATATGTCGTAGTTAAACACCCAGCTTGTAAAGAGCCATGTATCATACCAGCTGCACCTGCTTCTGACTGCATTTCTACTACTTTTACTGGACTACCAAAATAGTTTAGTTTACCATTTGAGGCCCAGGTATCTGTTAATTCTGCCATCGTTGATGAAGGCGTAATTGGATAAATTCCTGCTACTTCTGTAAAGTTATAAGAAACATAGCTACATGCTTCATTTCCGTCCATAATTTTGTATTCCATATTTTCACTTTCCTTTAATTACCTTATATTATACTATCATTATATACCAAAAAACACAGAAAAAAAAGAAAAAACCTAAGTCTTTTCTTGATTACTATTCTGTAACGATCCATGCAGTTGGAATTCTTCTTAATACCCCTTGGTTACCTGTAGATGATATTGGATTATTTACTAATCTTTGTCCTTCTAATAAAGCACTTGATGTACCACCATCTAAGTTAGCAGCATTTACGGCACCATATTTTTGCATTAATTCAGTTAATCCAACCATATCAATTCCTAATATTCCTGATTTATAGTTTCTACCGTTAATTACTACAAATAAAACAATTCCATCAGCTCTTTGTCCTATCGCACTACGAGGAGCAATTCCCCAACCTCCATCACCTTTTACGAATGATGGTTTTCCGTTTACAATTAAGAATGGGCCAAATTCAATACCATCACGAATTCCTTTAGCAAGAGCTTGACTTTTGGTCATTCTACCAAGAATTAATTTGTTATCTTTATCAAAACCAATGAAACCTCCTCCAACTTGAGCATCTTCATAGTCATAAATAACTCTACCATCTTTAATAACAGTACCATGTGGAATCGCACCATTTCCATTCCAAGTTGGATCAAAGAAACCACTAGCATTCATAGCTACTAAAGCCTTATTGTTAGAAGCAATTGTTTTTAAAGTTTGTCCTTCAGTACCTATTTTAGAGCTTACCGCTATTTTTACTTTTTCAGGTTTATAAATTGCTACTACATATCCATTATAACCAGTTCCTTTTACATCAATAATTTTATAAATAGTATTTTCATTAACACCAGAGAAAATATCTTTTTCATATTTAGATGCATATTTTTTATCATTATCAAAATCTGGCATATCAATTAAATCAGGATTAGTATGTTCATTTGTTTCAATAATATAATTATTTGCTAATATTTTATTAATATATTCATCAGAATAAAACCATTTAGCTAAATATTGGTGACTCATTGTAGTCATAGCTGTTGTGATTAATGTATTTCGAAACCATGAAATAGGTCCATATAATAAAAACATACCACAAGATAATCCAATAATACCAATTGAAAATAATAATAGAAGAACTCTTTTTACTTTCAAACTTAGTTTTAATTTCTTTTTTTGACTTTTTTCTTTCATATACTACCCCTTCTTTAATTTTTTCCAATAAAATTGCCATCTGAATTAATATCTACATAATTATACTTAGACTCATATAATTTTATTTTCGTAGCTTTCGTAGTTGTATTTAAATATGAGATTATATTATCATTAAATGATTCAATATCTTTTGTATAATAATTTACTACCGTTTCATAAGCAATCACAAAAGCTTCACACTTATTTTTAATATCATCTGTTGGGTAATAAGTATTATTTAAACAATATTTTTTCAAATTACTTGAAGATGATTCTACTTCATCAATTAAAGATGTATAGTTATCTAACATTTTTAACCAATTATCATAATCAGTTTCTACAGATTCTGGAAACAAATTAATAGTTACTTCATTGTAGTAAGTTTTACTTCTAAAATCATAAAATTTTTCACTATTTCGCTTAAATCCCTCGTAATTATTTAAAATATTAGCTTCCGTTTCTTTATTTTCATTATTTTTATTATTCATATAGTTATATATAGTTAAAGATAATCCCATTACAACTAATATGGTTCCAATTATTAATAGTATAATAGCAAATTTATGTTTTTTCATTTACGACTCTCCTATTCTTATGACAGTATATCAAAAAAATAGAAATTTGTCTAATAAAATTATCAAACTAACTTGAAGTTTATTAGCTTTTACTTATACTTAAAATTTAGTATTTTTTATAGAAACAAGCTAAAAATTTAGAAAATTCAAATAGTATCTTGGTACTTTTATTAATGGCAGCTGTTTTTCCTAAGGCTTTTCCTCCAATGGTTAATGCTGCAATAGTAGCAGTTATAAGTAAACTAGTCATTAATAGATTTAGATGAAAAGAGTTTGCTAAAATGGTAGATAAAGCAACTCCAGCAGAACCACTAATAATTCCACATATATCACCAATTACATCATTACAAAAACTAGATGCTTTTTCACTATTTTTGATTAGTTTTACGGCTATTCTAGCACCACGAACTTGCTTGGTTGCCATAGAGTTAAAGGTTTTTAAATCAGCAACCGTAACACTAATTCCTATCATATCAAATAAGATACCAATTCCAATAAATAATAAAATTATAATAATAGCCACTATACTAGTAGCACTTGGAATAATAGTTTCTGAAAAAAGTGAAAAAATTAAAGAAATGAAAAAGGCAAAAATAGTTACTGTTAGTATCCATTTATAGTCTACACTTTTTTTATTTTTCACTGGTTTTTTACTAGCTTTTTTTGAATATTTTTCTTTATATTTTTTTAATTTCATAATAACTCCAAAAAACAAAAAAATAAGAAATGGTAACTAATATAGTAAACTTTGTACCTTAGGTCAAGTTGGATTTCCCTACTTCCTACTTACCGTTACCAGCAAGCGGTTCCCCTTGAAAGGAAGCAATAGATTGTCACCAATTCTATGACTTGATTACCACTTAGTATACACTGCAATCCTACATTAATCGTACACTCTAGGAGTTTTCCTCTTGCACATTCGATGTTATTACTATGCTTTTTTGCAAGTAACTGTTTCAAGTAGCAATACTACTAAAAAGATGTACACCTTTTTAGTAGTTGTCTCTATCCCCAATTATCACTCAAGCCAAGCTACACTATCCATAGATTTCTCCACATGATAGGTTTAATCCTAAGTCGTAGATAGTTATCCACAAGTTTAGGTCTCCGCGAAAAGATGGGTCGTTCCCTATATGCCATTATAGGCGCCCATGGTTTCTTTCCGTCCAGCACCCACCCAATACTGGGCGTATCAAGCAAGCACCAGACGCTTCATAGATGTGCTATTAACGAATTTTTAGGCTCGTCTTCGTAACAACGGATTGTGACTAGAATAATGCACCACTTCTTATTCATTATAATATATTCAATCGGTTATTTCAATATTTTGATTTTTAGTATACATTTCTCTTTTTACGAAAGATTGTGTTAAATTTTATATAAAGAATATCTTCTATTGCTTTATTTATATTAAATCTTCCATTTTCAATAGAGTAAAGCACTGAATATTTTAATTACAAATTGTCATAATGAATTTTTAATTCTTCTAAATTTATTTTCTTATTATCACATTTATATAATATTGTTTGGATTAATTATATTTTACTGCTTAAACTCTTTTTTTAAATGATAATCTATTGTACCCGGAGGACAATCCTTTATCTCACCGAATACACTATAACCATTTTTCTCATAAAATCCTTTTGCTTGAAAATTCCATGTTTCCATTCTAACGCCAGTTAGGTGTTCTTTTAACGCAAATTTCTCAATTTCTTTTATTAAATTCGTTCCTATGTTTCTGTTTCTATACTCCTCATCTATATATAATAAATCCAAAAAATACCAATTATATTCTACAAAGCCAATTGCTCCACCTATTAATTTATCATTATCAAATGCTAAAAAGTTATTATTTTTTACACTCGATATATTTATATCTTCTGAAATATTATCTTTGAACCAACTACATTTTTCCATATTATTTTTTCTTAACCTAGTATTAATTATCTTTTTAAATTTAATATCATTTTCATTTTTTATTGTTATCATTTAAAATTCCTCCATTATCATAAATTATTATCTAGTCATTAATCAAAGTATGATTTTTCTATCTAATTTCATATATAAAATTGGATAGGAATTCCCTTGTTCATCTAATCCTTTTTCAGATGGTTGTATTAAACTTTATGACTGATTGGCATATTCAGCATATGCAATATTTAAATCAATAGGCATTTCCATAGAAAATATTTTATTTGAATTAATATAATTATTATATTAGAATAAGATTCAGCTTTTAACTTATTTAAATTGAATCTTTTTTTCATGATGAATATATATACGAACCAGTTTAAATATTCTTGTAAATGTCTTGTTGATACACCTATAAATTTGCTTAACCAAACTTCTAACTGAGAATGAACTTCATTTATTTCTGCAATATTAATTTGACCATTACTATGAAATCCAGATGGAACTGCATTTAAATTCAAAATAAATCTTCTTTTCTATGTGAAGAGATAATTTTAGAATTAGAGTTTTTTAGACAACATAATTCAGTTAAGTTTTCTAATAAATAGTTTTTAAATTCAATAATTGACACAGAATCTAAATCTTTAATTAATCCTTCTATTTCGTTTAGCTATATTAATTATATCACTAATTTCTATTTATCAGTCACGAAGTTTAACACAACCTTTCGTAAAAAGAGTTATCTATACCAGTTTTTAAATTACTTCCATATTTCTATCGTCAAGAATGGAAAATAGCTTTTGATGCTCTTCTGTATAGGGAACATAGTCTTTATCTCCCTCTTTGAATATATTTTCTAAGTATTCATAATATACATATTTAATATCTGTTAATTCTTCTACTTGTAGTTTTGTTTTTGTTACATCAATATTTTTGTGTAGAAGGTAAACATCATCAAAAACACGAATATATGAATCTTTATATGGCTGTACTCTTTTAATGGTAAATAAAAATTCCAAATCTTCTTTTTTGGCATCAACATCTAATTCTTCTTTTAATTCACGCAATCCTGACTCTATACTAGTTTCTCCAGCTATTACATGACCTGCTGAAGAAATTGCCCATAGGTTAGGAAATGTATTTTTAAGAGGATTCCTTTTTTGAACCAATAATTCTTGCTTATCATTTTCAATCCAAATATGAACTGAACGATGCCATAATCCTCTTTTATATATTTCTTCTTTTGTTTCTACTTCTCCCGTTTTATTTCCATTTTCATCTAAAACATCAATTAATTCTGTCATAACATCACTCATGATTATCACCTATTCTATACTATCATACTTTACTGTTTTTTTGACATTATTTTTCTCTATCTTTACAGAATTTTGCAAGAAAAAAAGTAGCTATACTACTATTTCCTAACAACTTCATATACTACTTTTTTAAATCTTTTTCTGTTTCTTTCACAATATAAACTGGTCTATGTTTTGTTTCTAAGTAGGTTTTTGCTAGATATTCTCCAATGATACCAGTACAGAATAATTGAATTCCTCCTACAAAGAACATGATACATGCCATACTAGGCCAACCACCAACAGGATCACCCCATACTAATGTCTTCACAATGATGAAAATGATTAATATGAAAGCTATAAAACAAAAGATAACACCTACTAAAGCTGCAAATACAAGTGGTGCAGTAGAAAAGGCTACAATTCCTTCAATTGCATAAGAAAATAATTTCCAAAAATTAAATTTCGAAGTACCAGCTGCACGGTCTTCTATTTCAAAATCAATCCATTTTGTTTTAAAACCAACAAAGCTAAATAGACCTTTTGAATATCTATTATATTCTCTCATAGAAATAATAGCGTCTACCATTTGTCTAGTCATTAATCTAAAATCTCTAGCTCCTGGTACCATTTCTGTTTTAGAAATTTTACCAATGATATCATAAAACCATTTTGTAAATGTCTTTCTTAAGAAAGAATAACCTTTACGGTTGGTACTTTTCGTAGCACAGCAATCATATTCACCAGATTCTAATGTATCAAACATTTCCTCTAATAAAGTAGGTGGATCCTGTAAATCAGCATCCATTGTCGTGATATAATCTCCTGTTGCATTTTCAAGTCCAGCAAGCATTCCTGCTTCTTTTCCAAAATTTCTAGAAAAAGAAATATATCTTACTCTTTTATCTTTTTTAGCTAAATTTCTTAATTCTTCCAAAGTATTATCTTTAGAGCCATCATTGACAAAAACAAATTCAAATTCAGCTTTTGCTTTCATTTTTTCGGTAACTTTATTTACTTCTTTATAAAATAGTGGTAATGATTCTTCTTCATTATAACATGGTACCACAATTGAAATTTTTTTCATAATTACACCTTCTTGATGATAGTTTAGCATATTATTCTTATTTTTTAAACACAAACAGTTTGGAAAATACATAATTAGACACTATTACGATTACTTGGGAAATTAATTTTAATAGTTTATCATTTCCATGTAATAGGGTTACACCAACAAACATAATTAACATATCCATAATAAGAGTAACTATTCTTGCTAAAACAAAACTTCCAGCTTCTTTTAGTTTATTTTTATTTTTACTTTGAAATACCATACTACGGTTTGTGAAATAAGCAAAAGTAACTCCTGCTATCCAAGAAATAATATTGGCTACTTGAAGTTCAAATGGATTATTGGGATTTAAAACGGTATATACTAATATGTAATAAACAGCTAAGCTAACTACAGTTGTTAGTACGCCAAAAATTAAATACATAATGATTTCACGATATTTATTAAATAATTCTTTTATAGTTTTTATCATACTTCTTTTTTCATTCCTATCTATATACTCACTAATTAACTTTACCATATTTTTATTATTACTTTTATATTTATTGGGTTTAAAGGTTTTTACTTTTTGAATAGCTTGTTCTAATTCGTCCATTTCATAAACTGGTATTAAAAAACCTTCTTTTCCAAATTCTTCTACTATTTGTAGTTGATGATCATTATTGTGTTCTTTATATTTTGAAAGTCTTGGAACGGCTATTATTTTTTTATTTTTCTTTAAGCAATCAAAAATAGTACCAACACCAGCATGAGTAATCACAAAGCTTGCTTTTTCTATGTATTTTTCTAATTCCGTTTTTGAAACATAGTCAAATATTTTCATGTTCTTTGATTTATATTTAGTATATCCCGCTTGTACTACTACTTCTTCTTTAATTACTTTTTTGGTAATTAATTTGTCTACTTCTTTTAAAATTCTTGTAAACTCTTTATCTTGAGTTCCTAATGTTATTAATATCATTTTCTTACTCCTAATAGATCCAACCACCATAGGTAGCTTTTGGATATAACTCTAACATACTTTCCCACTGTACAATAAATAAATCAGCAAATTTATAAACAAGCCTTCCAGTAATGGTTTTAGTATGAATGTTAGCAAATGTTTCAACATAGATAATTTTACTACCAAATATTTTACCAATACAACACATAGGACCAGCTGTATGAGCTCCTGTTGTAACAATAAAGTCTGGCCTGATTTTAAAATAATAGTATAGACTTTTAAAACAGTTTCCTAATAATTTAAAAGGATAAGTAAGGGGGTGATCTTTTGTTCCATAAATTAAATAGTTTACTTTTCCTTTATACTTTTCTGATAAATTTTTTGTTGTATCTGTTTTTTCTGTAATAATATGATAATCATATTTTTTAAATAAGCTTTCTAACATCATCATTTCAGATAGATGTCCTCCGGTACTTGAAATAAATAAAACTTTTTTCATATTAAGCCTTTCTTTTTAATAAAGCTATCCACTCTTTTGTAACAACATCACTGCTATAATTTAAACTAGTAGTTCTAGCATACTCTCCAAATTTTTGACGCTTTTTTTTGTCTTTTGCTAATTCTTCCATTTTCATAATCATATCATCATAATTACGATTTTCTATTAAATAACCATTTTTTCCATCTTCTATTAAATCATTTGCTCCCTCTGCTGATGTAAATGCTAAGCAAGGTACACCATGTGACATAGCTTCTATTAAAACAATACCAAATGATTCTGTATAGGAAGTCATTACATATAAAGAAGATTTATCAAGTAATTCATCGATTTCTTTTTTCTTTAAATAACCATGTACAGTAACAGCATCTGTTAAATTATACTGATAAATACGGTCTACAATTTTATTTCTTTCTGCTCCCCCACCTACAATGTCTAAATGCCAATCAGGGTGTAAGTGATGAAATTTAGAAAAAATATCTATTAAATCCGTAAAGCCTTTTTCTTTTGATAATCTACCTACTGATATTATTCTTTTTTTATCTAGTTTAGATACTTTTTCTGGTATATTATCTAACATATTAGGAATAAACACACATTTACATTTTATATTTTTTTCTTTCATCTTTCTCTTATAGAAATTTCTTAAGGAGTCAGACACTAATACTAAACTATCTATTCTCTTACAAGAATCCACAACTTTATTTGCATATTTCATATCTTGATGATGATGATTATGTTCCCAAGCAATTTTGTATGCTTTTTTTCTACCATAAGCTCCTAGCCAATTATTAAATAAAATACGGGTAGATATTAAAATATCACTATCACAGTTTTTTATGGCAGCAACTGTTTTGCGTTTACGATAAAATAATACTAAAAAAGACTTACAGCTTTCTTTTATAAATTTAATTGGTCGCAATTTCTTAATAGAATTTTTCCATTCCTCACGATTTGGCTTATATTTATCAATTAAATAAGTTACTTTTACTTTATCATTAATTTCAAAAGCAGGAGTATCTTCTAATTTATAGGTAGATACTATTTCTACTTGATATTCATTACTTAATAAATTAGCTAGATTTACTATACTTTTTTCTATTCCACCATAGCCTAAATGAAGGGAAAATATCGTTATCTTTTTCATGTCATCACCTTAACAACATTATAGTAAATAAAAGGCATCAAGTAAAGTTTTTCCATTCATTTCCAAAGAAAAATGACTGTTATAGCAAGAATAAATTTCATAACAGCCATATATTAATTTTTATGTTAGTTTTTAATTTTTAGCTATTCTAAGATGATTATTAAATCTAAAACAATCGTTTTTTACTCTCTTTCTTCTAATCTTTTTTCGATATCTTTAATACTTGGAAGAGTATTTTCTAAAAACTCAGGTATCTCTGATAAAATTTTATATTCACTAACACCAATAGGTTTATTAATATCTTTGAGTGCAAGTTCTGCAGTTACTTTTTTCTTATCTTTACAAAGTAATATTCCAAATGTAGGATTATCATTTTCATCTTTAATGTATTTATCTACTGCACTTAGATAAAAATTAAGTTTACCTGCATATTCTGGTTTAAACTCAGTTGTCTTTAATTCTATTACCACATAACTTCTGACCTTCAAATTATAAAATAATAAATCGATATAATAATCTTCCTTTTCTATTTCTAAATGATATTGTTTTCCAACGAATGCAAAACCATTACCAAGTTCTAGTAATAACTTAGTTATATTAGCTGTTAGTTCTCTTTCAATATCTAATTCTTTTGAGTCTTTATCAGCAGTTATAAAATCAAATATATATGGATCTTTTAATAACTCTTTTACTTGTTCATTATTTGGAGATGGCAATGTATTATCAAAATTGGTTGTTTTATTTTCTAGTAATGCCTGCCTTTCGTATAATTTGCTCGCAATTTGGTGCGTTAATATGGAAACAGACCAACCATTTTCCAATGTTTCTTTTGCATACCACTTTCTAATTTCTTTATCTTTAACTCTATCTAATAATATTTGATTATGATTCCAAGATAATTTTGCAAGGACTCCTTGCAAAAATTCATCATTATCAAATTCAGTCGCAAATTTTTGCATATATCTTAGGTTTCTAGCAGACATTCCCTTTAATGTAGGAAACTCTCTTTTTAAATCCTTTGCTAGCATGTCTATAAAAGAAGAACCCCACTTATTGTTTTCTATTAACTTTAAACCAATGCTGTAGTACATTAATACTAAATCTTTATTAACATTTTCTACTATTCTATTTCTTGTTGTCATTAAAGTTTTCTTAATATCATTTAACACTTCAAAATATTTATCATTATTTTCTAACATAACTTCTCCTTTAAATTAAAAACTATATCTTATCAATTAAATATCCAATATAAATAGTTTGTTTAGTTTTATCTTTTTGATTACAAGTCACTAAAGTAATTGTGTTTTTAGTTTTATCTCTAATAATTTTTGTTGGCATAAATTTATCTACATCATAATAATGATCTAATTTATATGTATATTTTACATTCTGATAATATACTTTTATTAAACTATCTGTATCTAGTTTTACTAAATCATTAAAATAAGCAATATCACTATTTCCAGAATGAGCCATTAAAATCAAATTAGAATTCTCTTGATTAGGATAATCTGACTTTTCATGAATCATAACATTTTTCTTAATCGTGTTTCTAATATCATATTTTGAATAGACTCCCTTTTTTAAATTAATTTTAGGTATTTCTAATACCATATCATAAGTATCAACATCTTTTTTTAAATAACTAACTTGATTTTGTAGTGTATTATCAATCCTATTCTTTTCTATGATTAATTCTTCATTTTTGGATATATATTTATAGCTAGTCCACAAGATACCAATTATAATTAAGAAAAAGGCTAATTTATTTTGTTTCATATTTCTTCCTTTTCATTAAAGATAATCCTAATACAATAGGAAGTAAATTGATATTAGAAAGCATACTTTTATTACTAAGTGTATTGGGAAATTCTATTACTTCTTCTATTTCTTCATACTCATAGATTTGCTTATAAAGTTTAACTATCTTGGTATCTAAGTTATCAATAGTAAATTCTTGTTTTTCTGAAGTAGATTCTACTACTAAATAATAAGAGCCATAATATAAATCAAATTCATCTATTCCTAATATTCCCACTACTTCATCTTTTCCATATAATTTTACACCATCTTTAGAATAGATATCATCACTTGCATAAATAGGTACCTTAAAATCTTTTTCTTTGATAGTTTTTGTTAATGCATCATTTAAATAATATTCAGTATATTTTTCTAACTTTAATTTTCCTGTTTTCTTTTTATTTGCTACATTAATTTCTAGATAATTATTTTCTAATTCATCTTTTTGAAATTCTATACCATCACTAATTTCAAACTTATAAACTTCTTTTGTTTCATAATAACCATCTACTACCTTTACTTGCTCTAATTGATAAATACCACTAGATAACTTGGTACTAGTTTTTCCTATTTCATCTGTTACTAATTCTAAAATATTACCATCTTTATCTTTTATATATCTATTAGTATCTAAATTTTTAATTTTAAAAATACTACCAGACTCTAAAATTGGTAAATTAGAATCACTATCAACATTTATAATTTTAATAGTTGCTGTCAATTCTTCATTATATAAATTGAAGTGTTGCGTTAGATTATCTTCTGTAATAGAAAATTCTAAATCTTTAATAAACTTATGATTTTTAACACCAGTATCCTGAACCAAAGTATAATTTCCATATGGTAAAGTAACTTGTGCATTTCCTAGACGATTAGTTGTTAGGACAGCTACTTTTTCTTTTTTAGTGTTATAAATAGAAAATGTAGCATTACTTTCTTTTTTTATCTCTTCTGTAAGTGGATTCTTTAGATACTTCGTAATTTCTATTTTATTTTTTATTACTTGATTTTCAAATTCATAAGTATCATGATTATCATCTACTACAATCTGTTTTAATGCTTTATTCAATAAATAACCATTACCAGGTGTTACTTCTTTTAAATAATAAGTTCCATAAGGAACATTATCAAATACCAAAGAGTGATCATCAGTTATTTCTTTTAAAGCTATCAACTGATAATCTTTATCTAATAATTGAATCTTACTTCCTATTAGATTGGCATCCCCCTGTGAAAGATTACTAGTTTCCTTATCCAGTTTTATAACCTTAATATTCTTATAAGCCAAATTTACATTTACTACCATATATATTGGATAATAACTACCTGCCGCTAATAGATTTTGACCATTTTCATCAATATATACAATTGGCCTTGACGAATACATATTATCGGTATTAGAAAAAATAATTTGACTTTCTCCTATAGTATTTTTCATAATGGTTAATGTATTCTTTTCTTTCTTTGTTACAAATTCATTACCTCCCGTAATATTAAACTTTTCTAGTACATTATTAGTATCTTGAATTATTAATGGTTCTTTATATTTTACTTGATAAGTTTGATTATAAATAGATGGAATATTACTATGGTTTTGAATTAAATTATTAATCTCATTCATTTCTGCTTCATATTTTTCTATTTTGTTACCATTTAATTTATCAGTAAAATATAAATTAGTATCTGAAGATAATTCTTTCCAAATCATAAACTGCGTAACTACATACCACTTATCATCAGTATGATTTTGATAACCATAACCATAATAAGAAATTAACATTACTCTTTCCCAATTACTATAATCCATATTAGAATGTAAATATTGGTCATTATCATAACCTGGAATTAGTTTGTTACTAGAGATTGCTTCCCATAATTCAATACAATATACTGCCCTATTATCACTCTTTCTTCTGAAAAATCTAAGTTGTTCATATTTTCCTGCCCCATTTCTAAACTTTTTAATATATTCCCCTGGAATATACTCTCCTTCATAAAAGCTATCTTCCAATGCCAATACTTTTATGTTAGGTACTGCTAAAATAAATAATACTGCTAGAATCATTAAAATTTTTTTCATTTTTATTCCCCCTGTCTTTATGATTCTAATAATATTATTTAAAAAACTTTGAAAAATACTTACAAAAAGTGAAAATTTTTAAAATTTTTTTTCAATTTAGTATGTTATACTAGAAATAAATGGAGTAATTGATAATATATAAGTTATTGATTTTATGTATTTAGAAGGGATTTAATTATTATGAAAAAGAAAAAAACTGTTTTTATTTATTGTTTCTGTTTATTAACAGCCACTATGATTTTACTCTTTTGTTCACAAAATTCACCTTTATATCCTATGAATGATTGGGTAGATGTAAATGCTTTTTTTACAGTTGGAAAAGGTATGATGAATGGTTTAGTACCATATAAAGATTTATTTGAACAAAAGGGTCCTATTTTATATCTAATATATGGATTAGGATATCTAATTACAAATCAGTCTTTTTTAGGAGTATTTATTATTGAGTGTTTATTACAGTCTATTTGTTTGTTTTATGCTTATAAGATTATAAAATTATTTATAGATGAAAAATATGCTTTTTTAATTTTACCAATTATGTTTACTACTATTTGTACCTGTAATTCATTTGCCCATGGTGGTAGTGCTGAAGAAATTTGTTTTCCATTCTTTATGATTAGTTTATATTACTTTTTAAATTATTTAAAAAATAAGGAAATGAATTCTAAAATTATTTTTATCAATGGCTTTCTAGCAGGAATTATCTTTTTAATTAAATATAATTTATGTGGATTTTGGCTTAGTTGGATGATGTTTATATTTTTCGATTATATGTTCCAAAAAAAATTTAAAGAGGGATTTAAATACTGTTTTATTTTCTTATTTGGTATGGGTATTCCTTTTCTATTATTTAGTATTTACTTTCTAATTAATAATGGACTTAAAGAATTTATTTATACTTACTTTTTCGTTAATATCACAAAATATGGAACTAATAATGATTATAGCCTTCTAGAAAAATTATTTTCTTCTATTGGAATATTTATAGATAATATATTTAATATAAATAATATTTTACTATTTATACTTTTAATAATATTTATTCTTTTTATAATTTTATCTATTAAAAATATTAATAATAAAATTTATCTATTTTTAACATTTTTAATATCTATCATATTCACTTTTATTGGAGGACAAAATTATCCTTATTATTCTTTATTATTAATATTATTTTTTACATTACTTGCTTGGATTCAACTATTTAAAACCTTTGATCATTTTCTACCTAAAATTAAGAATTTTAAATATAGTTTTTTACTAATTATTCCTGTTTCTATTTCTTGTATTTATTTTTCTTATACATGTGCTAATTATCGTACTTTGCTTTTAACTCCAAAAAAAGAACTTGCTCAATATATGTTTCGTGATATTATTCTAAAGGATAAAGATACGACACTTTTAAATTATGGCTTTTTAGATTTAGGAGTATATTTTACTACGAATCAAAATCCTACTATTAAGCATTTTGAAATACAGAATCTTTCCTATGAATTATATCCATATAATTGGGATGGTCAAAATATATGTATAAGAGATAAATGTGTTAATTATGTTGTGATGGTTTCAGAATTAGACCAAACAGCATTAGAAAATAGTGGACAGTTCATAGTAGAAAATTACCAAATAATTGCTTCAAAACATCAAAAAGAAGATTATAAAGATACTAATTATTATTTATTAAAAAGAAAATAATTTCCATTAGTGATTATTTTATTGAATAGTAATTAGATTTAATAATATTTTTACATTATAAAAACCGATGACAAGTTTCACCGGTTTTATAATAATTAATTTTACTTATTATTTACAACAAATTGGTAACTATCTCTTACCATATCTTCTAAAGTTTTTTCAGCTTTAAACCCTAACTCTTTTAGTGCATAGGTTGGATCTGCATAACAGCTACTAATATCTCCACTTCTTCTTTCTACAATTTTATAAGGAACATCGATCTTGTTTACTTTTTTAAATAATTCAACCATTTCTAATACACTATAACCTACTCCAGTACCTAAATTATAACAGTCAACTTTATTAGTAGTTAAAACTTTTTCTACTGCTTTAATATGTCCTTTAGCTAAATCAACTACATGAATATAATCTCTTACACCTGTTCCATCTTTCGTATCATAATCATTGCCAAAAATATTTAAATGATCTAATTCTTTAGTAGCAACTTTTACAATATATGGCATTAAGTTATTAGGAATACCATTAGGATTTTCTCCTAATAAATAAGATTGATGAGCTCCAATTGGATTAAAATATCTAAGAATTGCGATGCTCCAAGTTGGATCTGCTTTATATAAATCTTTTAACATATATTCAATAAATAGTTTTGTTGAACCATATGGATTCGTTGTTGATAAAGGGAAATCTTCTTGAATAGGAAGACTCTTAGGTTTACCATAAACAGTAGCACTAGAAGAAAATACAAGTCTTTTACAATTATATTTTGCCATGATATCTAATAAATTCATAGTAGATATTAAATTATTTTGATAATAAAGAAGTGGTTTTTCACAACTTTCTCCTACTGCTTTTAAACCAGCAAAATGAATTACTACATCAATTTTATTTTCTTTAAATATAGTTTCTAAATCTTGATAATTACATAAATCATATTGATAAAATTTAGGCCTTTTACCAGTTATTTTTTCTATTTTATCTAAAACATCTATTTTAGAATTTACTAGATTATCAACAATTACTACCTCATAATTATTTTCTAATAATTCAACAACTGTATGACTACCAATATAGCCCATACCACCTGTAACTAATACTTTCATTTATCTTCCTCCATTAAATTTCTAGAAATAATATAGCGTGGCCTTGCTTTAGTTTCATTATACATTTTACCAACATATTCTCCAATAATACCAAGAGACAACATTTGAACTCCTGCTAACATCCATATAGAACAAGCTAAGAATGTCCAACCAGTAACAGCATGGCCTAATAGTTTTACGATAATACAGTAAATAGTCATAATAAGACTAATAACAAAAAGAAAAACACCTAATGTTAAAATAAATCTAATTGGTTTTACACTAAATGACGTAATTCCATCCCAAGCAAAGTTTAACATTTTTTTAAGTGGGTATTTACTAGTTCCAGCAAATCTTTCATGTCTTTCATAGTAAACAACATCTGACTGATAACCAATTAATGGAAACATTCCTCTTAAGAAAAGATTTACTTCTTTATAATCTGCAAAGTGCTCTAACACTTTTCTACTAGTTAAACGATAATCAGCATGATTATATACAATATCTACTCCCATTAATTTCATAAATTTATAAAAAGCCTGAGCAGTAGTTTTCTTAAACCAAGTATCTTTTTTTCTAGAGCTACGCACACCATAAACAATATCACAACCTTCATAATATTTCTTTAACATATCATCAATAGCATTAATATCATCTTGAAGATCTGCATCCATACTAATTACTATATCTGCATACTCTTTTGCTGTCATTAAACCTGCTAAAAGGGCATTTTGATGTCCCCTATTTCTAGATAAGGAAATACCAGTAAATAATTCATTCTCTTTACTTATCTTTTCAATTAACTGCCATGTTTTATCTTTTGAACCATCATTTACATACATAACACGACTTTCTTTAGCAATTACTTTTTTCTCTATTAAATCTTCTAGTTTTGCTTTCAATTGTTTCGTTGTTTCTGTTAATACTTCTTCTTCATTGTAGCATGGTACTACAATATATAAAATGTTATTTTTCACTGCAAACACCTACCTATTAACTTTATTATACTATATATTAAAGAAAAAAAGAGAAAGAATTATTCTTTCTACCATTTTATATCGATTTTTAATTTTGTAATCATAAAATTGTAAACTTTTAAGAAGGCTCTAAACAAATGAAATTTATAACACATTTTAACAATCCATATTTTTAAATTATTAAATCCATGTTTAAACATATAAGATAATTTAATAAATTTACTATATCTCCAAGTAGGAAACCAATCGTCTAAAAACTTATTATTTGTTCTTATTGCTTCTTTTAAATTACATTCTTTATCATTAGAAAGTCTAAACATTAGAGAAATCCCCAAATGAAGAAAAGCCATAGAATCTAAAACTGGTAACATTGTTACACGACGATCACTATTTTCATAGACTCTTCTTACTTCAGTCATAGCTAAATATGTTGATTCTACTTGTTCTTTTCTTATGGTATTAATAATAGAATCTGTTCTTACCATATAATAAACTAAACTATCTGGAATAAAAGTAATTTTATTTGCATTGATATAGATCAAAAGTAAAAACATCATATCATCTAATATTCTAGGTGGGTGTTTAAGTTCTGCCATTTTTTTTAATAAATTTGCCTTATATATTTTATTCCATGGTGCACCATTTATCATCAGTACGTCTTCTGGATTTTTATTCATTTCAATAATTTTAGTTTCTGGGTAACACATTTCTCTTGAATATAACTTTCCAGTCTCTAAATCAATTCTATCAAATCCACATACTGAAATATCAGCATGATTTTTCTTAGCAGCATTATATAATTTTTCTGCAAAATCTAGTGCTACATAATCATCGCTATCTACGAATCCTATAAATTCTCCTTTTGCTTTCTTGATACCATCTTTTCTTCCACGCCAAACGCCTTCATTCTTTTTATCAATGATTACCAATTTGGAAGAATATTTCTTTTGGTATTCTTTTAATATTTTTAAACAATTATCTGGAGAACCATCATTTATACATATTACTTCAATTTCTTCTAAAGTCTGATTCAACAATGAGTCTAAGCATCTTGGCAAATATTTTTCTACTTTATAACATGGTACAATAATACTAAGTTTTACTTCTTTTTTCATAATACCCCCTATTATTAATTACTATTGTTTTTTAGTTTTGCTTTTAGTGATTGATTAAATATAACTACTGTTCTAATTAAATTTACAATTACTGGAAATTTTATTTTATTTTCTTTTAATACTTGTAATGATTCATTAAAACTTTTATAGTAACCATTAATTCCATTGGTACTTACACCACCACCACGCATATAAACTAATACTTCTTTAATATAAGATAGTTTTATATCACTATCTTTCATAACTCTTATCATTAAGTCATAATCAGCTGCTATTTTATAATCCAAGCTATAGAGACCAATTTTATCATAAACATCTTTTTTTAGATAAAGTGTTGGGTGAGGTGGATACCACCCTAATTTATAATTTCCTTTTTTAGGTTTAAATACCCTAATTACTTTTTTCATATTTCCATCTAAAACTCTTAAATTAGAATAAGTTCCATCACAGTTTTCATTTTTAAAAGTATCTACTATTATTTGAAAAGCATTAGGAGTAGCTAAAATATCATCAGCATTAATAAGTCCTATAATATCACCACTAGCAAGTTTTACTCCCTTATTCATAGCATCATAGATACCTTTATCTTTTTCAGAAATCCATTTCATTTTTCCATTAAATTTTGGTTCATATGACTTTATTATGTCAACAGTATTATCTTTACTTTTACCATCTATAATGATATATTCAAAATTCTTATAATTCTGAGCTAATACGGATTCTATTGTATCTTTAATTGTTTTTCCTGAATTATAACAAACAGTTATTATCGTTATTTTCATTCTCACTCCTACTTTTTATTACATTTTCTTTCCAAATCCAATTAAGGTAATACCAATAATCGTAATAATAACACCAACTACGCCTACCCAATTAATTTGTTCTTTAAAGAATAGAACGCCTAATAATAAGATAATAATTTGTGAGATACCTGTTGTGATCGGTACAATATAACTAAGGTCAAATGTTACTAATAGTTTTTGCCATAATAGGAAACTAATTAAATATGCTAGAAACCCTAATAAGGTAATATAACCCATCTTAAAATTAATTCCATTTTGTAGAGTTAGTGATAGTGAATTGCCACCTAATTTCATTAAAAAGATTCCTGTAGTTGTCATACATATATAAATTATTGTTAATATCAACTTCATATTATTTGTTTCCTTTCTTATTTAATTCATGTTTTAAAATTGAAACTTCTTGTATTAATAAAGTAATTCGTTTATTTTGCTCTGTAAGTATTATTGTTAATAGCAAAGTATTGAATAATAAAATTCCAAGTATAATTCCTATTACTAAATTTGAGGTAGTTTCAAACCCAATAATACGAGTGAAAATATTAATAAAATCAGGAAATAATCCAACTAACAATATGAGTAAAGCAGAAAATAGCCAAAAGATAGAAAAGCTAATTTGAATTTTTTTTCTATATATTAAATGAAAAATAATGAAAGCAAGTATTAAAGAAAATATGATTAAAAATAATCTCAAACTAAAACTCATATTATTTATTCCTTCCTTTCATTAATAGTATTGAAAGTATAACATTTATCATGTAATAAGCTGTTTTCCATGATTTTATTGAAGATGTTCCTGCAGTCCTTTCATGCATATTAACAGGCTGCTCTTTAACTACTAATCCTTGCTTTAAAATATCAACTGTAGAAATTGGTTCAGGATATTCTCTTGGATAAGATTCAGCAAATATTTTAATTATTTTAGAATCTACTGCTCTGAAACCACTAGTAGTATCATATATTTTTGCTCCAGTTTTTATTTTTATTACATTAGAAATAATTTTAATTCCTAATCTTCTAGAAGCAGATGATTTAAATCTACTAGAATTTTTATCTATAAAACGAGAACCAATTACCATATTAGCTTGTCCATTTACGATAGGTTTAACTATTGTATTTACATACTTTACATCATGTTGACCATCACCATCAAATTGAATAGCAATATCATAATTATTTTCTAGTGCATATTTATACCCAGTTTGTACAGCTCCACCAATTCCTAAATTATGTACCAGTTTAATATGATTGATATTATTTTTAGACAAAATTTCTTCTGTATTATCTTTAGAACCATCATTTACAACTAATATATCATAGTTTGCTTGGTGTTTTTGATTATAATCTTGAATACTATTATAAACTTTTAATATATTTTCAGCTTCATTATATGCTGGAATAATTAATAAAATTTTTGTCATATTATCACTTCCCATTCAATTATTTTATATCCAAAATCTTGTTATACTAACTAGCATACTAATCGTTAGGCAAATTATTATAATTAAGATGGAATAATTAAAATATTCTTTGGAAAAGTTAAATATTTTTTTATTCCTATTAAATATACTATTTGAAAATAATAATGGTAAAGAAATTAATAATGGAATAAAATATCTTCCTTGTACTCCCGTTATAGTATTGCCTCCAACTTCACCAAATACATCAACAGTCCAATATAAATACATAGCTGTATACATACCTACTACTCCAAGAATAAAAGATAATAACACTATTATTTTTTGTTTATAATTTATTTTAATTTTTTCAGATATTCCATCAGTAATAAATACAATTATCAAATTTATAAAAGATATAAACATAAATAAAGGTGGTAAATAAGTATCTAATAAACCAAAGGTACCAACCATCCAATATAGTTGTTGAATCAATTGACCTCTAATATTATTAAGCAAGATTTTAGTATATGATAGTGGGTGTGATAAAACATATTGAAGTTGTTTACTATATAGATCAGAGCTCTTAGCAGATTCTAACAATAAATTTGGTATTTTTAATAATATCGTTGCTAGTATAATAACAGTACCTAATAGTAAATATGTTTTCCATTTTTCTTTTTTATCCTTATTTTTAAATCTTTCATTAGGAATAAATAACATTAATCCTAATATTGGTGCATATATTACTTTAACATTTAGTAATATATATCCAATAACTGCAAATACTATAAACCATTTATTATCAAATTTTTCTTTTTTATCATAAGTTAATTTTAAAATAGATGCTACTGCTAATGCTGTAATAGATATTAATAAATTATCATATGTTACCATGCTACCTAAAAATATAGACATCGGCATAAGTAAAACTGCAAAAAAGCTTTTTTTAAATGCTGGTGTTAATTTTATAGCAAAGTAACCAATCGTTAAGTATGATAGTAATGAAAAAAATCTAGCAAATGATAACATAAATGCAATTGATGGATTACCTTTGAAAAAAATTAATCCAAATAATTTAGCAATCAATATTCCAATTCCAGGAATTAAATGCGCAATAGGAGAAGTTTCAGATGTTGATACTCTATAAAATGATGTTTTTGATAAATCGTTTGTTAGATATTGGTCATAATAAAAATCATTATAACTATATTTTAATTCTCTATTACCCATCATTGAAAGTTTATTATTTATATAATCATCCATAGCTTCTGGTATTTCTAAACCTATTGTTTTATTTTCAGATTTAGCATATAAATTTCCATTAGCTATAGAGTAAGCCTTTTTAAAATGACTGTCTTCATCTGGAGATTGAAAAGGTGGTATTATATAAATAAACATGCAACCAACAATCAATCCTATTACTACAAAAAGTTTTTCTATACTTATTCCTTTTTTATTTATTTCCAACATACACTTCCACTATTTCCTTTTCTATTTCTTTCCAATTTCTACTTTTAGCTGTTTTAATGCCTTCTTTAATTAAATGATCACGCAACTTCTTATCATTTGATAATCTTTCTATTTGTTGTACGGCTTGATCTATATTCCCTTTTTCATAAAACAAACAATTTTCTTCATCTTTTAGATATTCAATATTACCATCGTTTGGAACTACTACACAAACACCACCAGTAGCCATCATTTCAAGTGGTGGGTAAGAAAAACTCTCTAAAATACTAGATTTAATTAAAATGTCCGCATCTTGATAAACTTTTCCAACCTGATCGTAAGGAACACGATGCATAAATTTATCAACATAATACCAATTTTTAGGCTTTCCTTGATAAGATAAAAATTGAATTTCATACTTGCTCTTATCAAGTTTTTCGACTATTTTAAAACTCTCATCAACATTTTTATAGTAGTCATCACTATTTCCTTCTACTAAAATTTTAATTTTTTTATTAAATTTTCTTTTTTTATATGGAAATTGATTTAAATTAATTCCATTTCTTATAAATGATACTTTTCTTTCATACTTATTTTCTAACCAATTTTGGCACCATTTAGATATTGTGATGTATTTTATATCATCATAACTATAAGTAGAATTTGCTATAATTTTTCCATAATCACCATATTTCATAAAATCAGTTTCAAAATTTTGAACTAAGTATGCTTTTTCTAATACCTTAGGATACTTTTTCACATAATCTAAAGTAGCCCAAAGAGAAGCAACCATTACATCTATTTTGGCATCTATTTTACTAGTTACATTGGAAATAACTTCTATTTCACCATCATTATTTATAATATTATCGTTTACTTTATCAGAATTAATAATAAATACATTCATACCTACATTTTTCAAAATACTACAGTGCTTTAATATTACATTCACTCCACCACTAATATTAGTTGTTGGTAACACAAAGGCTATTGTTTTTGGTAACTTACTGGAAATAAATTTTGTTAAAGAATAGCCGGTGTAAGTAGTAACATTATTTTTAGTTACTCGATTATATGCATTTGTTCCAATACTATTTCGTAAATCTAAACTTACTACTAATTCTTCAAGCACCTGAAACCATTCTTCTTCATTTGAACATAAAAATCCATCTTGTTTATTTTGAATCATTTCTTTAAAAGCACCTATATTAGAAGCAACAGTTGGTATTTTACATAAAGCTGCTTCTATCCATTTGTTTTCTGATTTTGCTTCGTTAAAAATACTATCTTCAAGTGGTGCTAAATTAATATCTATAGATGCTATAATTTCAGGTAGCTTTTTCCATGATACAAAAGGTGCAGTTAAAATTCTATCAGAAAATCTTTGTAATTCTTTTGGAATATCTAATAATCCAACTACTTTTAGATATACATCATTATATTTTTCCATGATTTTTTCAATGACTGGTAAAATTAGTTCAAAGTCAGCATTATGAGTTATACTTCCACTTAGATAGCCTATAATAACCTTTGAATTATCTTTATTTATATTTTTGATTGCACGAATAGATAGCTCTGTCATTTTTTCTGATGCTACATTACGATTTATAAATACATCTTTAACATATTTTCTTAATTCATTTGCTAATGTTGGTGTAGTAGTAATAGCATAATCACATAGTTTTAGAGTTTGTCCCATTCTTTTTACACCATCATAATATAAATCTAATTCATCTTTATTTAATGTTTTTAAATGTTTTATAGTCTTTGTATATTCTTTATCAAAAACTAAATCATCAATATCATAAAAAATAACTTTATTTTGTTTTTTAGCTAAAGTAATAAACTTTTCTATAGTTTCGGTTATTGGGCATCTAAAAAACACAAAGGTCTTATAATATTTTTCTTGTTCTAAAGTTAAATCTTCATAAAAAATAGTATCAGTTGTATAACCATTTGCTAAAAGTTGTTCCATTTGATGATCTACTCTATATCTAGTTGGGTGAGGTAAAGTACACCCATTTATAAATAGAACATCTTTATAGCAATTAACATTTTTTACTGGATTCTTATGTCCTGTTACATAACGTCCTGTTTTCTTTATAAATCCAACAACTCCTTCTTCTTGAATTGTCTCCTTAGATTTATCTAATAAATATTTAATATCAGCCATTTTCTCACCTACCTTGGTATTTACCATAATTATTATGTTTATAATCATATATTCCAAACACAATGCTTCTTAATTTTCTAAATTTATCTTTTTCATAAAATACTATTTTGAAAATTAAACCTTTTATTTTTACTAAAATATCACAAAACTCCGGAGCAATATTTCTATATTCTTTTCTAATATAACGATAATTTCTAGTCATATAATATATTCTTAGATAATTATGATTATCGCACATAAATTCTTTTCCTAAAAAGTTTCTATAGAAAATATCACCTAAATCATGCTGCAGTTCAATGCTATTTATTCTCATTACTTTATAGCCATTCTTCTTAAGATTTAAACAGTATTCAATATCAACACCATCAATAAATAGAAATTCCTTAAAACCACCTATTTTTTGAAAAATATCTAGATTTAAAATATTTCCTGATGTCATTACATCTAATGGATAATCAATTTCATCTTTTGGTTTTTCTAATTTTAATTTAGTTTTATGCCAAGGACTAATTATTCCTATTTTACTTAAATCTAAACTAGAAATTTTAGTTTTCATTTTATCTACATCATTTGACTTAAAGCAACTATCTTGATCCATTGTTAAAATAAATTTATATTTTTCTTTGATTGCTTTATAACAAGCTATATTTAATGCTTTCGCAATACCTAAATTTTCATTTTGGTATATATACTCTACTTTCTTTGAATTTGGTATTTTTGATTCATTGCTTCCATTTTCAGAATTATCAACTATATACAATTTATCGACCGCTTTAATATAACTATCTATATTTTTTATATCTTTTTTTGATGGATTATACCATACTACTACCCCTGCTAATTTCATATTATAATTCCTCTGCAAAACCTTTTTCTAATTTTCTAAATACTCTTAATCCAACATATAATAATACAATTCCTGCAATTAAAACAAGTAATAACATTTTTATATTAGGCATTGTTTGATAATAGAAAATATCACGATAAGAATTGATAATAGTAGCCATTGGATTTAATTTTATAATCCATTCTAACTTACTACCACTAAACATGCTAGCTGAATATAAAACTGGTGTTGCATAAAATAACATACTAATAATAAAATTAATAATATATTCAAGATCTCTAACATAAACATTAATAGCACAAGTTATAAATATTATTCCTTGTAAAAGAATGAATTGAGCTAATAAAATTAATGGAAAAAATAAAATATTCCAACTAAATCCTATTCCACTACATATTAAGAATAAACACATTACTAGACATGATATTAAGAAATTAATAATTCCACTTAAGTTTACTGAAATCGGTAATATTTCTCGTGGAAAATATACTTTTTTTAAAATTCCACCATTAACTAAAATAGTATTTGTGCCTTGCCCTATTACTGTCGTAAAGTAATTCCAAGGTAAAATTCCTATAACTAAATATGTAACATAATGAGGTTCAGTATTTTTTAAAATTAATGGAAATACAATTGCATATACTAATGTCATTAACAAAGGATTTACAAATGACCAAAGCACTCCTAAAAAGGATCCTTTATATTTTCCCCTAATTTCTTTTTGAACATTACTTTTTAAAAGTTGCCTATAATTATATAAATTATTTATTAATTCTTTTATCATTCTAACCACACACCCTCATATATTCTTCGCATACTTCTTTTGTTTTCCCATCCAATTTAACTTCACCATTATATATCCAAATAGCTCTATCACATAATTTTTGTATTGAGTTTAATGAATGACTTACAATTACAATTGTTTTACCACTATTTCTTAACTCTTGCATTTTTTCAAAGCATTTGTCTTGAAAATGCTGATCACCTACTGCTAAAATTTCATCAATTAATAATATTTCAGCATCAACATTTATAGCTACAGAAAATGCAAGTCTCATATACATTCCTGAAGAATATGTTCTAACTGGTGCATCTATAAATTCACCTAATTCTGAAAAATCAATTATGTCTTGTACTCTTTTGTCAATTTCAGCAGCTGTTAATCCAAAGATTGATGCATTAAAATATATATTTTCTCTTCCTGTAAAATCAGGGTGAAAACCTGCTCCTAATTCAAGTAATGATGTTAATTTGCCATTTGTTGTTATAGTTCCTGAAGTAGGATAAATTATCTTTGTCATTAATTTAAGCAATGTACTCTTACCACTTCCATTAACACCAATTAAAGCTACTGTTTCTCCCTTTTCTATCTTCAAATTAATATTTTTTAATACTTGATGTTTTCCAACTTTTGTTTTATTCCAAAACACTAATCTCTCTTTTAAAGTATATGGCTTATCATATACCAATTTAAATTCTTTTGATACATTATCTACTATTATTGCATATTTGCTATTTTTTCTATTTTTTACTGCCATCAAATCACTTCCTCCTATTCTATACATCTTCATTATATCATATTTAATATTATAGATAAAACACTTATGTTTACTACTTTTTTATCTTATAATATCATCGGTCCATTTTTTAACATTTTAAATATAGTATTTAATAGTTTCATACTATTAATAGTTTCATTTTCATTATAATACTTTTCTCTATACTAATTTCTATAATCTTCTTTTAATAGTTATAACTAATAATTATAACTTCTCACACTCAAAATTTAAAACTATAGGTTACCAAATTAACATATACTCAGGTATTATTAAACCTGTCCAGGTAATCAATAATTAATTATTAAAAAACCTTGTATCATAATGAGAACAAGGTTTCATTTTTTATATTTTGTTAATCAACACTTTTGATTTTTCTTTTTCCTTTTCCATATCATAGTTGTTTAGTTTTTCAATAACATAAGATATATCTTCATCTTCCATTCCATAGTACATAGGAATGCTAAGTGTTGTTGATGCAATTTGTTCTGCGTTTGGTAAATATAAATCATTATATTCTGAATATGCTTGTTGTTTATGAATAGGTATTGGGTAATGTACATTAGTTCCAATACCATTTTCATTTAAATATTTAATTAATAAGTCTCTTTCCTCAGTCCTAATTGTATATAAATGCCAAATGTGTTCATTAGTTGGTGCAACTTTAGGAAGTATTATACTTTCATTTTTTATACCATCACTATATTTTTGTGCTACCATTCTTCTGTAGTTATTTACTTCATCAAGATGATCTAATTTTAATGATAAAAATCCTGCCTGCATTTCATCTAATCTTGAATTTGTCCCTTTAACATTATGATGATATCTAACAAATGCTCCATAATTAGCAATTTCTCTTACCTTATTTGCTAATACTTCATCATTTGTTACTATTGCTCCTGCGTCACCTAATGCCCCTAAATTTTTTCCTGGATAAAAGCTAAACGCTGCTACATCTGCCAAAGATCCTACAATTCTATCTTTATATTTTGCTCCATGTGCTTGTGCAGCATCTTCTATTACTTTTAAATTATATTTTTTAGCTAAATTATTAATATAATCCATATCACAGCATTGTCCATATAATTGAACCGCAATTATAGCTTTAGTGTTTGGCGTAATCTTTTCTTCAATTTTTGTTGGATCAATTAAACAATAATCTAAATCTGGTTCAACAAAAATTGGGGTAGCACCAGTTTTTGAAATTGCCAATGCACTTGCTATAAAAGTATGAGAACAAACAATAACTTCATCACCTGATCCAATGCCATACCCTAATAAGGCTAATTCTATTGATTCAAGACCATTACCAACACCAACGCAATATTTTGCATTACAATATTTTGCAAACTTATCTTCAAACTCTTTTACTTTTTCTCCACCAATAAACCACTCTTTGTCCAATGTATCAGCAAAGCATGCTATTAAATCTTCTCTTATCATTCCATTAACTGGTTTTAAATTTGCAAATGGAATATTTCTTTTTGATTCGACCATTATTTTTTACCCCCATATTTTTTTTGATTAAATGAAACGAATTCATCATAGTCCCTTATGTAATCGTTTTCATCATATGGTGCTGATGCTAAGACTAGTAATACACTATTATCACTGAAATTTGACATTTCTCTCCAGTTATCTGGTCCAACATATAATCCAACAGATGGATCATTTAATGTATATTTTTCTTCTCCAAAAAAATTTTCTAATCTTACATCTATACTGCCATTTAGGCAAATTAATACTTGATGTAATTTTTTATGAGAATGATTTCCCCTTACTTCAGATTGTCCAACACCATAAATATAATACATTCTTTTTACTTCAAAAGGAATATCACCTGGTATTTCAATTGGAGTTAAATTTCCTAAATTAGGATTAGTTGGTGAACTAATTTTTCTAAATTTAAACAAGCCACTATTATACATTTCTATCACCTATTTTTCTTTATAACTTCCCATTACTTTTGTTTTTTGTTTGTCATTTTGCCAAGGATAACCTCTATCTTCTTCAAGGTATTGAGGCCAAGGGTAAATATGATTTCCATTTTCATCTAAAATATCTTCTATGTATCCTCTTTCCCTAGCTGGAACACCCATTACAACTTTTCCATCTTCAACATTTTTACTTACAACAGCCCCTGCTGCAACCATACAATTTTCGCCAATAACAACACCTGGCAAAAGAATAGCACCTGTTGTTATTAATGAATAATCGCCTATTTTACAGCCAGTTAATCTATCCATTGGAGGATATAAATCATTTGTAGTTATAGAATATGGAAACATCCATACATAATTGCCTATTTCCGTAAATTGACCAATATGTACATTTGAATGTAAACGGACAAAGTCTCCTATTTTTACTTTTCCCTGTATATCTCCTAATGTACCAACGGAACAATTCTTTCCAATAATACTATCTTCTCTTATTGTAACATGATGTCCTGTTTGAAAATTTTCTCCAATTTGACAACCCTCATAAATTATTGTGTTTGCTCTTAAAATTGCATTTGATCCAATTATTGTTTTTTTAAACTCATGATTTTCTGCATTTTTATAATAGCCAAATGTTGGCTCCCCAACAATACAATATGGCCCAACATATACATTATCTCCAAATTCAACATTTGGATAAACTAACGCAGTTGGGTGAATAAATGTTTTATTTTCTTCCATAAAAACCTCCCTATATAACATAATATTCTACATTATTTGATAGAAAAATGCAATTATTTAGCAGTTTTCTATCGACAATATGCTATCTTCTTCTATAAAGTCTAATAAATTTTAAGACTCCAGATAATAAATATAAAAATATATGTGTAATGAAATAGTTTAAAATTAATAGTAGAAATACATTATCATTACTTATCTTAAAAGCATTTATTGACACTATATTTAATAAAATCCATACCAGTATTTTATATAAATGCTTTGTTTTTAACCTGTATGATACTTTGTCAATAAAATAAGCTAAAACATATATTAATACATATAAACAAGTATATATTAATAATAACAAATTATTGTTTAAATTTTCAATTTTATTAATATAAAAGTAACAAATTGATAACCAATAACACATTGATACTATTACTGGCTTGTTATAGATAAATAACACTCTAAGTTTATTAAGTAAATTTAAATTAAAAGATTTTTTTAATATCTTTTTTAATGTCTGTATTTTCCAATAATATTTAAGCTTTTTATCATTTATTCTTGCGTTATCAAAGTCTTTTAAATAGGAACTTAATTCCGGAACAAAATATGAATAATATAAAATTGTTTCATTAAATTGTCTCATAATTCTATACTTTTCTTTTGTTGTAAAATTATTTACATATGGCAAAATCTGATCAATATATATATTTAAAATATCTCTATAATATTGTTTTATGTGTGGTGGCACAGTTTCAGGAGCAAAAACACTGTGACTTATACCACCATCTCTGTGACATAGTGAATCAAAATCTGCATAATATATCATTTCTCCACTTCTTGTTACATACAACCAATATGACCAATCTTCTACATATTTATATTTTTCATTGAATTTTCCATATTTTTCAAAAATATTTTTTCTGTATGCTGTTCCACCAGCTCCATAAAAACAACCTTCACATGTTTTTTCATAAACGGCCATACTATTTTTTTTATTTAAATCTAATGCATTTTTTGCATTAACATAACAACCATATTTTACCTTTAGATCATGATCATATAATCCACATTGTGAAGTAACAATATTCTTATTTTTATCTTTAAACTCATTAACGAAATTGCTAATAACAGATTCATTAGCTAATTTATCATCTGCAGCAAAAAACAGAATATATTCACCAGTAGCAAGCGATAACGCATTGTTTAAACTCTTTACCGTCCCATAATTAGCTTTACCTTGATATATTTTATATTCAAACTTTTTTTTATTATATTTTTTAAATATTTCTTCAATTTTATCTTTATCGAACTCTTTAGAATGATCATCTGAAACAATTATTTCAATATTTTTGTAATTTTGATTAAGAACTGATAATATTGCCTCTTTTATATATTTCATTTGATTATAATGAGTAATAATTAATGAGAATTTTTCCATCTAAACCCCGCCTTTTTTTATTTTAATGAAATTACTAATTATATTCATAGTTACATAAAGAAAAAAGTAAATTCCTAGGAATATGATCAATAATAAATCTTTATTAATATCAATAATATTAATTAGTATAAAGATAAAAATATATGCAACTAAAAAGGATATGGGAACGATTATATTATATTTAAATAGAATTATTATCTTTTCAATTATATTAGGAAAGTAATGATCAATCCCCCAAAGCAATTTTAATTTCATATTGCTATTAATTATTCTGTTTAATTTATTTATATAATTAACTCTTTCATTTTCTGGTACATAATTATCGATGTGGTAATTAAAAGATTTTAAAATTTTAAACTGCTCATAAACATTAAAATTTATTATATTAGGTAATATTTCGTAAATAAATGTATTGATTATTTCTTCATTAAACACTTTGGTTATCTTACTCATTTCTTTAGTTTTGCTAATTCCACCATCTCTATGATTCAAGCCATTAAAATTTTCATAGAATATTTTCTCGCCTTTATTTAATAACTGTAGCCACAATGGCCAATCCTCTAATAAAAGATATTTCGTATCAATTAAACCATATTTTTCAAATATTATTCTTCTATAACTTGTAGCACCTGAACCATAAATATTATTTTTACATACTTCATAATATTGCTTTTTTAAATTTTTATTTAACCTTAAACATTTTCTGGAATTATTAAAATTATTGATAAATTTCATATTATTATCACATAATCTAAATTGAGATGATACTATATTATTATTGCTTTTTTTAAAACTAGAAACAAAATTTTCTATTACATTTTCATCATACAATTCATCATCAGAAGCAAAAAATTGTATATATTCACCACTTGATAATTTTATAGCTTTATTTAAAGTTTTAATAGTACCAATATTTTTATCATTAATTACATATTTTACACTTTTAATATTTTTTTTCTTTTTCTTTTCAATATATTTTTTTATATTTTCTAGATTAAACTCTGTTGAATTATCATCAGTAATTATTAATTCAATATTATTATATTTTTGATTTAGGACTGAATTTATTGCATTTTTAAGATATTTACTATTATTATAATTCGTTATAATTATTGTATATAGTTCACTTTTTTTCATATTATTATCCCTAGTATATAAAACTATTTTCTACCTTTTTCATATGTTTTCATTAAATATTTTCCATATTCATTTTTCTTCATTAATTCAGCACGCTCTAATAATTGGCTATCTGATAACCAACCATTTTTATAAGCAATTTGTTCTGGACAACTAATAATAGAGCCTCTTATGTTTTGAAGAGTTTTAATAGTATTACTTGCATCTAATAAACTATCTGTAAGTCCTGTATCAAACCAAGCATATCCTCCACCTAAAAGTTCAGCTTTCAATTTGTTTTCCTCTAAGTACATTCTATTTAAATCTGTTATTTCATACTCTCCTCGAGCAGATTTTTCCACCTTAAATGCTTTATCTACAACTCTATTATCATAAAAATATAATCCAGTTATCGCAAAATCACTTTTTGGCTTTTGCGGTTTTTCTTCTACAGAAATTACTTTTTTATTCTCATCAATTTCCATAATTCCAAATCTTTCAGGATCTTTTACTTGATAACCAAAAATAGTAGCATATCCGTCCTCAGCATTTTTTCTAGCTGTGCTTAATTTTTTAACTAAATCATTACCATAAAAAATATTATCTCCAAGTATCATTGCACAAGTATCATTTCCAATAAAATCTTTTCCTAAAGTAAAAGCTTGTGCTAGTCCATCAGGTGATGGTTGAATCACATAATCAATATTTAATCCAAATTGCTTTCCTGTTCCAAATAATCTTTTAAATCCAGCTTGATCTTGCTCTGTAGTAATTAATAAAATATCTTTAATTCCTGCTAACATCAATGTTGATAAAGGATAATAAATCATCGGTTTATCATAAATTGGTATTAACTGTTTACTAATTCCTTCTGTTATTGGATAAAGTCTAGTTCCTGAACCTCCTGCTAATATAATTCCTTTCATTGTGTACCTCTTTCCTTAGTCTTTTACCCTTTTCTATTCTTAGCGATATTACTATCTCTTATAATTAAGTATAAACTAAAAAACGACATATCTCAAGAAATATGGCGCTTTTTTAACATTTTTATCTGATTTTATATTATTTTTTATTCAACTGTTACACTTTTTAGCAAGATTTTTAGGTTTATCTATATCACACTCATTCATTTTAGCTATATAATAAGCAGTTAATTGGCATTTAATGTCTATTTTTAAATTCTTCATCTGTCATAAATCTAAAGCCTTTTGGAGCAATTACAGTATTTTCATATCCATATCCAGAAATATATAAAGTAGCAATTTTTTTCTTTCCTAATTTTTTTTTGCTATAAATATTATATACATCAATTATAGTTTCACCATCGCTATGTGTAACTGTTCCCACTCTTTCATACAAAATATCTTTTCCATCATCAGTTAATAATATATTTAAATACTGATATTGTGCTCCTACAGATATTAATTCAATTGGATTATTAGCAGTTAATCCAAAATCATCACTCGTAATGTCAGACAATGTTTCTTTTATTTCGTATGTTTCTGGATATTCTTTTAATTCATATTCATATTCTTCAAGAAAATTATTTGTTCCTTTTTCAAATAATCCCATATTCCAAGTAGGTTCCATAGTTTCTTCATCCATAATAATTATGCATTTAGCTTGATATATTAAAAATGCTAATTTTTTTCTTGTTTCTTTATCTAAATTTTTTGTTATAGAATATCTTCTTAATAATCTATAAATATCCCTATACTTATCATTTAATTCAATCATTATATCAGGCCTTAATCCATCGATTACATCTGTTATAAAATCATAAGTTTGAAACATTTCATCAAACGAATATTTTTTATCTGTAATTTCAAAATAAACTGAAAACATATTTGCATAGCAAATACAATCATCATCAGTTAATTCATTCTGTAAATTATTATCATCTCTATATTTTTTCATTGATTCAAAATACTTTTTATTTAGAATTTTCATCCCAATCACTACCTTATGCGATAATTGTACCAAATTTCTAACGAAAAGTCTTGAATTATCAAATAATTAAAAAGCATCACATTTTAATTTAGAAAAAAAGCACAAAAGTTTAATGTATTTGTCGACCAAAACTAATACAACTCAAGTGCTAAAAAAAATATCTTTTTTTCAACTTGTTCTATTTTAAAATTTATAAAAGCCCCATTCTTATCGATTGTGTTTAATCTGATAAATATGAAATTATTTTTGTTGTACAATATGTTATTCTTATATACTCATTCAAACCTCTTATACTTCTACCGGTATTAATATTTCTATAAAGTCTTCTAAACATTTTATAGTTTCATCAAATTCCAAATTTCTAGCATAACTATTTTTCCTAGAATAGCTTACCCATTTATCTCTTAATATCTTACTATCTTTAACTACATTTAAACTTGCAATTAGATCTGCATTAAATTCTCTTTTTTCAAAAGTTTTCTCTACTGCGCCTCTAAATTTAGTTTTATTTATTTTATTAAATTTAAACCTATGGATTAAATAAATATCATAGTAATCTTTCATTCTACTGCTTGCTTCTAACTTGCTAAGTATAGTTTCTATTTTTTCAGCTAATATAGTTTCCAAATTATATGACCATACCTTATATATATCATTTCCTATTAGTGATTCATATTTATAATCATCTGGTCCTGGATGTATTGGATCACCAGTAGCTATATCAATGTGAAAACTATCTTTCATATTTTCTAACGTAAATTTTATCGTAATTCTTAATCCACCATACTCATCTTCATCACGAATTGATTCTGTTTTTTCAATTTCAAATTTTACGTTATCATCTACATCTATATTAATAATTTCTGTTATCATTTTAATAACATTTTCTAAAGATAGATTTGTTTTTCTTATTGCAGTATCAATATCCATAGTGCTTCTATTATCTAATCCGAATAATTTACTCAAATAAAAGCCACCTTTTAATATAAAATTATCTTTATATTTACTTTTCGATAGGCGTTCAACAAACCTATCATACATATAAAATCTCATAACAGAGTTAAAATCTATATTTTTTTCTCTAGAAATATTTCTAAGTTTATCCTTTACTGCTTGGATAGAATTACTCATAATATATGCCTACCATTTCCATTACTTTTTCACTTATTCCCATTCTCTTTGCATAATCATATAGCTTTGCTACATTTTTATCTTTACTTTGAATATATTGTTTAATAGATTTTTTTACTTGTTCAGGATCCATTCTACCTTTTGATCTTATGATATCGCAAATACATCTTTCTTTGTCATAAGCTCTAACTTTATTTCCACTTGGAGTTTCAACTTCAACGACACCTATTTCATATATATCATCTGAAACATAAAATACATTACATTTTTCATTTACTGTATCAACATGATAGTTTTGTGGAACAGTTACTGTATAGTTATATGGAAATTCCTCAGTCATACCGTAAAAATATAGGGCATTCATATGTGAGAAAATAGCCTTTTTATATTTTTGTTGGAAGGAAAAATAACTATCCTCAAAAGCACTTGGTGAAAGATATATACCTCTTGAAACTTTTTCAATTTCATTATTATTTTCCATAATTGAGAGATATTGTCTGCTTATATTTAGTGGTTCTATCATTCTTGTAGAAAGCATTCCATTATTGGTATTCATTATTTGCTTTATAGTATCTATAAATATTTTTGACTGGTTGTTTGGATATTTAATCGATAGTTCCTTAATTACATTAGACATAGTATTAATGCTTTTTAGTTCTTTTTGAATTGATTTAAATGGCCTAGAAGCGGCTTTACTTGCTTCAATGATTGGCTTCATAGATTCATTAAATGATTTATCTAGTTCTTGCATTGGCATTGTTAGTTGATGAAGTTGATCCTTAATTTGTCTCATGGGTTCCTTTATTGAATTAATAGCTTCTACATAATTTTTAAGAACATCACTTTCAATTTTATAATTGATTTTCTCCTCTTTTTTCATATTAATCCCTTTTCTTTCTTTGACAATTACACTGAAATTATATCATTTTTCAGTGTAATTGTCAAATGATTAGTTGCCAATTTAATTCTATATTTATGAATTAGAATATTAAAAGTAAAGTACTATTTTTTAAATACTATAAATACTATAAAAAATATAGAGGTTAGTTTAAAAATAAGACTAACCTCTTTTCCATCTACAATAGTTATCAAAAAATATCTTTTTATATTTTTCTCATATGCCACAAGGGCATAACCCATTTTCCTATTTATCTTTTTTCTTTACTCCTATCAAATCTTTCAAAAAATATACTACTGCTAAAATCATTCTACTACAAAAAGCAGTTGTCTTTAGTAACATTTTTTCCCATAGATTTGCATGATTATAAGTTGTTTGAAAATAATACTGACTTTCCTTTTGAAGTTTCAACTTATTTATCTTTTTTACATTTTTATCAATAGATACCGAATGATTATGAATAATTAGAATATCATTACATACTTCAATATATAATTTCTCATTATGAATCTTTTTTGCTAGAATATTTTCTTCATAATAAAGAAAAGTATGTTCATCTAAATAACCAATTCTTTCTAATGTTCTGGATTTCATTATAAAGAAACAACCACTCACAACATCTACTAAACTAGTTCTACTATCATAATGTTCCTCTTTATAAAACACATATTTTTTTCTAAAGAAACGATGCACATAAATCAAATTTAACATACTATCTAAGAAAGGACTAGGATTTTTCCAACCACGATTTAAATGCTTATTTTCTACAATAGTTGGTGCTACTACTCCTACTGATTTTTTATTTAATTCTTTTATTAGAGCTTTTAAATCTTCTTCTTTATCAATAATAACATCACTATTAGAAATAATTAAATTACATGGACCTAGTTCTTTTATCAAGTATTTACATCCAATATTAATAGCTTTAGCAAAACCAAAATTCTTTTTATTTTCAATTAACTTTATTTTTTTACCAGTTATTAGTCTAAGACTCTTTTTTACATCTTTTCTTGAATTATTATCTACAATCACAATTTTAGATATTACATGATAGTTTTCTACATTTTCTACTAAATGTTTCAATGATTCAAGATCATTATAATGAATAATTACGATTCCTGTTTTCAAATTTATCACCTACTTCAATTTCTTCTTTTTGAATGAACGCTATATAAATACTAACAGCTGGATAAATTAATACATGACCAGATGTTAGAGAAATTATCAAAAATAGTAACAATGATATTTTATCAACTTTTCTTATGTTTTTCCACTTAATAGATGAGATAATAGGAATTATAAAAGTAATAAAACCTATCACGCCATAGCGAAAAATAATATCAAAAATATCTATTTCTACCATTTTTACTTTATTATCAGTTAATCCAATTCCAAATAATATTTTTATTATATTTTGACTTTTAAAATACTGATAATTATCACTTAAAAAACTTAAACGATCATTATATATTACTTTATTCACAAAGTCTAACGATAAAATTTTATCTACTTTAAAGAAACTATTTTGGATTACCATATTTTGATAGGTTCTAGTTTTCGTAAATAAAATAGAGCCACATATGATAGAAATAATCAAAATACCTATTATCATGATTTTACCTTTTTTAGATTTTTTAAAAAATAACTTATCTCTTTCTTGATATAGTAAATAGAAAACAGTAAACAATATACCACCCATTAAAACTTTAGTTCCAATTAATAAACTGCTACCAATACTAGCTAGTAAAACGAAAGTAAAAAGTAACCATTTTTCTTTCTTCTTTAGATAGGTTAAAGATATGGGTAATAGTCCCACAATAATTGCACTAAATTCATTAATTGATGAAAATAAACCTTTAAAGCCGCTTTTGCCATCTGTTGGTAAGTAAGCATCTGCTCCTATTTTAAATACATAAGATAATAAATAAATACTTAAATAAGTAATTAAAACCGTTAATAATAATTTATCTTTATTAGTATCTACCTGGCAAGCATTAAAAAATAAGATAGATACTGGTAAATATAAAAATTTTAAACAAGCTGAAATAGAAGTAACCATACCACTTTTTAAATAGAGGTACTGATATAGTAAATTAACTAGACCAAAAGCTAATAAAGGAATTAACAACTTTAAACTTTTCTTATACCATAATAAATATAAAATAATACCAATTAAAAAGATACTTCTTACTAAAATACTATATGGTAATCCTAAAAAACTAGTTACATCTAAAATAGGTCCTAATAATAAAAAGATAATTATGAGTAAATTTAGTTTTTTATTCATCTTCTTCTCCTTGATATGTTAAATAGTGATAGTATAATTCTTTTTTTCCATTTTCTTTCATAATATGATAAGTAACATGATAGTCCTTTAAGTTATAAATAATACCATTCATACCATTTACATTTAGTTTGATTTCGGTATTTGATAAACTTTTTAATTCTTTATGAATTTGAATACTATTTTTTAAAGTATAATAACTATTTCCCATAAATGGTATTAAAGTATTTATTAAAATAATAGCTACATAAATATTAGATATTAAGTTCTTCTTTTCATATTTAAAAAGAATATAAAGTGATAAAATTATAAATAAATAAAAGTGTGGTGTATATCTAGCCCACCATGATTCACTCATAATAAGTAGTAAGAAAATAGTAATTATTAGGGTATACAAAATAGATGTTTCTTTTTTATATTGTTTATAATACTTAATAAAGATAATGATACTACATAGTAATAATCCACTATAAAATATTCCCCAACCACTAATTCTTAAATCGTTACTCATAGCTGGTGTTAGTTCACTTTTATAAACCGTAAATGGAAGTTTTAAATCGGTATTATCATTTTCTCTTAGATTGTTTGTTTTTGAGAATGTTGCATAGAATAGTTTTTCTAAATTATTCATTTTTAAAAACTTTTTAGGTTGTTGAGCAGTAATAATATCTTCACCATTTTTATCGTATAATGGGAAGAATGGATTATTATGATCAATAGTATTTTTTATATAGGTAGGATACCCTACTATCAAAAGAGATGTTATAAATAAAGGAATAAATATTATACATAATTTTTTAAATATTTGAAAAAAGTTTTTGTTTTTATAGGCCTTAAATAAATACTTGCAAACAAAGAAGAAACTAAATACTAATAAGTAACCTAATCCGTTAAACTTCATATTCGCTAAAATAATAAAAGTAAGAAAGTAATAAAACCAACTGTTTTTATCATTTATATTTTTATCTAGTTTTATTAAAAATAAGATAGCTAAGAAAAGATACATACATACTAATTGATCATTATAGTAAGTAAAAACTTGCGAAGCTGTAATAGGATTAAGTACAGTAATAAGAGCAAGTATCATAGCTTTTTTCGTAGTCATACAAGTAGATAATGAAGTAAAAATAAATCCAAACACAAGATACATACTAATTAGATTCATAGCTTTTCCAGATTCAATATTGTTTGTTAGACTATAGAAATTAGCAGCAATAATCCAATTTGCTTTTGCATAATGGTCTGTCCAAATACTATAGTTTGTTAGTGTTTTACTGTCATCTTGTCTTTTTTTAATTTGTTTAACACTAGATTCATATACAGGATTAAAACCTTCTTTTAATACTCCAATTGCGTCTTTATGATAAGTATTTCCATCACTTGATCTATCAAACATAAAACTAGAAATTAAAGTAGATAGAGATACTATTAAAAGAGATAAAATGATTGTTGTTAGAATTTCTTTCTTAGTTACTTTTCTTCTTAAAAAGAAATAAAATAGACTAGTTAATAAAATAAATCCAGGTAAATGAAATGGCGTAATCGTTATTTTACAAAAAAATAGTAAAGTTGTTCCTATTAAAATATTTGCCATTAGCATTAATAAAAAAATACTCGTTTCTTTTATTTGTTTCATATTATCACTCTCTTTCTTTTATTTTATCATGAACACTATTAGAAAGATAGAAAATATTTAGGATTTTACCTTCTAACTATTTGACACTAGTTCCTATTTTTTAGATTTTTTAGTATTCATAATTTATTTCTTATTATATAATTAAGTTAGAATAGAGGTGCATTATGGAAGAAAAATTAGAAAAAAAAGAAAAAGTATTTCAAGTTATTGTTTATTTTTGTTTAGCTTTATCACTGGTTTCTACTATTTCTTATATGATTTATACGATATTAGTTAGTAGTAATATTTTAAATCAGATTATTAGTATTATCAGTGTGGTATTGTTAGCTATTTTTTCAGTGTTTTATGTAATTGTTGGTATGTTTGCTCAAAATAAAAAAGTTAAAATATTTATTATTATTGGTTCCTTACTTCTTACTTTTTACAGTTTATTTCAAGTAATTTCTAGTGTTAATGCAAAAAAAGATTTAGTATTAGATTTTACAAATAAAGATATTAAAGAAGTAGTTACTTGGGCAAATGAAAGAAATATTTTAATTGAACAAGATTTTGAGAATAGCGATACTATTTTACAGTATAAGATTATCAGTCAGAGTGTAAAGGCTGGTACTTCTACCAAAGGACTTAAGAAAATGAAGGTCGTTGTTTCTGATGGAGTTGATACTTCTATTAACACTATTGTTACTAGTATGGTTGGTTGGAAATTAGATGATGTTATTAAGTATATTGATGATAATCATTTAACGAATGTTACAATTAATTTTGAGTTTAGTGATACAGTTTCAAAAGATACAATTATAAGTCAAGATGTAATAAAAGAAGTTAAAAGAGATGAACCTATTACTTTAGTATCTTCCCTAGGTAAAGAAGAAGAATTAAAAAGTATTACTATGGATAATTTAGTTGGTCTTGATACTTTTCATGCTATTGTCTATTGTGGAAGAAATCATTTAAAGTGTGATATAGAATATGCTTATAGCGAAGAAAAAGAAGAAAATATCATCTTAAAACAAAGTGTTAAAAAATGGGAAGTTATTAGTCCTAGTGATAATACAGAAATTATTTTAACAGTTTCTAAGAAAAATCAAATTACAGTTCCTGATTTAACGAAAATGAATGCTAATGAAATTAATACTTGGGCTACTAATAATCGTTTAAAAATAGAATTTAAAGAAGAACACGATGATACGATAAAAAAAGGAAAAGTAGTTAGTAGTAATTATATCAAGGGAAATCTAATAAATGTTGGTGATACTATTCAAGTAACTTTATCAAAGGGACAAATTTATATGATAAGTTTTAGTAATCTTGATGATTTTATTACTTGGGCTGATGGAAATGATATTGCCTATCAAATTAATTATGAATATAGTAATAGTATCGAAAAAGGCAAACTAATTTCTTCTTCTCATAAAGAAAATCAAATTATTAAAAATAACGAAACGGTTATACTAGTAATTTCTCAAGGTGGTAATACAATAATTCCAAATTTAATTGGTATGACGAAGGAAGAAGCAAGTAATAGTTGCAAGAAAGTAAATATTAACTGTAAGTTTTTAGATGATAATAATGAAAAAAATACTAAAGTAATCAAACAATCTATGAGAAGTGGAAGTAATGTTCCAAGTAGTACAACAGTTACTTTGACTTTAGGAGAATAAAGATATTTAAAAATGACTTGAACATATATTCAAGTCATTTTTATTTAGGATTCTTTAGATATGGTATTTAAAGTATCAATATCTAAGTCAGTAGTTTTTGAAATATCTTCCAATGAAACAGTACCTAGATTTAATAAGTTTTTTAAAATGTACCCTTAATGATATTTACTAACCACTCTCTTGTATCTTCATTTTTAAATAGATATTTAAATGTAGTATATGATAACAAAGATACAAAATTATCTTTTTTCTGTTCTTTTATTTTTTCTAATAATTCTATCATAATTTTATATCTAAATCTCCTTTATAATATTAGAAGGTGCCGGCTATCTTCTATAATATTATTTAGAAAACTTTCAAAAATACTTACAAAAAATAAAAAAAGTTAAAAAAATAACCTAAAGTCTTCACTTTAAGCTATTTATATTAAAATACATATATGAAAAACTAACACACCATTAATTTTTCTTTTCTTCTTTTAAATAATATTCTTCTTCCCATCTAGAACAGTTAGAAGCCATTTTAAATACTACAAAATCAAATAATAAAATCATAAAAATTATAAAATAAATCATTATTTTCTCCTATAAGAGTTCAATCTCTTTTTCCTTTGCATCTAATATTTTTTCTTTTTCTGAATCTACAGTGAATGTGTAGTAATCAGTTAAATCTTCTGTAATTGGTTTACTACCTTCTTTTAAGTATAAAGTACATAATACATCTCCAACTTTAACATCATCACCAATTTTTTTCTTAAGTACAATTCCAACGCTTGGGTCAATTTTATCTTCCTTAGTTTTTCTTCCTCCACCCAAATCAAGAGAAAGTTTTCCAAAACGATAAGCATCCATATCAATGACATGACCACTCTTAGTAGAATAAATATCTTGTGTATTCTTACTAACTCTTAAACCACTCAAATCTCCACCTTGAGCTTTTACTATTTCCAAAAATTTCAAGTAAGCCTTTCCGCTTTTTAAACTATCTTCTACCATATCATTTGCCTGATTAATCGTTTTTCCAAGAGCAAGTTGAACCATTTTACTAGACAATGCCTTACATAAAGCAACTAAATAATTATTTTCTTCATTACATAAAATCTTAATTACTTCTAGTATTTCAAGTGCATTACCAATTGAAGTACCAAGTGGAATATCCATATAAGTAATCATAGTTTCTACTTCTTTTCCATAATGATTACCAATCATTTTCATAATTCTAGAAATTTCTAAAGCATCTTTTCTAGTTTTTAATAAGGCTCCTGTTCCCACTTTAACATCTAGCATAATTTTATCAGCACCACTAGCTATCTTTTTACTCATAATACTAGTAGCAATTAAAGGAATAGATTCTACTGTACCAGTCACATCACGAAGTGCATATACCTTTTTATCAAGAGGCGCTAAATTTTTGGTTTGACTAATAATACAAGCTCCCACTTCGTTTAACTGATTGATAAATTCTTCTTCCGTTAAATTAACTCGAAAACCTGGAATACTTTCAAGTTTATCAATAGTTCCACCAGTATGACCAAGTCCTCTACCACTCATTTTAGGAACCTTTACCCCTAAGGAAGCCGCAATAGATGCAACCACTAAAGTTGTTTTATCACCAACACCACCAGTAGAATGTTTATCAACAGTAATACCATGTATATCACTTAAATCTAAAATATCGCCACTATGAATAAAAATATCAGTAAGATTTAAGATTTCTTCATCAGTCATACCCTTAAGACAAATAGCCATTAATAAGCTACTCATTTGATAATCAGGAATATCACCACGATAATAACCTAAAAAAGCTTCCTCTAGCTCTTTTCTAGTTAAAATATTACCCAATCTTTTCTTATTAATAATATCTACGATTGCCATATAACCGCCTCTCTATTCTAATAAAATTATACCAAATAAAATAGAAAATAACTACTGATAATGAATATTTTTTGAAATAGGAATTTCTAAATCGAAACCATAATCTTCTAATTCATTAATACTTGAACAGTATCTACCATTATCATTTAATATACAATTCTTAAAATAATTTCCATCTTCATTTAAAACTTTATCATATTCTAAATCGTAAGAATCATTGTGAATAGCTGGAATACTTGCTAGTTTAAAACCACTTCCATATATCTTAGCCACATTATCATCAAGTAAAATATAACCATTCTTTATAATAGAAGAACAAACGCTTTTTTCTTCATCTGACTTCATAAAATAACCAATATCTGGAGCAAGTATTTTTCCTGTATCCTCATTTTCTACAAAAAATCTACCAAAGTTACATCTAACTGCTGTAAAAAATTGTTTATAAGTTGGATCAATTAAGAAAAAATCTTCTTTTAAAATACCATTTTCTAAAATCGGAATTTTAACTGTTCCAAAAGCATGATGTAATGGATAATCAAAACTAGCTTCTGCCGTATTTTTAGTAACAGAAAGGCCAAGTTTCTCTAGTGGCAAAAGACTACTAAGTTGTGCAAATTCACAAAAGCCATTTAAAGAATTTCTAGATAAGTCAATTCCAAAATGTGCTAAATTATTCCAAGTCTTATTTACTACATACTCAAGTATTTGAATTGCTTCTTGATAAGAAATACCATTTACCAAAGAATCCTTATTTTCTTTTAATACCTCAAGTAAATGATAAATAGCATCATTTGGTACTTCTATATTTTTTTATCTATTTAATTTACTATCAATTACATAACACACATTTTCACCAAGTAAAAACAAATTATAAGCACTATCTAATTGAATATGATAAGAATAAGCTAACTGATAATATCTAGTCCATAAACTAAGTAATTCATCTTTTCTATCTTCGATATTATCAACATAATAAAGATTTTCAATTTGATTTAAAATATTTTGTAATTCTTCTTTCTTTGATTCTTCCATTTTATCTTCACCTATCTTACTATATTAAGAGTGTAACATAATTTTAGAAAAAAGAAAAACATATAAGCAAATACCTATATGTTTAACGCAATTTTTTCTCAATATAATCCATAGTTCTTTTTGGATCTTCTAAAAGTCTTTCATATAACTTAATATGCATACGAAGTTCTTTAATAAGTGCAATTTCATTATAAGCTATATTAATACCTACTTCAGGTTCACCCTCAGCAACCACAAAACTATCAACACCTAAAAGATAAGTTAACTCAACTTGTAGTGCATTTGCTAAATCAATTAGAGTATCAAGTGTTGGAGTTCTAGTACCATTTTCATAACAACAAATACTAACCTTAGTTACTCCAATCATTTCACCTAGTTGTTTTTGAGTAAATCCCATTTCTTTTCTTTTTTCCTTTAATCTCTTTGCAAATAGAATCATTTTAAACACCTCTTGTACCAATATATAGGTACATTATAGTGAAATCTTGTCGTATTTTGAGGTTAGTTAACTAATTAGAAACTAGTTTTCTTTTTTATTGTTTGAGGACAGAAAAGTTACCTTTTCTGCTACTACTTCTAAAACCTGTTTTTTGGTATCATCTTTTTCAACAATTCTACTCTGAAGTCTTCCTTTAATACCAACAATATCGCCTTTATCACAGTATTTAACAGTGGAAGCTGCAACACTATCCCATAAAGCACAGTCAATAAAATCTGTATCATATTCACCATTGACATTTTTAAAACTTCTAGGAACTGCCAAAGTAATAAAAGAATATTTTTTATTATTTTCTGCTTCTCTTAATTCCGGTTTCTTTACAATTCTTCCCACTAAAACTAGCTGATTTAACATAGTATCCCTCCTTTCATGCCAGTATAATAATCGAAAGAAAAAGAAAACACAAATCGCCAATTTTATAAATTAAAGCCTATTTTTAGACCAAAAAAAGAAAATTCCCTAGGGGAATTTTCAATTTTACCATACTATTTCACTATCAAAAAATAAGTTTCATAGTTTTATAAATTTTTTTTCAAAAGTTGATTTAGCTCAACAGCATACTCCATTGGTAACTCTTCTCTAAACTTTTCAATAAAGCCTAAGATAATAAGTTCAGTAGCTTTTTCTTCATCAAGTCCTCTTGACATCATATAAAATAATTTTTCATCACTGATTTTAGAAACAGTAGCTTCATGTTCAATATTACTAGAATTATTCTCACAAATATTAACAGGAATTGTATCACTCTTAGAAATATCATCAAGTATTAAAGTATCACATTTTACCATACTACTACTATTAGTAGCACTTTTCTTAATATCAACTTTACCACGATAAGTAGCATTTCCACCATTTCTAGCAATACTCTTAGAAATAATAGTGCTCTTAGTATTTTTACCAATATGAATCATTCTAGCACCAGTATCCTGTTCTTGATGATTTGTAGCTACACTAATCGTAATACAAGTACCCTCTGCTCTATCTCCTTTTAAAATACAAGCAGGATACTTCATAGTCACATTACTACCAATATTACCATCAATCCATTCCATTACGCCATCAGTATCAACCAAAGCTCTTTTTGTAACCAAATTATTAACATTAGTAGCCCAGTTTTGAATCGTACTATAACGACACTTACTACCCTTACCAACATAAATCTCAACAACTGCAGCATGTAAACTAGATTCACTATAATTAGGTGCTGTACACCCCTCTATATAATGTAAACTACTATCATCATCTACAATAATCAAAGTTCTTTCAAATTGACCCATACTACGACTATTAATTCTAAAATAGCTTTGTAGTGGTCTATCAAGTTCTGTATGAGGTGGAATATAAATAAAACTACCTCCACTAAAAACACTACTATTTAAACTAGCATATTTATTATCTGCATTAGATACAATTTTACCAAAATACTTTCTAGCAATATCAGGGTACTTTTTAAGACCTTCTTCAATAGATGTAAAAATAACATTTTTCTTAGTTAATTCATCAAGCATATTATGGTATATAACTTCACTTTCATATTGAACACCCATACCATCTAAATGCTTTTCACTCTCAAGTACGCCCACTGAATTAAGTTCATCTCGAATACTACAACTAATATCGTTCCAGTTATTTTTAATCTTATTATCATCATTCGTTTTATAATAAATTACCTTTTCAAAATCAATATTAGCTTTTGGCCCAAAACTAGGTTCTTCTGCTTTTTCAAAAAGCTCATAACTCTTTAAACGATAATCTAGTACCCAACTATCTTCCTTTTTAATTTCAGATATTTGTTTAATTTTTTCTTGGCTAAGTCCTATGATTTCCAAAAAAACCACCACTTTTCTATTTACATTTTATCAATTATTTTCTTTAAAGATTCAAACGGTAAAAGTGCACACTTTTTACGATTAGGTTGTCTGTATATTTCATTATATACATTTAATTCTCCTAAAACACTACTATCATATTCTTTTTCATTTATCATATTTTCATAGTTTTCTAATATTTTTAAAATTTCTTCTTTTGTTTTTCCAATTAAAGACTTAATCATAATACTAGTGCTACTAGTAGAAATTGCACACGCTTCTCCATCAAATCTAATATCAACTAATTTTCCATCTTCAATCTTATACATGATATCTAAGTTATCAATACAACTTTCATTATTGGTATTAATTTTAATATAACTATCATCATCTACTAATCCTCTATTCATAGGATTTTCATAATTATCTAACATAATTTCTCTTTTTAATATTGGATCCATTTCTTTCACTATCCTAACTTTTATAAAATAATTTTAAATATTTCTTTAGAATTTTTTAATACTTCTATTAATCTATCAATTTCTTCTTCAGTATTATATAGATAAAAACTAATACGGCAAGTATTTTTAACAAGTAAATCTTCTTTTAAAATCTTAGCACAGTGATTTCCTGCTCTTACACAAATGTGATAATGATTTAAATATACTGCAGTATCTTGACTAAAAACACCATCTAAGTTAAAAGCAACTAAACCACCCGGAATATCTTTATTGTAAACAACTAAGTTTTCTACATCTTTTGCTTTTTCTAAAAAGTATTCCTTTAAATGTCTTTCATATTTCGTAATGTTTTCCATTCCAATTTTCATTAAATAATCAATCGCACTACCCATTCCAATTACGCCAGCAATATTTGGAGTACCTGCTTCTAATCTAGTAGGTAAACTTTTATATTCAACTTCTCCTATTGAAGTAAAAGTAGAATTCATACCCCCTCCAAAAGAAGTTGGCATCATTTTTTCTAGGTATTCTTCTTTTCCATATAAAACTCCAACTCCAGTTGGTCCTAACATTTTATGAGCAGAAAAAGCTAAGAAATCAATATTTAATTTTTTGACATCAACAGAAATATGAGGTACACTTTGAGCTCCATCTACTACAAATAAAATATTATGTTTCTGACACAATTTACCAATTTCTTCAATTGGTCTTTCATCTCCTAAAACATTAGTAATATGTGCTAAAGATATTACTTTTGTTTTTGCTGTAATTATTTTTTCTACATTTTCAAGTTTCACTAAATGATTTTCAAGTGGAATATATTTAACCAAAATACCTAACTCTTTTTCAAGTTCTAACCAAGGAAGCACATTCGATGCATGTTCTGCCTTTGTAATTAAAACTTCATCACCTGCTTTTAGATAATATTTCATAAATCCAAACACAATTCGATTTAAAGAATCTGTTGCTCCACTAGTAAAAACTACTTCTTTTTCACTATCACAGTGAATAAAGTTCTTTACTTTCGTACGCACTTCTTCATATTTAATATCTACCTTTAAACTATTATCATAATCTCCTCTATGAGCATTTGCAGTGTAATTAGTATAATAGTCAGTAATACTATCAATTACTACTTGAGGTTTTAAAGTAGTAGCACCATTATCAAAATAAATAAGATCTTGTTTTAAAATAGGAAAATCTTCTCTATGCATATTTACACCTCCCTAATAAAATATTTTTTAATCTCTCCTTGATATTTTTCTAGTCTTTCATCATCTATATGTAAACTTCCCATCAAAAAAGCCTGTAAAAGTAAAAGTTTTGCTTCTTCTATTTTAAGTCCTCTACTCATTAAATAGAATAACTCATCTTCTTTAAACTTTCCAATATAAGCAGAATGACTTGCTTCTACATCATAGTTTTCAATATATAAATTAGGATTAATTTGTGAAAAACTTTGACTATTTTCTAATATCTGGTTATCTTGTCTACTGATACAACTACTTGCTTCTTTTGGAATATAACTAGATACATCAAAAACTAGTTTAGCACCTCCACTACTAAAACCATGATTTTTTAGATAAGCTTCTGTTTTAGAAGCATCATGATAAACGGTAATCTTATTATTACTATTATCATCATTTAGTACACTATAATTTAAATAAAATTTACTTTCATCTTCTAAAAGATTCGTAGTAATTGTATTACTGCCATTAATAGAAAAATAATTAAATACAAATTCTGCTCCTTTTAAAATTTGAATATGAAAATTAAGAGTAGAATTTTTACTAAATAAATTGAATACTACTTTTTTATGACTAGTAACAGAAAGAAAAATATCTTTACTAAAATCTTCTACTTCTAAAGTAAGAGTAGTATCTTCTGAAAAACGATATTTACCATCATTTATAATACTTGTTTTTTCTGGACTACTCATTAATATCTTATTCATGATTATCTTCACCACTCATATCATTCACACAACTAAAACCATTTTTTTCGATTTCCTGTGCTAAACGATAATCTCCCGTTTTCACAATTTTACCACTATGAATAACATGAACAAAATCTGGCTTAATGTATTCTAAAATTCTAGTATAATGAGTAATAATTAAAACAGAAGTATCAGGATTTTCTTTTAAATAATCGTTAATATTATCACACACAATTTTTAAGCTATCAACATCTAATCCTGAATCAAGTTCATCTAAAATAATAAAATTAGGTTTTAAAACTTTCATCTGTAAGATTTCGTTTTTCTTTCTTTCACCACCAGAAAAGTCTTGATTAATAGAACGATGCATCATATTAGGATTCATTTTTAAATCAGACATAGCTTGTTCCATTGACTTCATAAATTCATAAATACCAACATTTTTTCCTAGTTTACTAGATAAAGCAGTTCTTAAAAACTCACTATTGGTAACACCATCAATACTAAGTGGTGACTGCATAGCTAAAAAGATTCCTTTTCTACTTCTTTCTGTAGTATCTAAAGATAAGATACTATCACCATCTACTAACATATCACCACTAGAAACAATATAATCACGACTTCCCATAATTACTTTCGATAATGTACTTTTACCAGTACCATTAGGTCCCATAATAACATGGATTTCTCCTTTACCAATTTCTAAAGAGAAGTCTTTTAAGATTTCCTTTTTATCTTTACTAATAACATTGATATGATCAATTAAAAAATTCATTTCTATCACCTTTTTCTAGTCCTTATTCTAACACGATTTTTAAATATTGAAAATAGATTATAATAAGTATAAAGCAAATTTAAATTAATTTTTTTATCAATTAAAAGTAAAAAATAAAAACTGTAGCATGATAACAGAAAAAATAAGTAAAAAATGTAAATAGGTGTGTCGTATTTTGTAAGTTTACATTTTTTTGCATAAAGTAAGTAAAAAATAGACAATATATAACTAGAATATCCGCAAATATTCACAAACCACATAAGAAAATGTAGACCACATTTTCTTTTTGTATGATAAAATAAATCTAAGGAGATGAAAAGATGGATTGTTTATTTTGTAAGATTATAGAAGGAAGTATTCCTAGTAAAACAATTTATGAAGATGAGTTAGTAAAGGTATTTTTAGATATTAATCCTAACACAAACGGACATTGTCTAATTATTCCTAAAAAACATATTGTAACAGTAAAAGAAGTTGATAGTATTCTTACTACTCACATTTTAGAAGTAGAAAAAAAGATATATGATTTATTAAAAGAAAAGTTAAATATAAAAGGATTAACAATTGTTCAAAATAATGAATTAGGTCAAGAAGTAAAACATTATCATGTTCATTTAATTCCAAGATATGAAGATGATAATTGGAATATTAATTTTAACCAAGAAAGTCTAAAAGATACTGACGAAATTTATCAAGAAATTATGAAATAATAAAAGAAGATATCCACAGTTTTGTGAATATCTTCTTTTATTTACAAGTATAACCACTATCTTCAAGAGATTTCTTTGTAGCATCATAAGTACCTTTATATTCACTTTCATCAAGTGTTTTATTAGTACCAACTGCTAACAAGTTAATAGACGAATTATTAGAAGTAATTTTAACATCATAACCAAGTTTTTCTAAATTAGTCTTCTGTGTTTCTAGTGTTTCTTTAAAAGTATCAACATAGTCTTTATATTCATTATTATAATCAATAGATATATTTAAAGAAATTCTTTCTGCTTCATTTTCTCTAAATGTAATGTCCATTTTACTATATGTACTAGTTCCTTCTATACCATCTTTCATTGTACAAGATAATGACTTAGTAGTAGATTCTTCACTACACCCTGTAACTAATAAGATAGGTATAATAAGTGCTAATAACCAATATTTCTTTTTCATAGCTCTCACCTTTCTAATATTAGAATATACTAATGCATAAAAATATACAACTAATTTTAGAGAAAAATATTTTACAAAATAAGTTTGCATTTAGTTAATACTATGTTAAAATATATATTGATATTAAGGCATAACTTTCCATAGTAGGAAGAGATTAAGTAATGTACCGAGGATTTTTAGAATGGGCAAAATATAATGTGAAAGGAGAAGACTTATCGAAAGATAAGGAGACTAGAGTAACAACACATAACGCTTTAGTAGAACAAAAGAATAATTATTTTTTACTATGGAAAAAATTAATAAAAGCAAAACAACTATTTTTAAAATAAATAGCTATATTTTAATATTATAGAATTTAAGAAAACTCCATAGTAAAAATACAAGAACAAAAATAATTTATATATGGAGGAATAATGAAAAATGAAAAATGAAATTATTATTTTTGAAAATCAAAATGTAAAATTAGAAGTAAATATTAAAGATGAAACCGTTTGGTTAAATAGAGAACAAATAGCTAAATTATTTGACAGAGATATTAAAACAATAGGAAAACATATTAATAATGCACTTAAAGAAGAATTGGATAAATCAACTGTCGCAAATTTTGCGACAGTTCAAAAAGAAGGGAATAGAGAAGTAACCCGTCAAATTGAATATTACAATTTAGATATGATTATATCAGTTGGTTACCGTGTTAAGTCTAAGAATGGTATTATCTTTAGAAAATGGGCAACCAATATTTTAAAAGACTACATGTTAAAGGGTTATGCAGTTAATCAAAAGAGATTAGACTATTTAGAAAAAACAGTAAAACTTATCGATATTGCAACAAGAAGTCATGAAACAAATGATGAAAATATCAAAGAAGTATTAAATGTAATCAATAATTTTTCAAAAGGACTAGATATTTTAGATAATTATGATCATAGAAACTTTGAAAAAATAAAAGGCAGAAAATCAGACAAAATGATTACTTATCAAAATTGCCTTGACTTAATTGATTTATTAAAATTTAATGAAACAAGTGATATATTTGCACTTGAAAGAGATAAAGGATTAAATTCAATTATTAATAATATCTATCAGTCATTTGATGGAGAAGATGTTTATCCAACAATTGAAGAAAAGGCGGCTAATTTTTTATATTTAATTGTTAAAAATCATGCTTTCATAGATGGCAATAAAAGAATTGCTGCTACCCTGTTTATCTACTTCTTACACTTTTATAATATTTTAACAATAGAAAATAAAGATGTAATTGATAACAATACGCTAGCAGCTTTAACAATTTTAATAGCAGAATCTAATCCAAAAGAAAAAAATATTATGATTGATTTAATCATGAATATTCTAAGTAATTATTAAAGAAAGGAACTATTATGAAAAAAAATATAAACGAATTAACTAATTTCAATAAAAATAAAACAGATAATACTATAAATACCTATACAGATTTAGATATTATTGATGAATTAAAGAAAATTATAAACAATAAAGATAATAAAATCATAAATATAATAAGTAATAATAAAATGGAGGAATATATATGGAAGAAAAAATAGCCAAACAAAAAAATAAAAGATATTACAGCTATATGGGCAAATACAAAAGATGAAACTGATGACTACACATATAGTAAAAACATGTTAGAAATAAGAAATAGATTATATGAATTATCAGCAGATAAAGACTATGAAGATGATTATCGTGTACTGCTAAAAGTAAGAACAGAAACAATAGATGATCACAAAGGTTATATGCAAATAGAAATCAAATGTACAAAAACAAATAATGATAAAATAGATAATACTAATGAATAGAAAAAAGGGTATCCATTTATTTGGATATCCTTATTATTTGGTTGGGACGAGAACAATGCGATAGGAAAAACTTGCATCTACATCGCCATTATTTCCATAAAAAGAAAATTCACCTGAAACATTGCCACTATACCAACTACCACTTCTTTCGAACCATGAATAAATAGAATTAGAAAAATTAGAAAAATCTTTATACCAACTTGATTTATTTCTAATTACTTCATCTGGATCCTTTTCTATACCAAATGGCCCCATCTCGCCTGTTGCATCTCCAAGTATTCTATTATTATAATCTGTAATAACAGTTGAAGTATATTTATCCCAATATTTTGAATAACTACTGTCACTAAAGAAATTAGAATATAAGTTAGTAATACCACTTGAACTACCTAATGTTTCAGCACCTGTTGTATAACCCATTACATATTCCCATGCTCCACCACTCATATCATAAATACCACTATAATTATTAGTAGTGGATGCTACTACTGAATTTTGATTTAAATAATTAACTGTATATGTTCCATCAACACCTAATGTTGTAGATTCTATTCTATTACCATTTATACTGATACCATTGTTATAACCTAAAGTTGGCTCTGTTGTTCCAGCATAGCCAGTTATATAACTTGAATTATTATTAATTCTAACACTTGACTGACTTCCATATTTTGAATGTTGTAAATAAGCTACTGAACCCCATTCAGTATTCTTCATCATATGACTATCTAAATCACGTTTGTAGTCGTAACTATTCTTGAATGCATTTCCTACTGTAATATTTCTCCAACTATATACATTTGGTTTTATTATAATTTTACTGGTATCAACACTATTTACTTGAGCTGCAGTAGTGGTTGTTGCTCCATCATATCCTGTTTCAAATTTTCCTACCCATAATCCTAAAGTATCAAATGCTAGGAAAGCTGGGTGCGTCATATAATCTCCTACTTTACAGTTTCCACTACTTCCAGCTATTCCTTGATTATTAGAAAATGGTGTTGTGCATTCTCCACTTACACTATCACTTGTATTATCTGTTCCAAATTTAATCTTAATTTCCTGTGTTTTATCTGAAATAGAAGTTAAACTGGAGTAATTTCCTAAATCAAATAATTGATAACTATATTTTGGTATCCATACAAAATAGGATTCTATATTAGATTCGGGTATTGTTTCTCCATTTTGGTACTGAATACTCTCATCTTTTAAGATAACGCTATTTGCCCAATTCTTTTTTTCATAACTATACCATTCTTTATTAATATCTGCTTTGGTTACTACTCCTGTATCTGATATTACGACTGGTACCAAATTATCTTTTAATACTGGATAACTTCCATTTAAAATTTCTTCTTGATAACCAACTGCATTAGCTTGTGTTCCAACAACTCTAATTTGGGTAGCAAAATACTTATTTTGTGCTTCATTACCAGCTTCATATTTTACCCACATTCTTAAGATATAAGTAACACTTTCTCCCTTTTTTAAAAAACCATTCGTGATTAATCTATTATCATTAGAATAACTACTTAGACTACTAGTATTAGACTGATTATTAGATTCATTTAATAAGTTAAAACGAATATAACTATTATCTAATCTTTCACCAGCATCACTTAATAAAATATCATCTAAGTAAATACTATAATAACTATCAATAGTACCAGTATTAGTTAAAGTAAACTTATACCCATCTTCTCCTAAAGCAACATCATCTTTAGTTGGTACAGTATTATTTAATATAAATTTATCTTCCGTAGTAGTATCTTTAATTGTTAATTCTAAAGTACCTAAAGCTAGTTTAAAATTAGTATTTTTCGTAACATTAAAACGAAACATAGCATAACTAGTAGATAAAGCTACTATAACAGCAACTAATAATATACTACCAACTATAATAACTTTTTTCTTTGACATAAGGCTCATCTCCTATCGTATTCTACAAACCAATTATATAATTTTTTTTCATATTAAACAAGCATTTAAAGCCAAAAAAAGTTACCTTTTATAGTAACCTTTTTTATCTTAACTTTTTAATCTCATCAACTGATAAATTAGTATACTTAGCTATTTGAAAAATAGGAATTTTATCTTTTAACATAGATAAAGCCGTATCCTTTTTATTTTGATAAACACCTTTTTTAATGCCTTCTTTGATACCATTCTTGGTACCTCTTTTAACAGCCTGTTTAGTAGCATACTCTATAGATTGTCTTCGATAATTCTCCTCTATCATTTCATTTTCATATGCATCAACAATTTCTCTAGCCCTAAAATAACTAATAATATCTTTTGCTACATTTTCCAATAAACTATCTCCTTTCACTAACTCTAAAATTTCATCTTCTTTTGTAAGTTTCAAAAGAAGTAGAGCCTTCTCAAATCTATTTATCTTTTCTTTATCATAATACTTATAGTTAACTTTTTCTAGATTTAAATGAATTTTTCTGAAATTTTTTTCTCCAACATTCAAATATTTATCATAATATTTTAAATCAATAACTTCTTCATTTTTCAAATAATTCTTACCATTAAAATTAACCTGATAATGTAAATACTCCATATCACTAACTTTATCAGAATAGTTTTTAAATATAATACCAGCAAAATGGGTTCTATTTCGATTTAATAATGGCAAGTTAATACTCTTATTAGCTTCAATATTAATAATATAATTCCTTACTTTCAAAACCAAATCTAATCGATTACTCTTACTATGTAAATGATTAGAAGGAAGCTCATTCATAAGAAATTCACCTTTCATTACTTCTTCCTGAGTTAAAGGCATAATATTTTCAAGAATATAACCTAAATAATCTAAATGTTCCATCATTAATCTTTTAAAAATCGTATCACTAATAACTGGTATTACCGTTCTTGTTCTAATTAATTCATCTAATAATTTACTCTTCATATTCCTCCTTTTCGTTGCAACTACTAGCACTATATCAAAATAAAACTAGTAAGTAAAATGGCCAAAATTAAAAATTCAGACGCTAAAAAAGACCAATTTTAAATTCTCCCTAATAGAATTTTTAAAATCAGTCCCATATTTAAACTAAATCCATAAAATAAGTAAATTTTTAAAAATTTAATCTTCTCTTTCCAAGAAATCATTTCCCTTATGCATCTCGTCCATAGGTTCATCTCTTAATAAATCATTATAATTCTGTTGCCTTAATACTTCATATGTACAAATAGCGACACAATTAGATAAATTTAAAGCTCTAACATTAGCTGTCATTGGTATTCTCATACAATGCTCTAAATCATCTTTTAAAATACTCTTAGGAATACCAGTAGACTCTTTACCAAAAATTAAATAAATATTTCTACTACTATCAGAATAATCAAAGCTAGTATGAGGTTTATGACCATACCTTGTAAAGTAATAATAATCTCCTGTATTTTTACTTTTAAAATCATCAAAGTTTTCATATACTTCATACTCTAATTTATCAATATAATTCACGCCACTTCTTTTTAAATGGGCATCATCTAACACAAAACCTAAAGGTTTAATAAGATGTAATTTACTACCAGTAGCTACACAAGTTCTCATAATATTACCTGTATTCTGAGGAATCTCAGGTTCAAATAAAACGATATTTATCATAAACTCGTAGAAACAACTTTATTACTATCTAAGAACTTTTCTACATCATCAATAGAAAGACTTTTACCTGTCTTAACAGTAAGAATTGCTTTTACCTTTCCCTCCTCAAAAATAATAATACTTGGATATCCTAATAATTTAGTATCATAAAATTTATTAAACTCACTAATAAATTTCTTTTTATTATTTGCTTTCGTAATATTTAAATAAGTAATGGTATCTTCTAATCCTCTTTTTTGAATCACACTATTAAATTCTTTTTCAAAGTTACGGCAATTTTCATCACTAACTACTCCAACATAAAGAATAGCATTTTCATTTTCTCTTACATAATTATAAACTTCATCAGTATTAATTTGATTAATAAGTGTTTCCGTAATAATAGGAATATTAAGTTCATAATTACGACCACTGATATACCAATTTCTAAGTAAAAAAGTAAGTAACACCGTAATAATAATCACAACTGCTAACTTAAAATAATTTACTACAGGAATTTTATCATTACTACTTTTCTTATTCATAATATCACCAATCCTTAATAACATTTTAGCATAATTTACCTATTTACGAAAGTAAAGATTTCCACTTTTTCAAAATGTCCTCTACCTGACTACCATTTTCGTCAAAAAATTCAAAACGATACTCTTTTATTCCCATCTTTTTTAGTTCTAGTAAGCTACTTTCTAAAGAGTAAACCTGGTGATAAAAAATATGAGTAAGCTCTTTTTCTTGTACCAAAGGATAATGTGCTTGATTTCTATCTACTAATTCATACTTTTTGCCATTTCTACAAACATTACATACAGATTTATCTTTATTAACAAGCATCTTTAATGGACAATATTTCATAATCATCGCTTCTAGTCTTCCATAAACCAAAACCTGTATTCCTTTATTACCAGCATTATCTATTAATCTTTTGATATCGTCACAAGTATTTTCAATAGATAAAGTAATACTAGAAACACCAAGTTTTCGTAAATAAGAAACATAATAAGAATTAACTACATTTAAATAATAATCACTATGAACCATATTATTAGACTGATACTGAATAGAGCCCATTTCTCCAATTAATAATTTTTCATTTTGATACTCTGGAAAAAAGTTCATTACTCTATCTAATCGTAAATAAACATTTCCCCTATCTTTATATTTTTCATATAAATTTTTATCAGTAACATAAATAGTATCACTAAAAGGAATGCAAGCTATTAACTGTTCTTCTGTTCTAACAAGAGTCATAAATTGAATCTTTTCATCTGTTACTTCTTTTTCTAAAGAAAGAGTTTTATCTACTACTACTTCATTTTTCGTATTTTCTCTTATTTCTATTAATTTAGAAATAGCCTCTCTTCTAAGCTCATTAAGTTTAGAAATCGGTACAAAAATAGAAGAAGAAATATCTATATCACACTTTTCTACCACAAAAGGAGTATCTCCTAATTTAGTTAACTGCTCTAATATTCTTTCTTTACTAGTACCACTACCTGTAGCTTTCAAGATAATATTACTAGATAATTTAACGGTATGAATAAAATCAGATATTTCTAAATAGAAATCATTTCCTAAAGATGCCGAAGCTTTAATCGAAATAGGAATTTTCTTTTCTTGATAATTTTCTAACTTTTTTAATAACTTGGTATCTACTGTCTTTAAAACAGTATCTTTTAAAGTAATAGCAAGTTTATTATCAATTTCTATGGTATCACCTATATTTCCTTTAGAAATTAATTTATCATTCTTATCATAAATGAAATTAACGATCATACCCTTTTCTTCTTTTTGAAAACGAATACCATCTCCTTGAGATAATTCTTTAAAAAGTTGAATACGAATTCGTTTTTTATTTACATCTGCCACTTTACCAATAGGAATTCCTATATGATTAGGAGAAGTTATATTCATAAGATCTTTACCACTCTTATTAAATAAATACCCTTCTGTAAAACCACGATTAAATAATAACATTAATTTTTCCTGTTCTTCTTCTGTTAATGTTACATCTTCCCCTCTTTGATAATGATCTATTAACATACGATAAAGCCTCGTAATAAAACCAATCGTAGTAGGACTTTTCATTCTACCTTCTATCTTAAAAGAAGTAATATTACTTTCTAATAATTCTTTGATATGACTAGTAGTATTTAATTCCCTTGGACTTAATAAATATTTACCATCTGTATCAACTTTCTTACTATCTTCGGTAAGAGTAAAAGGTAGTCTACAAATACCAGCACATTCTCCACGATTACCACTACGATTTAATAATAGTTTACTAAATAAACATTCTCCAGAATAACATACACATAAAGCACCATGAATAAATGCTTCTATTTCTAAAGAAGTATCTAGTTTTTTAATCTCATCTAAACTCATTTCTCTAGCTACTACCACTCTAGTAACACCAAGATTTTCTAATAATTTAATCTGGTTATTATTATGAGTATGTGCTTGTGTTGATACATGAATATCAAGATTAGGTAAAACTTTTCTAGTAAGAGTAATCATACCCATATCTTGCATAATAACGGCATCTACTCCATTTTTATGTAAAAAAGTAAGATAATCTAAACAATCTTTTACTTCATTTTCATAAATAATGGTATTCACTGTTACATAAATTTTTACACCATATAAATGACAGTATTTAATTGCCTTTACCATTTCTATATCATCAAAATTAGAAGCAAATTTTCTAGCACCAAATCTTTTACCACCTAAGTAAACTGCATCACAACCATTATGAATTGCCTGTTTTAAAGTTTCAAAATCTCCAGCTGGAGACAATAATTCTTTTTTCATAAGTCACCTCAACAACACTTAAAGTATATCATTTTTATGTAAGAAAGAAAAAGAAACTATTCAAAGTTTCTAAATTAATTATCAAAAATTAATCTAACAGATGCACTAATTTCCTCATCAGTAATTTCACTATCAAAATTAAGAGATTCAATAATAGCAGAATACTTAATATTTTTCTTCAATAAACTAGTTAATTCTAAAGAATAATATCTGGGTACATAACCTAAATGATATTTTTTGCCAGATTTATAAATAATAACTTTAATTGCATATTTATCATAAAGATTATTAGGTTCTAATTCTAGTTCTAACTTATCGTTAATATGAATCATATGTAAAATTTCATTAATATCAGAGCTATGTCTAGTACCAGCAACATCAAATTCTACTAAATTAGAATCAAAACTAGAAACAAATTCATAATTATCAGTAATTAATCTTCCTTTAGTAGCTTTTAAAATTTGAAACTTAGTTGAATTTTTTTCTAATCCATAGTGATTTAAAATTTCTAAATAATCAGGTCTATTAACATTTGGAAGCCTAGTTTCAATATTAGCAAATAATTCATAACTGCTATATGTTTCATTTATATTCTCAAATCCAGGAAAAAATTTAAATCCAACTAGAATTGCATCATTCAATTCTGGATTAACATACTTAAAAGTATAAATATCGTTTTCAAAATTTAAAGTACCAATTTTATATCTTCTTCTAGATTCTGGATGTTTCCAAATTAACCACATTTCATTTTTCATATTTACACCTCTTACCAATTTTTAATTTCTTTTCTAACTAAATTTTCCAAAATACTATTGCAAGTAGTTAATTTTAATCCAGAATAATAGGAATTTTCTTCTATCAAGAAACCCTGTCATCATCTATAATTAAGCAAGATCTTCTTTTTCAGTATAACTTGAATAGAATCGCTATTTTCATCTCCAATATTAACGAATTAGAAATATTATGTAATTACAGCAAAAATGATAAATGCTACTATAGCATACTGAAACTTAATAGTCAATCTTACTGCACTACAATATATATTATTTAAAAAAGCTATGAATTTACTTACAAAAATATTATTTTTTTAAATTTTATGGTGCTAGGACGATACGGAAAGAATCGCCCGTGTATGGACCACCACCGGTGTAATTGCGGAACGCAAAGGCACCAGCAGTAGTACCATCATACCAAAGACCACCACGTTCGAACCAAGGGTTAGAAGAATAAACAAAGTAGGCGTCATCTTTATACCAACTAGATTTAGGCCTAGTATTATTATCTGGATCTCTTTCATTTCCAAACGGTCCCATCTCTCCTGTTGCATCTCCTAAGATTCTATTATTATAATTTGTAAGAGCAGTTGAAGTGTACTTATCCCAATATTTTAAGTAAATACTATCACTAAAGAAATTAGAGTATAAACTAGTAATACCACTTGTTCCTCCTACTGTTGTTGCTCCTGTTGTGTACCCCATTACATATTCCCATGCTCCACCTGACATATCATAGATTCCACTATAATTATTCGTAGTTGATGCTACTAGTGATTTACTATTTAAATAATTTACACTATAAGTTGCATCAACACCTAATGCTGTAGATTCTATTCTATTACCAGCTGTACTCGTTCCACCTGCATAACCTAAAGTTGGTTCTTCTGTCGCAGCATAACCAGTTATATAACTTGAATTATTATTAATTCTTACACTTGCTCGACTTCCATAAGTTGAATGTTGTAAATAAGCTACGCTTCCCCATTCAGTATTTTTCATCATATGACTATCTAATTCTCTTTGGTAGTCATAACTATTTTTAAACATATTTCCTACTGTAATATTTCTCCAACTATATACATTCGGTTTTATTATGATTTTACTTATATCTACACTATTTACTTGAGCAGAGGCAGTTGAAGTTGCTCCATCATAGCCGGTTTCAAACTTTCCTACCCATAGCCCATTGGTATCAAAAGCTAAGAATGCAGGATGCGTCATGTAATCCCCTACTTTACAGTTTCCACTAGAGCCTGCGATACCTTGATTATTTTCAAAAGGTGTTGTACATTCTCCACTTACACTATCACTTGTATTACCTGTTCCAAACTTAATCTTAATTTCTTGTGTCTTATCTGAAATAGAAGTTAAACCAGAATAATTTCCTAAATCAAATAACTGATAACTATATTTTGGTATCCATACAAAGTAGGATTCTATATTAGAGTCTGGTATAGTTTCTCCATTTTTATAAGCTACACTCTCATCTTTTAAAATAACGCTATTTGCCCAAATTTTATTCTCATAATTATACCAACTAGAAGCAGTCGATGCTTTCGTTACTACTCCACTATCTGATATTACGACTGGTACTAAATTACTTGCTAAAACTGGATCTGTTCCATTTAATATACTTTCTTTATATCTACTATTTACTACTACAGTTCTTACTACACTATTTAAATTTCCATTACTATCAATTACGATATAACGAACCGTATAGCTTCCTACACTACTTGTCTTTACTTCTCCTATCTTAATTACCTGATTATTGTCTTCTACAGTTACTCCACTTTCTTGATAATAATCACTTTCTCCTAAACTAATATTACTATCTCCATTTAAAGTAATCTTAGGTACACTACTACTATTATTTACAGTTACTACTCTTGTTTTCTTTCCTACTTGATTACTCCTATCTGTAACACTATAATTTACATAATATATTCCTACTTTACTAGTATCTATATTAGCTACTGTATTGATATTAGTTCCATCATAATATTCATAACTAATTACTACATCTTTACTAGTAAATATATCTTGATCATCTTCTACTTTTTCTACACCTAACTCTTGATAAGTTTCTCCTACTTTTAAATGAACATCTTGATTTCCATTACTATCTTTATTTAAATAAATAATGGGAATGGTATCTACTTGATAACTATCATCTACATTTTGAATACTATCTACTACGACTCTTGCTTTAAATTCTTTTCCTTGAATATCATTACTTGCACTTAAATCAATCCATAATTTAATTCCATAAGTATTACTCTCATTAGGTTTAACTATGATATTCTTAGTAAAAACTAAACTACTATTTAAATCACTTAATAAAACTGGTTCTGAATAATCTCCCCCATTTACTTGATAACTCATTTTAATATAACGAATATCTACCATATCAGATTTCGTATCATCTAACTCTAATCTTACTTGGTATCTGGCATCAATATTACCTTTGTTCGTTACTGTAAATTCATGAGACATTTGTTTTAATCCTTCTGTATCTGTCATAGGGTAAAGATTATCAATAGAAATAGTATCTGTCTTTTTACTATAATCTACTTTTAAATTTCCTGTATAAATAGCGAATTCTTTTCCTTTAACAGAAGTAGTAAAGAAGGCATAACTTGCCCCTGATACCACTATAAACACAATAAGAAACATTAAAGAAACAAAAATTAGAAATTTTTTATTATCTAAACTATACTTTTTTACCATTTTGCTTCCTCCTACTATTTATAATTAACTTATTTTATAAGGATTAGAACTTGTACCATTTCCAATTATTTGAGTATTAGCAGTTAGATTTAAAACTGCACGAAGGTGGTAAGTATCGTAGATATGGTGGTCGTAGTTGCTACCTGACGTACTTATGTACCATACACATGAATAGGAGCCAGAGAAGCTGGCAGGGCTCATCGTCCACCAATCGATGGCTGAATTATATAAATAATAACTATTATTATTTGAATATGGATATCCCCCAGCATATGCTACTTCATCATAGTTAAGTAATCCTACGCTTGCATTTACTATACCTTTACCATTACCATCTGACTCACATTTAAAGTCTGGTGTATATTTATTATAAGTGGTCATTGTAGCACTTCCTGATGTATAACTATCAGCTCGCTTTTGCTTAGCCTGTTCGCAATAATAATTACCACTTGCAACGTTTTTAGCTAAATCTGCTTTACTTCCTATATTCGTTTGATACCAATTTTCTAGTGTTGTTTTAGCGTTACTATTTGTATAATACATATATGTATAATTATTATAGTTAGAATTAAATTGATAATTTGTATTATTATTGATTCCATCTTGCATAATAAGTCTAACTGTTCCATCTTCATTGATTCTAACTATTCTCCATGTGAACCCTGCAAACTTTACATAATTATTAGTAACGTTTCCTCTAAAATAATAAGTTGGTTCTCCTGTATTAGTAGCAGTAGAAGAATATAAACCACTTGCATCATTTGTATTATTAGATGAGGTTGTTAAAGTTGGTGTAGCTGTTATTAATTTATTATCTTCTAAAATAGCTTTTGATAGCACTCTATAAGGTTCAACTTCTTGATTCAAACTATTTCCATCTTTTAAAGCTAACTCATTATTAAGTAATCCACCTAACACTTTAAAAGTTACTTTACTACTAGTATTACTATCATTTCTAATTACTATGGTAATCATCTTACTTTTATTAGCTTCAACAGTACCTAAAACACTATCTTTGGTATCTTTACTATAGCCAACACTTACTTTATCATTTGTCTTATCTAAAATATAATATAATTCATACTTAGAACTTACTTCATTTAAAGAAGTTAACTTAATTCTAATCTCTTTACTAGTATTAGCAGGAACAGTAACACTATCACTATCTAGCTCACTACTTTCTATCTTATAATTTAAATTACCTGCTACGATATTTAATTTACCATGTTCTTCTTTCGTATTTGAAAATATAGCGTAAGATGTACTAAAACAAACAACTGCTAGCACGATTAATCCAAAAATAATAAAATAACTCTTTTTTATATTTTTCATACCATCATCATACCTTTATATACATTATACCCAAATTATAATGAAAACACCAGAAAAAAAGCAAGAAATTCACTTGCTTATTTATTTTCTAGTTTGACACTAACTAATTTACTAACTCCAGATTCTTGCATCGTAATACCGTATAAAGTATTAGCATATTCCATTGTTTTCTTCTTATGGGTAATTAATAAAAATTGTGTCTTAGTTTTATAATGATCTAAATATTTTCCAAAATTATCTACATTAGCTTCATCAAGTGCTGCTTCTACTTCATCAAAAATACAGAAAGGAATTGGTCTAACATTTAGTATTGCGAATAATAAACTAATTGCTGTTAGAGTCTTTTCACCACCAGATAATAAACTAATAGTAGTTAATTTTTTACCTGGAGGAGATGCTATAATTTCAACACCAGTTTCTAAAATATTATCAGGATCAGTTAATTTTAATGATGCTCTTCCACCACCAAATAACTGCTTAAATACCCCTTCAAATTCTACCTGAATCTGTTTAAAAGTCTTCAAGAATTCCTCTTTCATAACTTCGTCCATTTCTGATATAATTTCAAGTAATGTATCTTTTGCTTCTAATAAATCCTTCTTCTGACCATCTAAGAAATTATAACGCTCAGAAACCTTATCATATTCTTCAATAGAAGCTAAATTTACCATACCAATTTTCTTAATATTATTCTTATAAGTATTTACCTTTACTCTAGCTTCTTCTACTTCAACTTCTAACTGATACTTTTCCTTAGCCTTCTCAAAAGTAAGTTCATAATCTTCACTTAAAGTATTTAAATAATAATCAAGTTTAACATCCATTTTACTTACTTTAATCTCTAAATCTTTTAATTCATTTTGTTTCTTATTTAAATTACTATTATTTAACTTATTTTTAGCTTCTATTTCTTCAATCATAGCTTTTAAATTATCTCTTTTTTTAGTAGTATCTCTTAACATTAACTCTGTTTCTTGTTTTTCTTTTTGAGTATCATAAAACTCATTCATAATTCTCTCTTCTTCTTTAGAAATAGAAGAATCTACTATATGAGATAAGCTATTAAGTTCTCTAGTAGTACTATCTAATCTTTCTCTATACTCTAGTAAAGTATTATTTTTACCATTTATTTTTTCCTGTTCTAAAATATATTCTGACTGAATACCATCTTTTTTAGAAATAATACTTTCTTTTTCTTTTAAGATACTTTGACTTTTTTCTTCTAACTCACGAATTACTTCAAAATTACTATTTTTTTGCTTCTTAAGTCGTTCTAATTCTTGTTTATCACTAAACATATTTCTACTATTATTGATAATACCACCAGTAATAGAACCACCTACATGAATTACTTCTCCATCAATTGTTACAATCTTATAGCGATTATTAATTCTCTTACTAATACGATTAGCAGCATCAATATCCGTTACTAGTAACACATTACCAAGTTGATTATAAATAATATTTTTATACTCTTTACTACAACTTGCCATATTAGCTACTGTATCAATATAACCCATTTCACTTCTTAAAATATTTAAAGTTTCACTGTCTACTGTCTTTGGCTTAATAACATTAATTGGAAAGAAAGTACATCTACCAAGTTTATTCTCTTTTAAATAATTAATAGCATCTTTTGCACACATTTCATTATCAACAACTAAAAATTGTTTAGACGCACCTAACGCAATATCAAGAGCTTTACTAAATTTATAATCTATCGCTACTAAATTACCAATCACATCATGAATTCCATTTAATCTAGGGTTATTCATAATACTCTTAATACTATTAGGTAAGTTACCACCATTTTCAATAAAATTTTCTAAAACACTAATCTTATTATCTAAATCATAATTATCTTTTTTCTTAAAATTTTCTTCTCTCAAATAAGAATTTTCTTTTTCTTCTAAAGATTTTATTTCACTATCTAAACTACGAATAAATTCTAATTTTTCTTTTAGTGCTTCCTGATTAACATTTATTTCTTGCTCCAATAAACTAATATCATTTTTTAATTTTAATTCATTTTCTTTTAAGAAAGTAATATTTTCATGAACTTTCATTTCTGATGCATCATATTTACTTCTTTCTTTTAAAATGTTTTTCTCACCGTTTAATTTTTCTTCTTGTCTAGTAAGTGTTAATAACTTTTGATTATACTCATTTATTTCTTTTTCTAATTTTAATAAATTAACTTTTTCATTATCAACTTTAGCATCACTTCCACTACTATTGGTAGATAAGCTAACAATTTCACTATGTAAAGTTTCTATTTTCTTTTTAGATTCCTGATATTCATTATTTAAGTTTTCTATTTCATAAGCAATTAAAGCAACTTCAATATTTTCAAGTAACTTTTTATTTTCTAAATATTCTTTTGCTTTGGTACTTTGTTCTTTTAAAGGTTCTAATTGAACTTCAAGTTCATTAATAATATCATTTACACGATCTAAGTTATTATCTGTTCTATCTAATTTACGAATTGCTTCTTCTTTTCTCTTTTTATATTTTAAAACTTCAGCTGCTTCTTCAAATACTACTCTTCTATCGTATGGTGAATTCGATAATATTTTCTGTACTTCTCCTTGAGAAATAATGTTAAAACTTTCTTTTCCAATACCACTATCCATAAATAGATCCGTAATATCTTTTAATCTACACTTTTCTCCATTTAAAAAATATTCATTTTCTCCTGTACGATAAACTCTTCTTTTAATAGAAACTTCAGTATAAGGAACTTTTAAATAGTTATCACTATTATCAAATACTAAACAAACACTAGCTACATTTAAACTATTACGACTTTTACTACCGGAAAAGATAACATCAGTCATAGAACCATCACCACGTAAACTTTTAACAGACTGTTCTCCTAATACCCAACGTACTGCATCAACAACATTACTTTTTCCACTCCCATTAGGACCAACAATACAAGTAATATTATCATCTAATACTATATTTAGTTTATCAGCAAATGATTTAAATCCAGATGCTTGTATTTCTTTTAAGTACATATTATCACTACCATTCTACTAGTAAATTATACTATAGAAAAGCATTAGAAACAAGGAAAAATCAAGGTTTTTCATAATAGAAAAAGCCACAACTATTCTCTAAAATAATTATGACTATAAATAAAATTATTTAGTTGGTGCTAAGACAATATGATAAGAACCGTCCGCATACGCACTACCATTACCAGCAGCAAAGGCAACACTACCAGATATAGTTCCAAGCTCTGTATAACCACCCCTTACATACCAAGGATAAGTAGAAAATATAAAACCACCATAATTTTTATACCAACTAGATATAAGTCTAGTAATATTACTGTTATCTAATTTAGATTCAAAAGGCCCCATTTCTCCAGTTGCATCTCCCAAAATACGGTTATCATATTTTACTTGTATCGTTGTCGAATACTTATCCCAATATTTTAAATAAGTATTATCATTAAAGAAATTAGAATATAAACTAGTAATAGTGCTCAAACCACCTAATGTTGTTGCTCCTGTTGTATACCCCATTACATAGTCCCATGCTCCACCACTCATATCATAAATACCACTATAATTATTAGTAGTGGATGCTACTACTGAGTTTTGATTTAAATAATTTATGGTATAGGTTCCGTCTTGTCCTAATGATGTGGATTCAATTCTATTCCCCTCTATACTTGTTCCACCATTATAACCTAAAGTTGGTTCAACTATAGCAGCATAGCCAGTGATATAACTTGAATTATTATTAATTCTTACACTTGCCCCACTTCCATATTTAGAATGCTGTAAGTAGGCAACTGAACCCCATTCAGTATTCTTCATCATATGACTATCTAAATCACGTTTGTAGTCATAACTATTCTTGAATGCATTTCCTACTGTAATACTTCTCCAACTATAAACATTTGGTTTTATTATGATTTTACTAGTATCCACACTATTTACTTGAGCTCCTGCTGTTGTGGTTGCCCCCTCATACCCTGTTTCAAACTTTCCTACCCATAATCCTAAAGTATCAAAGGCTAAGAAAGCTGGGTGCGTCATGTAATCCCCTACTTTACAGTTACCACTAGATCCTGCTATACCTTGATTATTAGAAAATGGCGTTGTACATTCTCCACTTATACTATCACTAGTATTACCTGTTCCAAATTTAATCTTAATTTCCTGTGTCTTATCAGAAATAGAAGTTAAACTAGAATAATTTCCTAAATCAAATAACTGATAACTATATTTTGGAATCCATACAAAATAAGATTCAATATTAGATTCAGGTATTGTTTCTCCATTTTTATAAACTACACTTTCATCTTTTAAAATTACACTATTTGCCCAATTCTTCTTTTCATAACTATACCACTCTTTAGAAGTATCAGCTTTCGTCACTACTCCTATATCTGATATTACGACTGGTATTAAATTATCTGTTATAACTGGGTCCGTTCCATTTAATACTGCTTCTTTATAAGTATTATCTGCTGTTACTACTTTACCATCTGCATAGACATTTACTGTTAGTGTAAATGTTTTATCATTCATAGAGCCATCTGTAAAATCTGTATCGTCACTAACCCACATTCTTAATCTGAAATTCTTTTCATAGTTTGAAGTGTTAGCAGGTACTGTATCTTCATACAATACTTTTTCGGTATATTTATTTATGTCTACTCTATCAGTTTGATCAAGTTCTGAATATTTACTTAATAATAATTCTTGTTCGGTACCATTATTTTCAGTTAGATATACTTTTACTGCATCATTATCTAATGTAGAACCTATTTTCTTTCTAGCTGTTACTTGATAACCAATACTAGAATTCATAGAAATAGTAGAAGTTACTTTAAAGTTAAATACTTTTCCCTCTCCCACTTGAACTTTACCTATACTATCTGCCACTGGATAAGCATCAGTTAAAGAAATTCCTTTTCCTACTCCATTTACTTCAGTATACAAAAATGTAATAGATCCTGTTTGTATTGTATTATCGGTTGTTCCTTCTTTTGCATAATTAAAGAATGCATAAGTTACTCCCACTGTTATTACTATTAAGCTAATAATAGCTACTAATGTAATAATTAATTGTTTCTTCTTATTTTTCATAGTGACCTCCTACTGCTTAGTCTTTACTATTTTTTTAGAATTTATGTACTACCTTTTTAGTATCATCTATTCTATTAACATTTTAGCATTCATTTGAATGCTAGTCAATTTTTATCATAAACCAATATAATTTCTAAGTATATTAATTAAAAAGCATAAAAATAGGAGTTTTAACTAGTAAAATAAAGGCTTTCTACAAATTAAACAAAAGATATTTTTATACTTTTTTGAAATGTGAAATATTAAAAATAGCTATATAATAAAAGGACAACAAGTTAATACTCATAGTCCTTAATTAATATACTTAGTAACCTATTTTTTATACACTTCAAGTATACATTATTTCTTATTTGTAAACAAGTAAAAATTCACAAAAAAATAGAAGACCAACTCCTCTATTTTCTCTTAATTTTATATTCTTTAATATCTACATCTTTTAACTTATCAATTTCATTATCTATTTTATTAAAAATTTTACCAATACATTTTAAAGCACTATCTCTTCGTAATATAAAACCACTTTCTCCATTTAAAAACATTTCATTTCCTAATTGTAGAGAAATCACTTCATCACCAAAAATTGTAAAGTGATATTTTTTTTGATAATATTCTTTCTGACAAACTTCATCACTATCTAATAATAACACACTAGTATCTTCAAAATTATCTTTTCTAATTGAGGTAAGATGAATCTTACTTTGAATATGATGTGTCTCTTTATAATAAGAAATATAAGAACTATCTAAATAACTACATTCCTTACCTTCCACAAAACAGTTTTCTAACTTTAAAACAGGACTATCATCTTTGCATACTAAGAAACAGTTCTTTTCATGATGTTCATCATTTTTTCTAACATTATATTCATAAATCTTCCATCTTCTTGATGAAATTTCATTAAAAGAATCTATTTGAACATCATCTACTGATTGATACATTGATGATAAAATTTTCTTTTTATCATCATCTAATAAGTATTTTATTTCTACATAAAAATCATTAAAACAAATATCTTTAATCTTTTTTATTAATTCTTCATATTTTACTTCCATATCATTAAAACTCCCTTAATACACTTTATTATAATACTCTTTCTATTTCTCGTCTACTAAATTTTCACGAATTAATTCTTCTAATGTAACTAAATCAAATCCCTTTTGTTTAATATAAGAAATAATACTAGGAAGTTCTTTTAAAGTAACATCATTTACATTAAAACTAATAATACTACCACTAGATAATTCTTTTTTTACAGTAGAAAAAGGATAATTACTAACACTAACTGTTGGTTTTACAGTATACATTTTATAACTACTACATAAATCTAATACATTACTATTCTTATAATCTGTATAACAGAATTTAGTATCTCTATTAGTTAAAGAAGATATCATATTATTAGTCCACCCAAAACAATCTAGAGTATAATTTCCATCATAACCTAAATTTTCTATTTCATAACCATTACTTACTAATTCTAAAACTTGATTCATATTCTTTTCTACTACATCTCCGTCCATAAAAAAAGTAGCTAAAACATTCTTATCTAGTAAAATTTGATTAATGGTATCTACATAATAAATATCGTCAATTTTAAAAACTAAAGACACTTGATTTTTATCTTTATTACCACCAACTATATATTTATCAAAAGTATTTAGTAATGTAATATCAGGAATAACTTCATCAAATACTAACATAGATTCATTATATTCATCTATCTTTTTCATATTTTGATAACTTTTATCAACATTTACTTTTTTACCATTTCTACCACTAGTAATTTCATCATTAGAAATAGTAGCATTAACAGAATCTACCGTATAATCTTTGGAATGAGCTAAAATACTTTTCATAATTGGATCATTTCTTTTTACAATATCAACTGCTCTATCAGTATAATAAAAACTAAAACAAGCAAGTACCAAAACTCCTAAATAGGAAATATATTTTTTTGCCATTGTATCACCTATTAAACTATATGATATTTTATTTTTATCTTTCCTAAATAATAGAAAAAGGAACAAGAATTCATCTTATTCCTATAGTTATGATTAAAATCCTCTTGAGGAACCTCCTCCACCAGAAGAACCTCCTCCACCTGAAAAGCTGCTACTAGAAGAGCCTCCAAATGAGGAAGAACCAAACGAAGAAGAACCAAAGTAAACTCCACCTCTACCTCCACGGTTATTTCGTGTTAATAAATAGATAAATAAAACCCAAAAACCTATCTGTATGATTGTAGAAATGATAAGAGCTACCATATCATCAGAAGTATCTTCTTCTATTGCATCATCTATTTCTCCATCATATTCATAATAGTTAGCAACTTCCTTAAAGAAAGCTTTATAACCATTTAACATTCCTTCATCAAAATTATCTTCCTTAAAATAAGGAATCATATAAGTATCTTGAAATCTTCCTGTTTTACCATCTGGTAAAATACTTTCTAATCCATACCCTACTTCTACTCGCATCTGTCTTTCTTCTAAAGCAAGTAGTAAAAGTAATCCATTATTTTTCTTGCTATCACCTATTCCGAATTTACGAAATAAAGTAGTAGCATATTCTTCTAAACTATTTCCATCTAAACTAGGTACAGTAACTACTACTATTTGAGCAGTAGTTTTATCATTTAGTGCTACACTATGTTCCATGATATATTTTTCAGTATCACTACTTAAAATATTAGCATAATCATTCACATAAAAGTTAGTAGTAGCATCTACTGTTTTTAAAGCAAAAACACTTTTAGGAATGAAACAAATTAGAAAAAAAAGAAACCAAAATTTCTTTTTCATATTAAAATTCCACATTAGGTACGTCAGTTTTACCTTCACTTACTTCAAAATAGTCTTTCTTTTCAAAACCAAACATACCGGCTAAAATATTAGTAGGAAATTTTTTGATAGAAGTATTATAAGAAGTAACACTATCATTATAATCACGACGAGCAGTAGCAATTCTATTTTCTGTTCCTGCTAGTTCATCAGATAATTGAATGAAGTTTTGATTAGATTTTAAATCTGGATAATTTTCAACTACTACCATTAAAGCATTTAAGGCACTAGTTAATTCATTATTAGCGGTGCTTTTTTCACTAACACTATCTGCTTTTAATAAATTTTCTCTAGCACTAGTAATTTTATCAATGATTTCAGATTCATGTGAAGTATAACCTTTGACTGTGCTAACTAAATTAGGAATTAAATCAGCTCTTCTTTCTAGTTGAACATCAATATTAGCAAGTTCTTTATCAACCTGTTCTTGCTTTGTAACTAAAGAGTTATAGCTTCCTCCTAACATAGAAATTATAATAACGATAACTGCTAAAACGCCAAGTAAAATCATAGTAGATTTTTTCATATTCTCACCTTCCTTAGTATTAGTATACCAGAAATCAAAAGAAAAAAGAAGAAATTATTTTTCTTCCTTCTTAACTTCTTCTACTTTTTTAGGTTTTGGTAAAGCTTGCTTTCTAGAAAAGTTAAGTCTACCCTTCTTATCACAACCAATAGCCATTACTAAGATTTCATCACCAAGACTAACGATATCTTCACATTTTTTTACTCTTTCATGAGCAAGTTCTGAAATATGAACAAGTCCTTCACAACCAGGCCATACTTGTACGAAGCAACCAAAGTCTTCTATTTTTACGACTTTAGCTGGATAAATTTTTCCTTCTTCTACTTCTTTTACTGTATCTAGGATCATTTGTTTTGTTTTTTCAATGATATCTTTATCAGAATGGTAAATTGTTACACGGCCATCATCTTCTAAATCTACCTTAACAGCATTGATATCAGTAACAGCAGTAACATTAGAACTATCACATATAATCTTAGTAATCATTTCACCACCTCTACCAATAACATCTTTAATTTTCTCAGGTTTAATAAAGAAAATTTCTGTTTTAGGTGCATATTTACTAACTTCTTTACGAGGTTCAGCAATTTGTTTTGTGATAACATCTAAGATTTCAAATCTAGCTTTTTTAGCTTGGGCTAATGCTTCTTTTAAGATATTTTCAGTAATACCTTTGATTTTAATATCCATTTGTAAAGCAGTAATTCCATTTTTGGTTCCTGCAACTTTAAAGTCCATATCTCCTAAATGGTCTTCCATACCTTGAATATCTGTTAAAATGGTATAATCATCTCCTGATGTAATTAATCCCATCGCAATACCAGCAACTGGTGCTTTAATAGGAACTCCTGCTGCCATTAAGCTCATACAACCTGCACAAATTGTTGCTTGGCTAGAGGAACCGTTACTTTCAAGCACCTCTGATACAACACGAACAGTATATGGGAATTCTTCTTCTGATGGCATTACTTGTAGAAGAGCTCTTTCTCCTAAGGCACCATGTCCTATTTCTCTTCTACCAGGTGCTCCATATCTACCAGTCTCGCCAACTGAGAAAGCTGGGAAATTATAATGTAACATAAATCTTTTTTCAGTTTCCATATCAAGTCCATCTAAAATTTGATGTTCTCCTAAGGCACCTAATGTAGTAATTGCTAAAGCTTGAGTTTGTCCACGAGTAAATAAAGCAGAACCATGAGTTCTAGGAAGTAAATCAATATCAGTAGAAAGTGGTCTAATCTCGTCCATTCTTCTACCATCTGCTCTTGTTTTTTCTTTTACTACAATTTGTCTAAAGATTTCATATTCGATTTCTTCTAAAATAAGTTTAACTTTAGTAATTAATTCCACTAATTCTTTTTCTTTTAACTTATCTTCAAACTCACTTGTATATTTTTCTACAACACTTTCTTTAATTTCATCAATTCTTGAATATTTTTCTAATTTATCTTTAATTCTTAAAGCATCTGATAAATCTTTTTCTGCTAAATTTCTAACTTCACTACGAAGCTCATCTGTTAATTCTAGGACTTCATATTCCATCTTAGCTTCTCCAATTTCAGCTATAATTTCTTCTTGGAAAGCTACTAATTCTTTAATTGCTTCATGTCCAAACATTAATGCTTTTAACATTAAATCTTCAGATACTTGTTTAGCGCCAGCTTCTACCATATTAATAGCATATTTAGTACCAGCTACTGTTAAATCAAGTTCTGATCTTTCTAATTCATCTGGAGTTGGATTAATAATAAATTCATTATCTACATACCCAACTTTCACACCAGCTATTGGTCCATCAAATGGAATCTTACTAATACAAGTTGATAAACTAGAACCAAACATAGCAGTTAATTCTGGTGAATAATCAGGATCAACTGATAAAACAGTATTAACTATCTGTACTTCATTTTTAAAGTCTTCTGGAAACATTGGTCTCATAGGTCTATCAATCATACGAGCAGCAAGTGTTCCTTTTTCGGTAGGACGACCTTCTCTTTTAATAAATCCCCCTGGAATTTTTCCAACTGCATATAATTTTTCATTATATAAAACCATTAATGGGAAAAAATCTGATAAAACATTTGCTGTTTTGCTAACAACTGCAGTAGATAAAATTACTGTATCACCATATCTAACTAGTACAGCTCCATCAGCTTGTTTGGCAACTTCACCATGTTCTACTACTAATTTTTTTCCTCTAAAATTAAATTCAAATACTTTTTTCATAAATTACCTCCTCTATTATTACTTTATCTATTATATCTTTTACATTTATGCAATGGTTTATTTATAATCTTTTGATTATAAATACTTTTTTCATCAACTGAATATTTATTAGCAATCTGTCTTTTATAGATAGGATATATTTTAGGAAAATATGTCCAAGGTGCTAAATCTAATAATTTTATACCATCACACATTTCTATCAATCCAAAGCAACTTCTATTAGAATCATATTCTGACAAATTAACTAAATCATCAACAAATACTTCAGATGGTTTACATTTATGTGATGCTCCTATATGATATATTTTTCCATATCTTAAATCTTTTGCATATTTAATTATTGGAAATTTTAGAAATACACTCATTCTTTCCAACTGAAATGTATGGTATTCACTAATTTTTCCTTCTATATTTTCATATTCATCAACCTTTTTCCATACACTTCCTATATAAAGATTTTTAATTTTCATTTTTATTCCCCCTAGCAATACAATTTTTGGCTTTTATATAAGCCTTCCCATATTCTTTACAATTGAATTTCATATATTGTGATATCTAATATATAAATTATTGCCATAAATTTTTAACATTTCTAATATAAAAGACACTAAAAAAACTAGTGCCTATTTTTATCAATATTATTTTCTTAAACCTAACTTGCTAACAATATCACGATATCTTTGAACATCTTTTTTAGCTAAATAGTTAAGCATACTTCTTCTTTGTCCAACTTTTCTTAAAAGTCCACGACGAGAATGATGGTCATGTGTATGTACTTTTAAATGTTCTGTTAATTCTTTAATTTCTTCTGTTAAAATAGCAATTTGTACTTCACAAGAACCAGTATCTTTTTCATCTCTTGCATATTTTTTAATTAATGCTTGTTTTGTTTCTTTTGTTAAAGCCATGTTAATTCCTCCTTAATTATATTTGCCTCTACCAAGTACATGGTCGGAATTTTCTCCATGTCCTAGAAAAGGTACATACATAATATACTAAATAAACCTAAGAAATGCAAGTATTTTTAATGATTATTTATGCATCTTGTTACATTTTATTTTTTACATTATATCTGTTTTAAAGTCATTTAGTCTGGGTACAGGTATAACCTTTACTTACTAAGTCACTTTTTATACTATTAATATCTTGATTATATTTAGCATTTGCCTGAATGTTAGTTGTTCCATCTATAATAGGTGTATAAGTTTTTAAATCAAACTCATGACTAATCGTAATATTTGTATCACCATAACTACAAGCCATTGTATAACCTTCATGAGTTACATATTTTAAGCTATCAGAATCACATTGATTTTTTAGAGTAAGATAAGTAGTATCAGCAGTAGTAAAAGTATATTCTGATACCATTTTACTATTTAACACTTGGTTTTTAGCATTATAATAGAATGTTTGAATTTTGGTTAAGGAATAGTTTTCAATGGTAGTAGGTGCCGAAGTACATGTTAATTCGGTTGTTTTTTCATCTTCTGGTGTTGGTGTTGGTTTCTTGCTTTCTTCTTCTTGACGCTGTTTTTCTTCTTCCTCTTTAGCTGCTTTTTCTATTTCTGATAATCCTTTGTCTGCTTTAAAATCATGAATAAATTCTTTAATATAAGGCATACCCATCACAAACGCAAATAAAAAGATAAAAAGAAGTATTAATAAAATGGTAGAAATTTTATTATTTTTAGGTGGTGTATTACTAGGTTTTTGTGAGTTATTATTAGTATCAACATTAGTAGTATTAGTTTCTAAATTAGAAAAGGTATTAGAATTATTAACACTTGCTTCTACATTTACTTCTTGAATAGGTGTTACTTGATGATTCATTTCTTGATTATTATTTGATAATTGATTATTATCCATATTCCCATCCCCTTTTATGATAATTACATTATAACAGAAATCATTTCTTTTTTTAAGTTTTTTTTCTAATTTTTGAAACAATAAAAGACTGATTGAAATCATCAGTCTCTATTTCAAAATTAAGAAGCTTTTCTAGCATCAAATTTCTTTCTTTGTTCTGTATCAAGAATACGTTTACGTAAACGAATATTAAGTGGTGTAACTTCAACTAATTCATCACTATTAATATAGTCAAGGGCACCTTCTAGTGTAATTGGACGAGGTCTTTTTAAAACAACAGTCTTATCAGCACTAGCAGCACGAGTATTGGTTAATTGTTTTCCTTTAACAACATTGACAGCTAGGTCATTATCACGATTACATTCTCCAACAATCATACCTTCATATACTTCTACACCTGGTTCAATAAACATGATACCACGGTCTTCTAATTGTCCAAGTGCATAAGCAGATGACTTACCAGCTTCAGTAGATACTAAAACACCTAATTTTCTTTCTCCGATATTAACACTTTCTAATGGACGATATTCTTTAAATGTATGATTGATAATACCATATCCTTTAGTCATCGTCATAAAATCAGTAGTAAAACCAATTAATCCACGAGATGGAATTACATAATTAAGTCTAACTTGGTTTTCAAAATTGGTCATATTTTCCATGATACCACCACGAGTACCTAATTGTTCGATAACAGAACCAACAGAATCTTCTGGTACTTCGATTTGTAAGTCTTCAAATGGTTCCATTTTTACGCCATCAACTTCTTTAATAATTACTTGTGGTTTAGATACTTGAAGTTCATAACCTTCACGACGCATATTTTCAATTAAAATAGATAAATGAAGTTCTCCACGACCTGAAACTAAGAAACTTTCTCCATCTAGTTGTTCTACTCTTAAACTTACATCTCTTTGAAGTTCTTTATTTAATCTATCTTCAATTTGACGAGCTGTTAAAAATTTACCTTCTTTACCAACGAATGGTGAATTGTTAGTAGCAAAAGTCATTTGTAGAGTTGGTTCATCAATGTGTAAAACAGGAAGTGGTAAATGATCTCCTTGATTACAGATTGTTTCACCAACAGATATATCAGCAAGACCTGCAATAGCGATAATATCTCCAGCTTCTGCTTCTTCAATTTCTAATCTCTTCATTCCTAAGAAACCAAATAGTTTTTGAATTCTAAAGTTTTTAACACTACCATCTAAACGAATACATGATACCATTTGTCCAACTTTAATTTTTCCATTATGAACTCTACCAATTCCAATTCTACCAACAAATTCATTATAGTCAAGAAGTGCAGGTTGGAATTGTAATTTCTCATCATTACTACCAGTTGGAGCAGGAATTTCGTCAATAATTAAATCTAATAGTTCATTAAAACCTGGAGTTTGTGTATTGACATCAGGATCTAAACTACAAGTTCCGTTAATAGCACTAGCATATACTACTTTAAAATCTAATTGGTCATCATCTGCACCAAGTTCAATAAATAGATCTAATACTTCATCTACTACTTGAGTAACTCTAGCACTAGGTTTATCTACTTTATTAATAACTACTAATGGTTTTACGCCAGCTTCTAATGCTTTCTTTAATACAAATCTTGTTTGAGGCATAGTACCTTCATAAGCATCAACAACTAGTAAAACACCATCTACCATATTCATAATACGCTCTACTTCTCCACCAAAATCAGCATGTCCTGGAGTATCCATAATGTTAATACGATAGTCTTTATAGTTAATAGCTGTAGTTTTTGCTAAAATTGTGATTCCTCTTTCTTTTTCTAGTTGATTAGAATCCATTGAAATTTGAGAAACATCTTCATTTTCTCTAAAAGTTCCACTTGATTTTAAAATTTGATCAACCAAAGTAGTCTTACCATGGTCAACGTGTGCAATAATCGCAATATTTCTTTTTTTCATAAAAATCACTTCCTACATAAGTTTCTTGATGATTATAGCACATAATAAAAAAGAAATAAAGTTTTTTTGCACTTTTTTAAATTGAAATCTATAGAAATCAATATTTATTTCTTACGACTATATACCTTCTTATTTTCTACTAAACTTTCTACTTCTTCTATAGATAAACCAGTATATTTAGCTATTAGCCCATAATCATCTGTATCTTGAAGCATATTTTTAGCTATTTCTATATTTCTCTCTGTTTTTCCCTCATTTCTACCAGTCAAACGCATATCTTCTAATAACCATTCGGTTTTTGCTCCTTTATCATATGCTCCAGCAAAATCAGGATCCATTACTAATTCTTCTAATTTTCCTACTGCTTCCATATATTCTTCATCTCCCTCAAACTCTTCTACTAATTCATCTATACTCTTTGCTTTTAATAGTTTTGCGAACTTTATCACTTCTTCAGGTATATCTTTATTATACTCATTGTTAACTGCATTATCAAGTATTATATGAATCGATTGATATAAATCATTTTCTATATGACCTTCTTCATCTCTTGGTAAAAAAGTTAAGATTGGTCTTTTCGTATGAAAACTATTAAAGTTATCTAAACTTACTAATATTACTTTAGGGTACTGTATATTACCTTTCCCGTCTCTTTTACTTTTCCTTTTAGTCATTTCTAAAATACTTGCCATTGCATATTCTGTATTTTTTCTATATAAATTCTCTGTATTAAATTGATTTACTTCTATTATAATACGATTTAATTCATCTATTAAAATCATAATATCTGATTCTTTATTCTTTTCGTAATTTCTTCTTTTAGGAATCTCTCCTCCTGTATAGGTTGCATTCATTAGCACACTCTTATCTATTCCTGTTACTTCACTTAAAAATGATGCTACTATCATTCTAGCTTCTTTACTTCTTAAAAATGCTTTTGCTACTGCATCATTCATAACATTTACTTTTTTTAGTTTTGTATTTATTGACATAAATCCTCCAATTCTCTAAATTTTAAAAATTAATCGGTTAACCTATTAATATTATTTAGAAAACTTTCGAAAATACTTACAAAAACTATAAAAAAGTTAAAAAAATTACTAAAAACTCATTATTTTCATATAAAAAGCATTTAAATATTAATCTTCCTCATGAATTTGAATAGTACTAACAAGTCTAGTATACCTAAATCTATCATAATACAAAAACATGACTAGTAAAGATATCATGATTTTTCTGACAATTTAGTCATGTTTATGATAATGTTCATACCCACCTATTAAATCAATCACATGGTAACCTAATTGTTTTAAATGAATACATAGTTTTCTGCTTTTACTACCTGAAGAACAGAATATATAGTAAGTCGATGTTAAATTCAGATAGTTTTCTGGTATAACGGCTAAATAATTATAAGGAATATTAACAGCATTTTTAATACTACCTAAAATATATTCATATTTATCTCTAATATCAATTAATACTCGTTGATTACTGTCGTGTGTATTAAGAGAAGTGATATGAATTTGATCTATTTCATTAATATCAATAGAATCATACATATAATCAACTCCACTATATTATATGCAAAAGAAAAAACAAGTTAACAGGTAACTTGCTTGTCTCTAATCATCGAAGAAATCATCAAAGAATTGATCATCACTAATAGTATTTACATTTTCTGGTATTTTATCTTCATGAATAATTGGTTTTACTTCTTCTTTCTTTTTATTTTCTTCTATTTTAGGAGTTTCCTTTAATGGAATATCTTCTACTTTCTTAGAAGGCGTAACCATACCAGTAGAATTTGTACGTAATAAATCATCAATTGTAAATGGTTTCTTTTCTACTACAGTATCCTGTGGTTTTACTTCTTCTTTTATAGGAGAAATAACTGGTTCCATTTTTATTTCTTCACTTGGATTAGAAATAGTAGAAACTGGAGTAACTGGTTCTTTATTAGGAATATCAGAAACACTTTCTTTCTTTTCTACTGGATTCATAGTAGTAACTGATAATTTTTCTTGCTCTTCTTTCTGTTTCTTTTCTTCTTCTTCAATTTCAGCAATCTTAGCATCAATTTTCTTAATAATGTCATCTACGTTTAAACCACCATTTATAGGTTTAGGATTATTATTTGATATTATACCATTACCACTCATCATACTATTATTCATAGGATTAGGTCTATTAGGAGCCATCATGCCACCAGGCATATTATTAGGCATTCCACCAAACATTCCATTTGGCATACCTCCAGGCATTCCACCCATCATACCATTATTTCCACCACTAGTAGGATCATTCATCATCTGCATTAATTTTTCTTTTTTCTTTTGTTTTACATATTCTCTTAAATCAAAAGTATGGACTTCTTGTTTTTCACGGTGTGGATAATCGGCTTTTGTATACTTTTTACCGAATTCCATCTGATAATAAGGAACAAATTTAGTCTTAAAAGGATTTTTTCTCATACGAAGAATGATAACTTCAAATTGTTTCATACGCTGTAAGTCACTAATCGTAACTAATGGAGTGGAAGCAGTTTTATCATCTTTTTTAGATTTTACTTCCCCACACATCTTAGAAATTTCTTCTAGTGCCTTTAACTCTGTTGTAATTAGATAAATTGTATTACCACAGTTACCTTTAATGGTTTCTGCATTTTCTTTACCATAAACTTGGTCAAGCTGAGCAAAGTTTTGGATAATCATAGTAAAACGAATTTGACGGCTACGAGCTGCAGTAATCATAGTCGTAATATCTTTTAACGGTGGCATATTTGCAAACTCATCTAGTAAGAAGTTCGTTCTAACTGGAAGTTTACCGCCATGTTTTTGAGCAGTAGCAATTAATGTTTCATAACATTGCTTTAAAAGAATGGTAACTAATGAGTGATAAGTTTTCTTTTCATCTTGAATAACGATGAATAATGCTGTAGGTTTTTCACCAATAGAAGATAATTCAAAGTCACTATGGCTTAACATTTCTGATAAGTTTTCACGAGTAGCAAATAACTTAATCTTTTGTTTAAATACAGAAATAATAGATCCTTTTGTTTCACTAGGAGCCATAATAGTACCACTAGCATTAGTATAAGCTGCACCACTTGGATCCATCATACTAAAGTATTCTTTCATATAAGTAGATCCGCCAAACTTTTCTTCACCAACAGTGGTCATTAAGCTGATACTATTTAAGTTAATTTGACTTTCATCTGCATCATCAAATAGTGCTAAAGATAATCCTGAAAAATAGTCAGCTGATGTTTTTTCCCAGAACGGATCAGCATTTCCTGATTTTTCTTCATACAAAATATTAGCAGCAAGGTCATCTAGTAATTCGATTGCTTTATCTTGATTACCTGATTTATACATATGATATGGTAGTGATAATGGATTCCATGAATTACCTTCTTGTGGATCACGGAAATTTAAAATTAAAACATTGTACCCTTTTTCACGAAGCATATTAGAAGTTTTTTCATAGATTTCACCTTTAGGGTCAGTAATAATCATAGATTCTTTTTTCTTAGCTAAAACTTCAACTGTTGGAAAGATAACCGTTTGCGTTTTACCAGATCCAGTAGCACCAATTACTAAAGAATGGTATTCACCGTTATCTACCCAAACTTCATCCTTTTTAATAATTAAAGGAATACCAGCTACATCTGATGTTTCATCACCAGGTCTTACCATAGCTACACCTTTATCTTCTTTTATTTCCTTTTCTTTTGCCCAATGACTATATCCTTTAGAAGATTTTTCTGTTGAAAAACCAAAGCCACTTTCTCTTTCAAAAAAGTAAGAAGATACCGACATAAAAATAGCCCCTAAAAACAAAAAATAAAATACTAAAGTAGTTAAAACTCTACTAGGAGCTAAAGCTGGAAATGGATTAAGTCCATAAAAATGTCCAGTACTAGCAAGTTCAGGAAAGTTTAAAATACCTAAACAAACTATATAAAATAAAAAGATAGCAAAAATAATAAATATTAATACATCACTTGCATCAGCTTTAAATTTTAATTTCATAGTATTATCACTCCAATTACTTATATTCATTATAACAGATATTTTTTATTTATTCACAAAAATTATGGATTAGCTTTCTTTTTCCTGATAAATCATATAGTAAAGCACATTCATCTTGTGGTCTACTATAATAATTCTTAGTAAGCAATAATTCTAATTTATTATCATTCTTGATATCTATTACTTGTTTTATTATAAAACTAGCTTCGTCATAAATTTTATCAGGGGTAGTAATTACTTTTTCTATTACATAGTTTTTATTATCTTTTACCATAAAGACAATGGAAAATACTTTAGTAGCTATACTTTCTGTATAAAAGTTACTAATAGAATAGACTTTTTCTAAGTTTCCATCATTATCTACATCAATAGTTTGTCTTTGAAATAAATCAAATTCATAAGTAGTATCTAATCCTAAAGAAGTAAGAAGATCACTAATATATATTTTATCATCTTCTAATACTTCATCATTACTAGCAAAAGCTTTTACACTAAATCCTATATTACTAGAATATGCAAAAAGTGGCCCCGTATAGCTAACATCTTTTCCATTATCATATAGATAAAAACGGTTAGTAAATAGTAGTTTATATTTACCTTTATAACTTTCTCCATCATAAATCTCAAATTCTTTTAATTTATAATCATCGTTATCTGTAATATTACTCCATTTACCATTTTCATATTTTATTTTCACAAAAGTATCAGATAATATATATATTTTGTCATGTTTATTTTTTAAGTATCCAGGTAAAAAGATAATAAGCATAATTACTAAATAACCAGCAAGTATTCCTAAAATAATCTTATTAGATTTTGTCATTACACCCTCCTATAATAAACATATCTTTGAATGGAATTAAGTCCATAGGTTTCCCCTACTTCTGTTCCAGGTGAACCAGGGTCAAACATATATATTTTATTGTTGGCAACATCAACACTATCAATTGCTACCCAGTGTCTACCGTATTTTACATTTAAAATAACGTAATAACCTTGAGATACTAAGTTATTTAATTCTTGTAAACTTGGACGATGGTTTACCCTATCCACAAATTTAAAATTAGGGGCTATTCTTTCTACAGCAGACCATGCAATATTACCAGCTGCATCAAATCCTCCAGCTTTTGTAAGTGCTTGTGCAAATGTTCCAGGGTTAAATTCTTCTATAGAAAGAGGACTACCAGAACGCATAATTTGAATTGCTACTGATGTCATAGCACACCCAATTTTTCCTACTGTCTTATTTCCTAATCTAACATTAGACCATTGACTATCATATTGTTTCCAACTAGTGAAGGTTCCTGAATTTGTTGAACCACCATTATAACAGATTTTATTATTATAGGTAGGACTATCGTAACTAGTAGTAGTTCCGTCCCACGTACCAATATCATATTGAGATAAATTATAAGTTTTAATTACATTTAAAATTTTACTAACGTAATTAGGATCCGTTGCGTATCCATGGTCTTTAATACATTGTAGTTGTTCAGAATTTGAGCCATATACATTACAGTTATATTTATCTGATAATAATCTAGAATGGTCTCTAGTAGAATTTTCAAAAGAATCATATACACGATACCATTGACAGTCTTTTCCACTAGAATTACACATAGCTACTACTGTACCATCCCAGAAACTATTACCACTACAAGTATTACCACCTTCACCACTACGATATACTGTTCCACTAACACCACTTGGTGCTGCTTTTGGAGCACAAGTTCCTGCTGTCATACCATAATAATTAGCATATTTAGTACTAAGACCACTACCACCATTGGCACTTTCCAAAGCAGCCTGTGCCATAGTAACTGATGCATAAACACCAGTACGAGTCATTTCAGAAATCGCAACAGGTGAAATATTATTCATAAATTCTGTTCTAGAAGCCGTTGCATTTCCAGTAGTACCACTATAATAATTAGATCCTTCATCACTACGACATATAAAGTTATAATCCATACTACAACTTTGGCTAGGTCCCATATCTTGATATAACAGATAGATATCTTCAGCTATTTTTTTAATTGCCTCTGTTTTTTTAGGTTCTGATTCTGGTAAATAATCAGCATAGTAATCTGGTATAAAACTGTTAACTAAATTCCAGTAGAACACAGAATCTTCCATTGTACTTAAGTCACCAATGCTGGTTTCCTTTGTATCTTCAGGTAAATTAACATTAGTAGGATAAGATTTTACTGTTGTATTACCAACAGTAGTAATTTGACAGGCAGGAGTATATTTATAATATATATAATTTTTTTCCTTATTTGACTTTTTTTTAAAAAATTCAAAAATACTATCATCATCATGACTAGCAATTAATTCTTTTGTAGAACTATCTTTATCGCCTTCAGTAATTAAAGTAGTGCTTTCATTATCTGCACACTCACTACTTTTTTCATATTTATTAGTCATTATCTGCATATTAGCAAGAAGTTTTATTTGTTTCTTCATTCGTTTATAATCAACAGAAATAGATGCCTCACTATTAGGATCATCTGAATTATAATTATCATTATTAATTTCATCTGTATCTATTTTTTCACCGTTATTTAAAAAATCTTCTGCTTTAATATTGACAGTCAAAGCTGCTGTAATTAAGTTAACATCAACACAAAGTCCTAAATTATTTCTAATATCAGTTTGTGTTTCTTCTAGTTTATTATAGTAATCATCCATTAAATCTTCTTCATCTTGTGAAAAAAAACCAACAATAGTATCCTTTATTCCAGAAAAAAAGTTTAAAACCCCAGTAATAGGTCCTAAGGTAACAACAATAATCACTATCAAAAGTATAAGCAGTAAAAAGAATCCACCAATAATAGGAATGATTTTAGTCCAATGTCCCTTTATAAATTTAAATATTTTACTGGAATAATCATTATCAAAAGAACTATCTATTTGGTCGAAATTTTCAGTAGATTGAGTTGAATTTTTTCTTCCGAAAGGAGAAAAATTAGATTTTGACATATTTAAGTTTGAATTACCTTGAAGAGCATTATTGCTATTACCTAATGTATCTTTACCAAGGCTATCAACGCCACCACTGGTAGCATCTACTGCTTTATCAGCTACATCTAAAGCCCCACTTTTATTGGCAGCATTGGCAATTTTTCCAATTTTAGGAGCTTTTTTATTTATAGATTCAGCTCCTTTATTTAAAATATTATCACCAAGTTTTGTTTTACTGGCAAGATCTACTGCTTTTCCACCAGCTGGCCCAAGATAGGCATTAGCCGCTGCTTTAGCACCAGTTTTAAGTGCTTTTTTACTTGCATCCTGTTCATCTTGCTTTTTCATGTCTTTTTGTAAATTTTCATCTTCGCCCATGCCTATCACCTACCTTACTTCTAGTATTCTATAATCCTCCGCCTGATCCAAAAGATTCTAATTCTTCTGGAGTAACTACAACATTAATTCTCATACGTCTATTTCCACAAACGAATAAGGCTTCTCCTTGAGAATAACGTTTAATGCTTTCTTTTTCATTATCATTTAAATCAATTAACATTCCTAAATCATCAACAGCTTGTTTTTTAAGTCCCATTATTAAATAGTAAGAAGCATTATCAAATATTGCCTTACCATGCATAATTAAATTAGGAGCTGCAAAGTCACTAGGTTGTTGTGTAATAATAATAGAACCTGTATTATATTTACGAGCACGACGCTGTACTTGTGCTAAGAATTCAGCACCAAGTGCATTATTAGCAGATAATAACACATGAGCTTCATCTACATAGAAACAAGTATTAATACCAGTATCTAAACATAATCCCCAAGCATACTTTAATATATTAAAGAATAAAGCATTACGAATATTATCAGCCGAATTCATTAACTCTTTAATATTAAATACAATAAAATCTGTATTAGGATTAATTGTCGTATGACCATCAAAATAATATTTTAATTCTTGTGTTAATGGTCTAATCTTTAATTCAAGTTTTTCCATAATTGCACGTTCTTGAGTTTGATCTGTCATAGATAATAATCTACCTTTAATGGTTTCATAAACATCTGAAAATGTTGGATAATCATTAGGGCCATAATTATAGAAATTACTATTAAAATCAATTCCAAATCTACGATATGTATCTTGTACAATTTCACTAAACATTGTTAGAACATCTTCTTCAATAGAAGGATCATAATATCTCATAAAACCTTTTAAAAATTGAAGTGTTCTAGTTAATACTGTATAACCTAATCCTTGAGCTATTTCTTCTTCATCAGCATCAATTACGATTTGAAGTGGATTAACCATACCATATTCTCCACCTTTACCCAAATCGATAGACTCTCCTCCATAGCTATTAGCCATTTCATAAAGTTCATTTTCAGGGTCGATGGCAACAATTTGATAACCATTTCTAATATGACTTCTAACTAATAATTTAGCTGCTGTTGATTTACCACTACCAGATGTACCAAGTATAATCATGTTAGCATTATTACGGTTATTTTCTTTTTTGATTTGATATAAGAATTGGTTAAATAAAATAACTCCTCCCGAAAAATCAACACCTAATAAAGTAGATAATCCAGGGTCTTTAATACTATCAAAAATAAATGGATACATTGCAGCTATTGTAGGAGATGGAATTGGTGTACCAATACGATTTTCAATATCTTGTTTAGGGAAGATTGGTACGATTGATTTTAATACTTTCTCTTGTTCAAATCTAAGAGAAATTCCTCTCATTTCCATAGCATCTAAATAGTTTTTAACATTTATTTTCTTTAACTCTAAATCTTCTTTAGAATCTGCAGTAATCATAATGTGCATTTGATAATCAAAAATCTTAGCTTGGCTACCAGCAAGCATAGTAATAAAAGATTCTAATGATTCATAATCTTGTCTAATTCTTTCACGAACAGTATTATCTCTTTCATCTTGATATCTAGTCTTTAAATCAGCAATTTGCTTATTAATCATCTTAGACATTGTAGAAAAAGGAATTGGAATATGTTTTGCTACCACCTTAACACCAGACATACTAGTTAAAGAAGATAAATAACCAGGGTAAATATATTTAGGGTAAGAAACAACTGTTAAAATAGTTGCATATTTACCACTAATAACAAAATCTCCTGCATTAAATTGTAGTCCTTTAGGAGCTACTTCTGATTTAAAAATACTCATAGAGGCATCACCGTCCCAAATGTGGTAGTAGAACCACCATTTAAGAAATTATCTAATATAATTCTTAAATCTTCATTATTTGTTTGACTTGCTATTAAACCAGCTGTTGAAAGTCCACTAATTAATGAACGAACTTTCTTTTGAAGTAAATCAACATTTCTTTCTTTAAATAAAATGAAATACTCTGTATCAACAACATTATTATTCATAAAGTAATTACCCTTTTGAATATCTTGATTCAAAAGTTTACGAATCTGTGGATTTTGTTGATTTTGATATTGAAGTTGAAGTTGAGATAGATATACTGAAATATCAACAGGTCTATCAGCAACTACCAACCAAAACTCATAATCTATCGTATTATAAAAGTTTTTTAAAGCTATTAACACATTTGCTTGACTATCTTCATCAAGAATAAAGATATTACGAGGAGTAATCTTAACTCCTGATACTTTATCTTGATTAGGTAATACTATCATACCATTTGTAATAGATTGAATATTAATCCAATCTTCAGTCCATTTACTTTGATTTAGATTCTGATTCATCTAAAAAACACCAACCCTTCCATACATAATTTCTTCTCCTAGTAAAATACTGATATATTTCTATGATCAATTGCCTAACGTTATGGTAATAGGCAACAGGTGCTACAAGTAGTGCACAAATAATTCCAGGCATAATAGCAAGTATTGCTACCCAAGTAATGTCCATAGGAAGTATTGCTACTAACAATAAAGTAGTACCTAATCCTGATAAAAATATAATTAAATCAATAGGAGTAAAAAATCCAAGTATCAATTGTCCCCTTTTTGTATTAGCAGGGATTAAATAATTTTCATTCACTATATATCACACATTCCTTTCTATTCTATTTTCCAGTACCACTAAATCTGTCATTAGCTTCTTTCTTAGCATTTTCACGTTTAGCATCCATGATTTGAACACCAAATTTATCTATATTATCTGTAATTGAACTTCTGTTCGTAATAGAAACATCTGTAATTTTTTCTGCATTTTGAATATCGGCCATAAGAGTTTTATCCACTTTATCAGTTTTAACAGTACCATTTATGTGCTGAACAATATAATCATCCTCATTATTCTTAAGTATAAATCCTTCTTGCATATTAGCTTGTTGCATAGTAATTTCTTTTGTAACATCATGCGTAACACCGGAAGAATCAGTTACTTTAAAAGTATATTTAAATTTATCCTTTCCCGCAGATGCAGCAGCATTTTTAGTAGCCATAAAAGATTTATAGTTTGCCTTCATATCCAGATCCTCTCCATTAGCATCTTTCATTGTAAAGCCACTTTTTCCCCATGTCCAATCTTGTTTAACCATTTCACCACTAACACGAGATTTAACAGTTTCTAATGCAGATTTTTTTGCTTCTAAATCTGAAATTTCTCTTTTTCCAATTGCTGCTAAAGTTTCACCAGTAGTCAAGCCCATAAGAGTTGATCCCATTCTTCCAAAGAATGTTGAACCCGACGAACCAGCAGCTAAAGCAGTGGCATTACGTTTTGCCATAGCATCCATAACTGCTTTAGTATTATGGTCTTTCGCATTAACGGCAGCATTCATACCAGTAATACCACCAGCTGCAGCGCCTAAAAATCCAGCACCAACATTTTTAAAGGCACGGGCAACATTAAATTTTTTCCCATTAGCTTGATCTGCCAAATAACTAGCTCTACCAGAAGCAATACCTGCACCAACTGTACCAGCTGCAATTGCTCCAGCTGACATAATTTTACCTAAACCGCCAAATAATTTACCATTTTCTCCCATTTTAATACCCATGGCATCACATATAAATTTAGGAGCATCTTTAGCAAAGAATAATAAACCAACAATTAAAGCGAGTGTTACCAAGCCACCTCTAAAATAGCTATCACCAAATAAGTTATTAGTTAAATTTAGTATTGCCCCACTTGTAAATAATTCTGATATTACTAACATTATGAAGTAAATAATACCTAATTTAATAAACAAGTCAGCCCATACACTAATAACCATTTTAATCCATTTATTAAATGCTCCATCTTTAGAAGCTTTTGGATCAACATAACTGATAATAGGAATTGGTGCTATTAATTGCAGAATTATAAGTTTGAATACACGAACAGCTATATCAACACAATAACCCAATAATATTAAAGTCATAACAATAGCTACTACAAAACCAATAAGTGGCATATAATCATATTTATATGAATTATTATCACCATCAGCTGGATCATTTAAATGATCAACTGCACCTTGAACTGAATTTTCATATTGAAAACAAGGGTTTCCATTACTTACCCCTACCTGTGCTTCTTTATCAGCACAATTGGTATTGAAAAATACGCCATTATAAGTTTGAAAAGCTATATTTTGACCAGCATTTTCCATTTGACTTCCCAAATCCGAATAAGAAGAAGGCTGCGTTCCTAGAATAACTCTTGGAAGTGCTTCTAATACATGAGGTTGAACTCTATTAAGAAATTGAAAAGCATATGGAAATGCAATTAACATTACCAATGATACTATAATTCTAGTAGATAGCTTCCCTATTCCATTGCTTTTATCGGTAATACTATCAGGGTTTACTAAATAAGTAAGCATTGAAATAGTTACTTTAAATAACATAAATATAGCTAGAACAGCATAAATTCGTGATTGAATTTCACCATAAAAGTTATTAAAAGCATCACTAGTACTAACTTCAGCTATATCAAAAATAAGCTGCATAACCCAAGAAAACAGAGTATATGCAATGGAATCCAAAGTACCAAATAATGATCTAACTGTATTCCAAACTAATCCACGTGATACACCCATAAAAAACAAATTATTCATATCATCACCATATCCTTACATCACAAGATACATCAGCAATTTTATCTATAAAACTTATCAAATACATAATAATAGTTGGAATAAAGAAAATTGCCACTGCTATTATGCATCGTTTTATGAATTTGCTAGTAGCTTTTTTTAATTCTTGTTGGTCGTCTGATAAAACAGCTTTTCCAAAATCTATACTACCTAATAGAATTAATAAAATTGGGACTGTTATTTTAATCCAAGTAAATACTGTTGAAATATCATCAAGTAAATCTTGCCCTAATAAACCTTCACAAGATTCATCATCAACTTTTTTTCCGGTATCAATTTTAGTAAGATAATCATGCCATTTTACTTCAAGAACATCTAAAGAATTATTTATTGAGCTAATGGCTTCACGATCTTTATCATAAACAGAGTTATTACCATTAGCATCTACTGCTTTTAATTTACCATTTAAAGTCTTTGACCAAGTATTAACAAGGCTTTGAGCTGAAGTTAAAGAATTTTTAAGTCTAGTATATTCAGCACTTAAAGAACCACTGCCTGTGCAATTACCAATGTAAAAACCATTTCCTGTAGAATCAGTAGTTAAATTTAACGCATCTAATCCATTTATAGTTGAATCCATTAATGTAACTAATTTATCAGAATACTCTTTTGCTTTAACAGCAGTACCAGGTTCAAATGTTCCATTTTTCAATTTTTGTAACTCATCAAAAGAAGTTTCTTGTTCAGTATAATACTTATTGGCAATTGTTTTTAATTTTGATAAATAATCATCACATTTTAATGATTGACTATCATTAATTCCTGTTTTAAGTGTTCCAGTAACTCCAGTACTTTTAATTAACGACAATCTATAATCTTCTGGATCAAAGTAAAAATCAGCAGTCAATGAATTATCAGAATAAATACGGAGATTGTCATCACTATCAAGAAAATATAAATTATTACAAGATAACTGATTATTTTTAACTAAATCTTCTTTTAATTTTGTACCAAATGTTATAGACTGATTAATTCCACTTCGATCCCAATCATATGTAGAATCAATTGGCATAAAATTAAGCGTGGTAGCATCCACAAACCTTAAATCATCAGTTTTAGAATTATAAGCAAAAGCATAATATTTATTACTATAAAATTTGCTTGCACTAGTATAATCAGATTTAAACGTTAAAGCACTTCCAACATTATAAACGTACAAACTATAATCAGGACTATCTGCTATAATCTTTGAAATGTTATCTTCACTAATAGATGGCCACTGTTTATTTTTTGCATAAACAGTTGGTATAACTAAAAATATTCCAATTATAAAAACGCAAAAAAACATATATACTTTTTTTAAGTTTTGTTTCATATTTAATACACTCCTTGTAGTCACAATAATCCAAGATAATTATAACATAAAAAAAATAATAGCAAAACTATATTTTGCTATTATTCATATTTTTTTTATTTGCCGGCTTCTCTCCAGCAATCTTTCCAACTTCCAGTACCTTCAACTCCGCTATCACTAGTAGTAAATAAATTCATTAATAGTGTTACAATAGTTGTAACAAAGAATACTGCTACTGCTGCAATAGCACGTTTAATTAATTTACCAGTTGCACCCTTAATTTCTTTATCATCACTTGACATTACGGCTTTTCCTAAATCAATTGATCCCATAACGATTAATAAAATAGGAATGCCAATTTGAATAATTGGAAAAATTCCTTGTCTAATAAATCTAAGAATTGGCAATAAATCTTGTTGCTCACAAGTAGCCATAATTTGTACTAAATCTAACATAAACTTCCTCCTCATTTATAACTAAATAATATAATAATATACTAATTTAGTCAATATATTGTAAAAATATTGACAACTTTTTACATATTCTAATAATTAATTATACCTATTCGATTTAATAAATTCTGTAGTACTTCTGAATTATTTTCTCTTTCATCTAATGGTGGCATTACAAAGAATATTTTAATATTAGCTTCATATTCAAACTCTTTGATATCACTATCAGATAAGATACTTTGTGCTAAAACTATTTTTCTTCCTGCTAGTTTACTGAAAATAGTTCTATCTCTTCTCATTAATTTATTTAACTTAATAGTAGATGGTTCAATTAAGTACAGTACTTCATTACATACATCTATATTATCACATTTATTTAAATCAATTAATAATACATTAACATCTTTGTGTCTTAATACTTCATTTGCTAAATTACTAGCATCTACTGATATCATTTCTTTATCATTAAAATACATAAAATCTTTTTTATCTACTTCAATAGCTAATACACTTTTTCCCATATCTTTTAATTCTTTTTTTAACATATAAGTAAGCATAGTAGCACCAGAATGTTCTGTAACATTTTTAATTCCTAAAATATAAGTACCAGTAGATACAATATTATTAATAACTGTATTACCACTACCGGTACTACCAGTTTCACTACTAGTAGGAGTGCTATCAATTTGATGTAAGTGTGCTACATCACGATAGGTATTAGGATTTGTTAGTAAGTAATTTACTCCATCCAAATTAGTAGTGAAATTATAAATTCCCATAGAAATTAATTTTGATAAAAACTGTGGTGCTAAACATTCAGGAGTATCAGGAAGTAAAATAATAATCTTTTCTACATCTAATGACATAGATAATTTTTGAAGATTACGTACATCTTGATAATTCTTTAATGCTGTTAAATCTAAAATCATTCTTCCAAAAAAGAAATTAGAAAACATTTGAATTAATTCATCTACATCAAATACACCATGAATAGATTTAATAATTTCAATATCTAAATTTGCTAATTCTGCTTGTCTTTCATTTGATATAATTACGTTCATAACATCACCCTATTCTATTCACTAATGGAACAACCACTTGGTAATCCACTAACAGCACCAGACGAATAAATCAAAGCTGTTTCTCCTTTTACTAAAAATAAGTTTCCTGCAAATGGTAATAAATTATTAACAAGTGGAATATCTACATTTACAAAAGTAGCTATTGTATAATAAGCGCCTTTATAGGTAGATAAATCATTGGAAGTACCTGTTACATCTACTTTATTATATTTGTAACAAAAACTACCAGCATCTAATCTTGCTACAGTATAGCCATTATTACTACACCAATTTTCAAATTGAGTATTCATTTTATAATTACTTTTTAACATTAAATCATTAATCTGTGATATAGCGGAGCAAGTCATTCCCTCATTTTTTTCAACAATACTACGTACTTCATTTTTAACACGAAAAGCTTTAGTGTAATTAACACTAAAAGCTAAATAACAGTTAATAATAATCATAAATATTACGATAATTTGTAGTGTCATTGCACCACTTATAGCATCTCTCACACTATCACCACTTTTCTAAAAAAACATTATTTTGCACTTACACATTTATGTCCATCCCAATATTGCTGCTCTCCACAAGTAGTAGCACCTTCATTGCTAACACTATTCCAAGTATTGCCAATAGTATTTTTAATCTGTGGCCACATTACCCAGAAGAATGCAATAATTGCTCCAATTGCGATAATTGTAACAACAGTCATATTTAATTCTCCAGTTGCTTCTTTCATTAATATCTCCTCCTTTATTCTATATAATTTATTATACCATATTTTTTAATCATTACTATATTTTTTTGTATTTTGAATGTTTTTTTGTAAATATATGTTAATATATAAGAAGAATGGTATGTGATAAATATGAAAAATAAAAAAAATATAATCCTATTTTTAACCTTTACTTTTATTATTATGTGTAGTATTTTTCTATTTAATTATGGAAATGACTTCTACTGGCATCTAAAAACAGGAGAATATATCATAAATAATAATAAGATCCCACATACTGGAATATTTTCCTATTATGCAATGAATAATCATTTAACTTGGATTTCTCATGAATGGCTATTTGAAGTTATTATTTATCTATATCAAAATCTTTTTTCTAACTATGGAGCTATTATTTATATTATTTTTTCTTTAATCATACTTAGTTTTCTATTATGGAAACTAAATCAAGAAAATTTTATAAAGTATCCTTTTTATACCGTTATTTGGGCAGTAGTTTCCATGTTAATTCTTGCTAATAAGATATTACCAAGACCACATTTAATTAGTTATATATTGTTTGCAGTCACAATTTTAATAGCATTTCAAATTCAAAAAAGAAAAAATAATAAAATAATTTTTTTAGTTCCTATTATTTCTATTCTATGGAGTAATATACATGGTGGAAGCAGTAATCTTAGTTATATTATTTATGGGATATTTTTACTAGATAGTATCAGAAGAAAAGATAAAGAATTATCAAAAAAATATTTAACTACGCTAGTATTATCTCTATTATTTATTGTGATAAATCCTAATGGAATAAAAATGATTTTTTACCCTTATCAAAATATGACATATAAAGTAATGTTATCTTGTATTGATGAGTGGCAAAGACTAAATATATTCAGTATAGATGGAATCTTCTATTTACTATTTATAATAAGTATTATCTATATTTTATTTAAAAATAGAAAACAATTAAGTCTTCTTACTATTCTTCTAATTAGTATTTTCACTCTACTAGCAATAAAATCTACTCGCTTTATGCCCTATTTATTAATAGTTAGTACTAGTATTATTCCAAATTACTTTCAGATATCAAAATTTAAAATAGATATTATCCCTATTTTTATCTTTGTGGTATTAGTTTTTATTATATTAACTATAACTATCGTGATTCCACAAGCAAACAACAGTTTTAAAAGAATATCAGATGATATGATTAAATATTTAAAAGAAAAAGAAAATTTAGTTTTATATAATTCTTATAATCTAGGTGGCTATTTAATTTATAAAGATATTCCAGTCTTTATTGATAGTAGAGCTGATATTTATATTAACTGTAATTTTTCAGATGTCTGTCAAATAGAAAAAGGCTATCAACCTAATCTATTAGAAAAATATAATTTTAATACTCTTATTATTGAAAACAAATCAGGAGCATATTCATATCTTAAAAATAACGATAATTACGAATTATATATGCAAGATAAGAATAACAGTTTATTTATTAGAAATTAAAAAGCTATAGTTCATTTAACACAAACTATAACTTTTTATTTTAATTTTAAATATTACTAAACATATAAACCATAGAAATCAAAATCAGTACCATAACACCAGCACCTGTTGCTACTAACATAACCATTGTTTGACTTTCCATATGATTTAATCTCTCTTTATATTTTTGTTCCCTAGCTTTTGCTTGTAAATTAGAAACTGTTCTAGAAAACATTAATAATCTTTCTTGTTTATCTTCTTGTTTACCAAGTCCTAAACGATATAAAAGTCTCATCATTCTCATAGAATCCCTAACAGGATATTCATTAGCAAATTCCATATAAGGATCAATAGAAGAATCACCAGCATCAATCTTAGCTATCATATCTCTTAAACCTGGTTTAAAGATATCAGGAGCATCTTCAATTGATTTAGCAAGAGCAACTGGAACTGTATAATGCTGAATTAAAATCTCTAATCCTTTTAAATAATAAGGAAGCATAATATCAATATCATGTAAATGTTTTTTATAATACTTTTTTAAAGAAGTGTAATTAGATTTAAAAACTAAGTATCCAACAAAAATAGATAACACAATATTAATTGCACTAAGTTCTGTTAAAAAGATAAATAGAAAAACGACGATAACGATAAAAGCCATTTTAATTCTTTTATTAAATAATACATTAGGGTCAACTTTTTCTCCATACTTAGCAGCTACTAAAAAATCATAATCACTTTCTTTTAATAACTGAAATACTGCTTGATTATCTTGAATAAATTTTTTACCATCTACTGTCTTATTATAAAGTAATACTCCAAGAATTAAAGCTCCACAAATAATTACTTCCACTATTCAGCACCTACATTCTCGTTATAATATTTTTCTCCTTTTAGAAGAAAATAACTATTAATCAAGATAATACCATGTAAAATAATTAAAATAATTGGATTACCAAGAATCGCTATATAAGTCTCTCTACCAAGTAAATACTGTACTAACATAACCATTAGATAAAGCATAACACCATATTTTAAGAAAGACTTATGGAAGTTAGCTCTATCAATTCTATCACGATAAACACTTTCAACAAGCATATCGATATCAAGTTGCATATTTTCTAAGGATTCTCCGGAATCTCTAGAACCTTCTTTCGTAATTTGTAGGAACAACTGATGCATATTTTTTACGATATAGTAAGGATACTTATTACTCATATAATTTACAGATTCATCAATACTACCATTTTCATAAGCCATAGAAATCATCATATTTACATCACTTAAAATAGGATCTTCTAATACTCCACTTGCAGCTACTCCTTCTAGAGCTTTAACAAAGCTTTGTGTAGTAGCAAATTCCATAATTGTATTAGTAGTATATACTTGTACTTGTTCAAAAATAAATTCACTATAAACTCTTTTACATCTTAAAAAAGCTAAATAAGGAATACAAGCATTGGCAAGTAAAATATAGATAATAGAAATAAATAAATTATAAAAATATAAGTAAGAAATAACGCCAGCAAAAATAGTGAAAACAACGACTTGCATCATATATTGTTTTGGTGTATATTCTTGCCCTAATTCTTTTGTTTTCTCTCTAACTACTTTAAAGGAATAAGGTGCAAACTTATCATAAATGACGCCTGCTTGTTCCGTTATAAATTTATAAACATTTTGACCACGGTATTGTCTATAAATTATAATGAATAAAGCAATTATTAATAAAATAATTAATTCCATTTTTTTCATCACCTCTTTTATGAGTTTATTTGGTCTTGATTGATATTAGTAGTAAAGAATCTAGGTTGTTGCGGTACTTGATTTACTACTTGTTGATTTGATGGAGTTACATTTTTAATACCTGTTTCACTAGAAAGTTGATTATCTGGAATATTAATAGGACTACTTGGAATATGAACTGGATTTACTGGTGTAGAAGTAGTATTTTGAATAGGCGTTGTAGGAATATTCGTACTACTTTCTACTTCCTCTTTTTGATTTTCCATAATACTATCTAGATTAAATTCTTCTTTTCCACTAGGATCTGTACTACTAGGATTATCACTAAATGCATCCATATTTATATTAATATTTTGTCCTCTTAAATACTCAAGTAAATGATCACTAGGCTGTTTTTTTACTACTTTTCCTGTCATAGTTTTTTGATATAAAACATTATAAACTGGTTTATTTGTTTCTTCATCAATATAAAACTCCGTAATTTCATCAATTTCACGATGAAATTTTCCATACTTAGCACTATAGTAAGCTTTGATATGAACAGCTAATTGAATATAACGATAAATCGTATTTAAGAACTGATCTACATCTAAGTCTGTTTCCATTAAGGCATACATTCTGTGTGGAACAGCACTAGCTTTATCAGAGTGGATTGTAGATAAAATATTATGTCCTGATGAAATAGAGTTACGAACAGCACTTACTGCTTCACTACTACGAACTTCTGATAATAAAATCCATTTGGGATTTTGTCTCATACAAGTAACTAATACATCAGAGTAAGAAGCTATATTATTGGTTTTCATAGCTACAATATCACGATGTGGATAAATCTTATCTAAGTGAAGTTCCAAAGTATCCTCAATCGTAATAATCTTTTCATTTTCTCTCGTATGACTCGCTAAATATTTAACGAATTCTGTCTTACCACTACCAGTTTCACCACATACCATAATATTACAGTGTCCTAATACACATTGGATTAAAAAGTCATGAATATCTTTGGTAACATAGTCTTCTTTTAATAAATTTTCTTCTTTAAGACGAATCTTAGCTGGTGTTTTACGAATAACTAACGCAATACCATTAGTAGCAATAGACTCATGTACAAAGTTAAGACGTAACTCTGGACTTTCAGCATCAAGAAAGGGACTCGCATTATTGAAAGTTGTCCCCATAACATTAGAACACTGAAACGCTAGCTTTTCAACTGTAGCATTATTAATCTTAGGATTTTCAACACGATAAGAACCTTTTTCCAAAGAACGCAACCATATCTGTCCATTATTGGTATAAGAAATATCGGTAATATCATCATTATCAATATACTCTTTAAAAGCTCCAAAATCTAGTTGTTCAAACATATTATCTTTCATTAAAGCCCCTCCATTATTCTTTTTATTCTTTTAATTATTGAGTTACTGTATCGTCAGTCCATACAGTTACTTTATTTATAAAATCTTTTAATGATTCATTAGCAATAGATACTTCTCCAGGATTTTCTTTAGTAGATTCTGCTGTTGGTACTGGAATTAATGTTACTTCATAAGTTCTTAAGTACATAGCTTTACGAAGTAAAATATGATATTCTTCAGGAACTGCAAAGATAACTTGTGATGGTGTTTTAACATTTTCAGGATCTTCAAATACACTATCACCATTGGCATCTACTACATCTAAAACTTTTACATTTTGAAGTAGTTTACCAACCATAATCTTATCTTTAGTGTCACTAGTCATATTGTCTTCATCAATCTTATTAACTGCTTTTAGATAAATATCGATATAATTACCTGGATAAACTTTATTACCATAAGTAGTAGATGTTGTAACACTCATATTAACAAGTACATAACCATCAGGATAATTATAAATAATAGAATCTGGTAAATCACTTTGAGATACTACACTACCTCCATAGAATAAACTTCCTTTTGGAATGGTAGTATTTACATTCGTATATTTACCAACTATTTGAGATACAGAAGTAATGGCATTTCCTTTTATCATAGCAGGTGGTACTTCAATACTTCCTATCATATCACTCGTAATTTTAGTTCTTGCAGGAATTGACTGTGTTGCATAAGGAACAGAAATTGGATTAATAGCTGATTTAATACGGTAATTATATCCAACATATAAGACTACTAGTCCAAGAAGTATTCCTACTACTGTAACTGTATTTTTATTAGTAAAGAATTTTTTAATCGTTATTGAAATATTTCCTTTCATTTTTCATTTCCCCTTTCTTATTCATTAACATTCTTTAATAATCGATCTTCTTCATATTTTGTTTCCAAAATAGCATCTATTTTATTGACAATATCAAAATCTTCTCCAGCAAATGTAGCAACGGTATTAGAACCAATTTGCACACTTACTTTTGGTGGTGTTTCATTTAAATCTAAAATTCTAATCTTATAATTACGGTCTCTATTTACATTTTCAGCAAATCTTCTTACAAAGCTTTCTACAAACTTTTCACGGTCCATTCGAAGTACACCATTACTGGATCTATAATAACCTAAATCAACAGCATCTATCATAGCAGCTTCTGTTGTTTCTTCTAATAAATAGTTATCTAACTCATTACCAGTTTGGTAGTTTTGAACAATATTTACAACAAATAAAGTCAAAACACCAATGATAATGATACCAACTAAAGCCATACCTTTACTCATACATTCCTCCTATTTACTAATGGTATCACATTCGGTACCATTAATAGCATTATTACAACCCGCAATAGATTTTCTTTCTGTCATACCATAACCGCCTACGCTATAAGTAATAAAATTAGAATTTTCTTCGCTACCAGAGTTACCATTAATATTATCTAAGAATTTACTAGTACATACTTCCTGTCCTCTACTATTTTTATAACAGCTCATATTATAATCTAGATAATTTTTCTCACCATCGCCATTATAATCACGAACATGCTTATTATAAGAACGAATATTTCTAATATTTTCTTTCGTTAAAACAAATTCATAGTCAATTTCAGAAGAATCAGTAGTGACATTATAAATAGATTCTCCTTTAGATTCAATTGTTTTCGTTAATGCTTCTGGATCCACTGCATCATTATATAAAGATTTTTCTTTTAAAATGGCAGCACCAGTAGCAGTATTAGTACTCTTATTAATAGTACCAGTCCAATTAAATCTAGGATTACGATTATTTGGGAATACATCAGTTAAATCAATAGGTCTAAAAATATATTGAATTCCAACTGAAGATGGTGATTGATTAGGTGACGATGTTGGGCAAGGTGGATTGTTGCAGGAACACAAATCTTCTTTTTCTTTATAATAATTATTATAAACACCATAATAGCATTGAATATCAGAAGAAAAATTTCCCATTCCAACATTGCTACTAGCAACTTTAATATTATAATCACCTTGTCTAAATAAATTTACTGTATTATTATTACAGTCAACTGAAACATTTAAATTTTCAGACCAAATACTCGTAAAATATTTATGTCCAGCATTATAATAACTGTTTTTATTGAAATTTGATAAAGTTAAAAGTTTATTTTTAGAATTGTCTACATAAAAATTCTTATTAGAATTTTCATTTGTTTGATAAACTGCTGTTCCAGTTACCTTGCTTACATAAGCTAATGGTAAACTAACTGTGATATCACTTCTTTTGGTATAACTTTGATTGAAAGAAACACTTTCACCACCATCATTACCTAAAGCTGTTGTAACAGTATCTTTGGATACAACTTTTTCATTGCTACTAACATTTAAAGCTGGATCATTCGTACTATCAACTGAATAAATATAATTTTTTCCACCTGATGTAACTAGACTAGAATCTGCTATTTTATAAGTATAATTTCCTTGATTAATACTACTTTCTTGTGTTTGTATTAATTTTAAAAGTTCATTTTTAGAAGCAGCTAAACTTGAATTATAAACAGCATCAGGATCATCTACACAACCGCTTGGATAAACATTATACCAACTAACACAGTAACCGCCATGATTATTACAGAAATCACTAACACAATAGTTCTCACCACAACCACCTGTTGCTGATTCACCTGGTCTATTATGATTTGTAGTACAGCTAGATAATCTTTCTACATTAGATTTTTCGCTATCACTATAAGAAAACTTATCAGTAAAGCTTAAATCTCTTTTACTTTTATAAACTTTATTGTAACAAGAATTAATGCAAGACTGTGTATAACTACCATTATCACATTCTGAAATACAAGAATCAAATTCATCAGATGGTCCACCGTCTGTTCCTGATTTTACGCCACTCTTTTCATTCCAATAACAGACATGTCCACAGTCATAATGGCATTGAGGTGGTTTACTTGGTTTTGATATTTGATAAATGCTACAAGTTCTAGTAACCGAATATTTTGTCTGATATTCAAAACCACTACCAGCACTAACAAGTTTAGCAGTATCTCCTTCTGCTGTATAATTTTCAAAACAATTCATCATCCAGTAATTACCAGTATAAGAATAAGTGAGCTTAGATTTGGTATGACTTTGTTCACAAGTAAGTTTAGAACTATCACTATTACCGGTATAATTACTAAATATTGATTTTAATCTTTCAAATTTAGTCACAATAGAATTTTTTAGATTATCTTTGTCTTTATAACTAATTTTCTGATTATAACATTCTGAAATATAGCCTTGTTTTAATGGAGTTAAATTACTATTGATTTCACTAGAAGACATTCCACTAGGAACGTAACTTTTGACAAGGTTACAACCATAATAATCTGGATTTGCTAAAGCTGGGTTTGAGATTTCATAATTATTTGCATTAGGAAGTTCAATACCTATCATTCCAAGATAAGTATTACTACATGGTTCTTCATCTTTAATATAAAATTCTAAATTAAGAAATAAAGTTTTTCCATCAGTACTACCATCAACATTAGAAATTTTATATCCATAAAACTTTTCGGTACCATTATTTACATTACTTCTCGTTAAAAATTCTCCAAGATAACTAGATGCACTATTTTTACCATTTTCATTCAAAGCTCTACCAGAAGAAATATATCTAACATATAGCTTGTCCTTAAATGCGTCTTTAATATACACATCAAATTTTCCATTTGACTCGTTTAAAACAAAAGTTACATAATTACTATAATTTTTATTATTAAACTTATTAAAAATATCATACTTTGATATTTGGCTAGAAGAAGGACAAGTTTCTACACTGCCATTGCTTCCAACGTAGCAGCTATTAGAATAATATTCACTATCAAACTGATATTTAGATTTATCACTTTCACTAACTCCATCTGGATATGGAACATGACCATTCACAATATCAGTAAATGTTAACTTATTATAGTCAACCATTGTGGAATTTTCACTTGTATATTTAATATGGTAAGCTCCTGTTGCTGAAACTGTTGTACCATCATCTTTTACTACTGTTGTTCCTGTTGGAATACATACATTCTTTTCAACAATTCCAACAGTTCCACCAATATTCGTAGCTGCATAAATAGATACAGATGTAAAACAGCACACAATTATTACTAATAAAAATCCTCTTTTTAAAAATTTTTTATCCATATTCTATGTACTCCTTATCATAGATATAATTATAGCATAGTTTTATAAAGGAATAAATATTTATCTGCTTTTTTCTGATAAAGAAACAAAATAATTTAATATCATCATGATTTTCGAGTATGATCTACCATTATCTTTTCAAAAACATCACTTGTTTTTACTGAATACTTTATAATTTCTTCATCATCACGTAATTTTCTAGCATCAATAATAAACTGTTGTTTTTCTTGATTTCCAAAATATCTTGTACAAGTTTTAATAGAAAGTAAAGTATCATTTTCGTTTACATCCACATCATAATCATAGAGACTATTTTCTCTAGCACTGTGAATATAATTTTTTATTTCTTCTTTATCTTTCATACTCTCTGCACTATCATAATAATAATCATAAAAACCAATTGCATATATCAAATAAATACTATCTTTTCCATCTTTTGTATATTGAATATATAAGTTATCTTTCGCAAATGATGCATAACTAAAAGATAATAAAGATTCAAAGTTTTTTAAATTATCATTCGTTAGCATAGGAGTAGAAGAAACATTAATAATATTATGTCCTATTAATACTTCACGATTTTCCCCTGTTACATAAATAGGACTACGCCAACCATATGAATAATCTAGAGAATCAAGTGCTTCATAAGATGATGAATCTAAAATAGGAAAATCAATATTGGTACCCTGTACCTGTAACCAACCAATCTTATGATAACTACCACTATCAAAATTTTCTAAAGTTTGTACTCTACTATTAAAATCTAATTCCATAGCTAAACTATTATTTTTTTTGATAAAAAACATTTTAAAAATTAAGAAAAGACAAAGAACTATTGTGATGAATAAAAAGATTAATAAAAATAGTAATTTTCGTTTATGCTTTTTCATTTTTTCACCTACTTACTACTTAATAATATACGGTTTATTGACAGTACCATTACCACTTGATATTTTTAAACTTCCTTTAATGGTGATAACAGCTTTAATACTATAGGAATAAAAAGTATCTTTACTAAATTCATACATTAATCCATTATTACCATTTGCCATAAATATCATATTATCATTTACTGATTTATCAATATATAAGAAGCCAGTATTTCTACTAATATCATCATTTCCAATTGAAGAAAACAATTCATATGTTTTAGGAAGTAAAATTTTAGCTTTTATTTTTTTAGAAGAATATTCTTGATACAATAATTTTTCATCATTAGTAGGAATACTATAATCAGTATCTACTATGTATTTAGAACTAATATAATCAATATCATTATGATTTAAAATATATCCTGGATTATTTGTATCTGTTAAATTAAATTCTAAGTTATCAACTTCAGCTACAGAAAGTTTTAATTGTTCATTGTTTGGTTTTACGTCCCATGGCTTACTCATAATCAATCTAACATTTTTATTAGAATCCACACCAATAATTCTAAATGTTAAGCCAGAATATTCTAAGTATTCACCAATTAGTCGATCATGAATCTCTTCATTTTTTTCTCCATAATTATAATCTCCTAATTTATAAGGACTATCACTGGTACCTTTACCTGATACAATATATAAATTACTTTTCAAATTAAGAACTGGGCGAATCCCCCCTAAGATACTAGAACGTAGGCCATACATAGTATCATTTTCGATTGGAACGGTAGCATAATTATTACCAATCATATGAGATAAGGCATAGTAATTACCATTATCTAAATAAGTATCATTATTTACTACTGTTTTTTGATAATCACCAATAGAAAGAAGTCCAACTTTAGATGTAATTTTAGTATCACATTCATTATTATAATCTATTAGAGAATTAATGTTTCCTACACAATAGGTAGCATCTATTAAATAATCATCTGTATTGTGTAAAGCTTTAAAATACACATTATTTAACCAAGTATCAACATTAGAATTTTTATAATCTGTATGATTGATTCTTAGGTTAGTAACTGATTCATCACTAATAATCATAATACTGCCATCATCATTTGCTTTAACAATTCGAAATAACATTCCTGAAAATAATAAATAATTATTTTTAACATCATTTCCTTTATAGTAGTTAGTTTCATCGGTTGCATCTTTTACAACATCTGTTAAGTTTTTAGCAACAATTATCGTTCTAGTGACTACTGTTTTGTTATAAGATTTATCACGAATGGTATAAGTGATTTTGTAGTTTCCGACTTTATTAGTATTTAAACTGCTAGAATCAATTATGACATCACTTGGGTTTAGGTTGCCATCTACTTTATCATAGACTTTGCTAACACCAAGCTCTTGATAAGTACTACCAAGTGCAAGTGTTATTTCACTTTCTCCATTTAAGGTAATTTCTGGACCTGTATGATCGATATTTGACTCAAACTTACCACATTTTAGGTAGGTAGTATAACTAATTTTTCCATTTTCATCTTGGTATACCCTAACCCAGCTATTACTATCACATAATTTTTTAGTTTTAGGAACATATAAATCACTAATATGATGCTCTTCGTATAGTTTTTGAAGGGTCATTTCTCTAGTTCTATTTTTTTCAGGTAAATAATTAGGATTCATACTATAATAACGTTCTACTGTTTCTAAAAATAGTTTTTCATTATCCTTAAATATTTTAAATTTAGAAAAATAAAGATTCCAAGATAAAGTACCTGATAATATTAATATAATTCCTACTAATATTAATATCATTATTTTTTTATTCTTTTTCCAAAAACTCATGACTACTCTCCTTTCAATTTATAAAAATATTGATATGTTCTAATTGTGAATATAAAGTAAATAGAATCAGCATTTAATATCTCATCATCTACTGATAGATAAATATATTTTCCTAAATAATTCTTATTAATAGCAAAGTCTAATTTTTTCTGTAATGTTACTCCATTTACAGTATACTGGATCTTTGCATATTTTTTTAAAAAAGAAAGAAATTCATCTGTAGTACTATCTCCAAAACTACCCTTTATATATAAAACCTTTTTACCATTTCCAGCATTAATAGTTTCTTGATAAATAGGACAACTATTAGGACTACACTGTTGATAAGTATAATTAACACTATCTAAAAGTTCATAACTGTCTAATTGAAAAGTCATTTTTTCATCAAGATTAATTGGTATCGTAAATAAATTCTTTAAACTACTACTACCCTTATCTTTAAAAGTACTAATATCTTGTATCTTCATCTTAACACTAATTAATTTACTTGTCTTTCCACTTAAATCTTGATACTTTAATAAAAAATTAGCATTTTCTTTTGGCTTTGGCACTTCATATACTAGTAGATAAGATGTCTTTTCTTTTTCTTTTAAACTTTTACCAGTAAATAAATTTCCCATATCTGTAAAATAAGAATTAAATCTAGTAGTAGGAACATAATAGTTATTATCAATAAATAATAGCATTTTTTCGATATCAAAATCTCTAGAAATGGAAAGTAAGTTTTCAATTTTTAAATCTACTAAAATAAAATACATACCACTATCAGAAACAACATTACCAGAAAAATCTTTATCAGTTAAATAAGTACGATTCACTTCTAATAAGTAATTATTAGATTTAATAACTTCATTCATACTATAAACTTTATTTTCTACATAAAAGTAACGGTAAAAGTTATAGCCCAAAATAGAAGCAACAACGATAAACACAATCGTTAGTGGGATTGTATGTTCTAAAAAGAAATATTTAAAATAGCGAATATGATATTTAATTTTACGAATCCATTTATCTTTATCGAATCCAACTTGTACTTCTACTTCTTCACGGTCAGCTTCATTAATTTCAATGAATTCTTTATCTTCTTGAAATCCAAAGTTTTTTAAATCTAGTCCAATGGAACGAATAATTAGAATAAAAATCATAGGATAATATGGTAATGTAGAAATAAAATGTAAATCTTTTACTACTTTAATAGCTACTAAATTATACCCTTTTACTACTTGATAGGTAAAATAATTCTTAGTGTATAAGAAAAAGCATAAAGTAACGAAATTGACTACTAAAATATAAACATAACTAGCATATGGTTTATCTTTACGCCTAAGTAAATAAAGTAAAATAATAGAAATTATAATTACTAAAATAAAGGCTAGATAAATAGTAAAATTGGCATAGTTACTAATTGAATCAATGGTAGGATTATAAACACTAGTCGCTAAATATTCTTTTACAAACTTATAAATCTGTAAATCTTTATAAAAAACATATCCTACTAATAGTAATAATAGAATATTTATTTTTTGAAAGTATTTAATTAAAAAGGCATATGGCTTTCGAAGTATCATAATTTACCTCCCTATTTTATTCTAGAATTATTATATCATAGGTTTAAAGAAAAAAAGAAAAATTTTCTGAAATTTAGTAATTTTATGCTATACTTAGAAAGAGGTGTAATATGAAGAAATATATTAAGATAATGTTAGTACTTATATGTACTTTGATGCTAACTGGTTGTGGAAAAAGTTATATGAAAGAAATTAGCTATACAGAATATCAAGAATTACTAAAAAATAAAGAAACATTTATTCTAGAAGTCATGAGAACAGATTGTAGTGCTTGTATTAGTTTTAAACCTAAAATTACGCAAGTAGCAAATGATTATAAAATTGAAATTAAATACATTAATACTGATCATATTAGTGATAAAGAAAAAGAAGAATTATTTGCTGATACTGGTATTAGTGGTACTCCTACTGTTTTATTTTATAATGATGGAGTAGAAAAAACAGTTTCTTCTAGAATTAATGGAAGTGTATCTGTAGATAAAATTATTTCTAAGTTTAAAGCTAATAACTTTTTAGCAGAATAATAAAAAAAGGAAACTACACAAATGATGTGAACCCCAAATAGTAGATATTAATAAAAAAGAGGGCTATTAAAAAGAGAAAATTATTTTTCTATTTGGTACTATAAAAGTGTAATAATTAATTACAGAAATGTGATTGAATATTACACTTCTTTTTATTATGATTGAAGT